>JACQVW010000780.1 GCA_016209535.1 Planctomycetota bacterium | reverse complement strand
CGGCTACGGCCGGAGCCGCACCTACGACTTCCTCCGGGTGGCGAGGGCCCTCCCGGGGCTGCCGGGCCTGGAGCGGGCGTTCGCCGAGGGGAGGCTCTCGTACGAGGCCGTGAGCCTCGTGACGCGCGTGGCCTCGGCCGAGACCGAGCTCGAGTGGATCGAGCTCGCGGGGTCGCGGGGCCCCAGGGCCCTCGAGCTCGAGGTGCGGGACGCCGCCTTGAAGGGCCGCAGGCGCCCCCGCAGGAAGGAGGAGGGGCTCCCGAGGCTCGCGGTGCGCGTGGCCTTCGCGCTCCTGCCCGAGGAGCACGACATCTTGGAGAAGGCCCTGAGGAAGGCGGCCTTCGAGGCGCGGGAGCGGACGGGGAAGGAGCGCCTGGAGCCCAAGGAGGCGCTCCTCGAGCTCGCGCGCTCGGTGCTCGAGACGGAGCCGCAGGGTTCCCCGGAGGGCGCGCCGCAGGGCTCGCCGGGGCGCAAGCCGCGGGAGGAGCCGGCCTACACGGTCCTCTACCAGCGCTGCCCCGACTGCCGCAAGGCTCACCTGCCGGCGCCCGAGGGCCTCGTTTCCATCCCGGGGGAGGTCGTCGACCGCGTGGAGGGGAAGGCACGGCGGGTCGAGATCACGCCGGAGGAGGAGGAGCAGCGGGCAGGCGGGATCGATGCGCCGGTCTCGGGCCCGCCGAAGACCCACACGGCGAGCCTGCGGCGGAAGATCCTCCTCCGCGACGGGCTCGTCTGCGTGAACCCCGGCTGCAGGAGGAGGCTCGGCCTGCACGCGCACCACCTCGAGCTGCGCTGCGAGGGGGGCTTGACGGGCCTCCTCTACGAATGCGCGGTCTGTGAACGGTGCCATGCCGCGGTCCATGCCGGGCGCCTGCGCGTCGAGGGCGACCCGACCACGGGTCTCCGCTGGATCGCCGCGAGCGAGGAGGAGCCGCTCGACCTCTCGCGGGAGCTCGAGGCGCTCGCTGCAGCGCGGGAGCTGCGGGTCGAGCTGCCGCGGGGGGCCGAGTCCAGGGACCTGGACTCGCAGGGCGGTCGGACCGACGCCGATCCGCTGGAGCGCAGGGTCACCGAGGCCCTGCTGCGGCTGGGGTGCGCGCGGAGCGAAGCTCGCGAGCGCGTCGGACGGGCGCGGGAGGCGCTCGCCGCCAGCGGCGCGAGCCCGGCGGCGGGGGACCTGCTCAAGGCGGCCCTCCGGCAGTGAAGCGCGCCGGCGCGGGCGTCGACGTCATGCCACGGCTTGCCGCCGCTCGAGGGCCCGGAGGGCGCGCTCGATCAGGTCCGCGCAGTCGGCGACGCGCAGCCGCGAGGTGTTGAGGACGAGGTCGTAGGCGTGCAGGTCCTCCGGGTCGCGCTGGAAGTGCCGGCGCACGAAGAGTGCGCGCTCGCGGTCGGTCGCGTCGACGTGGCGGGCGGCCTCGTCGCGGGAGAGGCCGAGCCGCTCGCCCATGACCCGGATCCGGTCCTCGAGGTCGGCGACGAGGCGGACGCGGAGGGTGCTCGCGGGGGGCAGTATCTGGGCCGCGCCCCGACCCACGAGGACGCACTCGCCCCGCGACGCGATGGAGAAGAGCGCCTCGAGGAGGTGGTGCGCGTACGCGCTCTCGCTGACGACGGGCACGGCCGCGAAGGCCTCGGCGAGCTCCGAGAGCCAGCTCGAGCGCCGCTCGTCGGCCTTCTCGAGGACCGCGACGTCGTGGCCCGTCTCCCGGGCCATCTTCTCGAGGATCTCGTGGTCGTAGACGGTCCATCCCAGCCGCGCGCCGACCTCCCGCGCCACGGTGGTGCCCAGGGCCCCGACCTCGCGGCTGATGGCGACGGCGAGCTTCGCGCGCTCCCTGGCTTGGCTCCGCGCAGGGGAGTAGCCGACCGCCCGCGTGAGGCCCTCGACGAGCCTCTCAGAGCCTGTTCCCGGGACCATGGGGACCTCCGGATTCTTCTCGGCCCGGGATCCAGGGTACCTGGCCCGCCGGCCTCGCGCAAGCTGGGGCAGCAGTGTTGCCCCATACGTCTTGAGTGCTACACTGATTCCATGAGCGCCGTGGAGATGGCCATCGAGAAGGTGAGACAACTGGACGAAGCGCACGCTCGCCATCTGCTGGCCTGGTTGCAGTGGCTGGAGCGTGCCGGGGTCCCCACCGGGCAGCCTGCCGGAGCGATGGCCATGCTCGGATTCGCTCGCCGCTTCCGGCCCCAACCCCTGACCACTGCCCAGTGGATGGCTGAGCTCCGCGCAGGAGAGCGTGAGTAGTGGCCTGGGTGGTGGACACCTGTCTGTTGATCGATGTCGCCGAGGCAGACCCGAAGTTCGGGGTGCCCTCCGCGAAGTTGCTGGACAGCAAACGCCCGCAGGGCCTCACCCTCTGTCCCGTCACCTACGTTGAGCTCGCGCCCCTGTTCAACGACGACCCAGCGGGGCAAAACGAGTTTCTGTTCAACGTCGGGGTGACGTGGCCTGAAGCGTGGACCGAGGTGGACACCCAGGAGGCCCACCGCGCGTGGCATCGCTATGTGGCGGCGCGACGAGCCGTCCGGATCCCAAGACGGCCGCTGGCGGACATCCTGATCGGCGCATTCGCCTCGAGGTTCGATGGCCGTTTGACCCGAAACGAGAGCGACTTCCGGCAAGTCTTCCCGGGCATCTCCATCGTTGTCCCATGAGGAGCCAGCTCAAGGCTCCAACTCGTACGTCGGGTCGTCGCAGCCCCGCGCGTACTGGTCGTCGCCGGCGCAGCCGCCCTTGTCGGTGCGGTCGGGGCCCACCGACCAGATGCTCCGCTTCTCGCGGGACCACTTGAGAGGCTTCGCGTCGAAGGGGTCGAGGGGCACGCGGGGGAGGTAGCGGGGCACGAGCTCGTCCAGCGCGGCCGGGAGCGAGCCCGCATCGCGCGCGTGGCGGCGGAGGGCGAAGAGGACCGCGGGGGCGGCGAGGTCGAGGCGCGACTTGCCGACACTCACGAGCCCATGGCCTATCGTCGGGAGCCGTACTGCGTTGAGGCACTTTCCCACGGCGTTCGGCGTCGGCCACCCCGAGATCTCGAGCTCGGGGACAGGACCGCCGGGCCCGATGGGCGCCGGCGAATCGCGCCAGGGCGCGCGGTAATGGACGAGAGCCCGGAAGTACGCCGCCGCGGCGTGGCGCGTTGCGTTGGGCTTGAACGCCACGCGGCCGATGAATGGCATCTGCGCCTTGCTTTGAGCGTCGAGTATGCTCGGATCCAGGATGCGGAGCTCGCCCGCACCCAGAGCCGCGATCAGCCCTGAATGGAGCTGGTACTCGAGCTTGAAGGCATAGGCCAGGCCTTTCTCGTGAGCCCCTAAGCTCTCCAGCGCGCCGAGCGCCCGCAGGACATCTTCGTCGGGCAGCCTTGTGCGTTGGACGAGGTGCCGTAGAAGATCGGCTCCGATGGACTTGACGGCGATGCCATGATCGACGGTGATGAGATCTCCCTCGGCCCCCTCCAGGCGATGCCCGAGCGCAACGACCTTCACGACCATGTCAATGGCCTCGCGCTCCTCGCCAGCCTCGAAGCGCAGTGTGGCGCGCCACTGAGCGAGTCGCGCACAGTGCCCGATGACGGCCAGGTACTCCACGGGATCCTCTAAACTTTGGATCGGCGGCACCTGGAACCGCGGCGCCTCGAGGCTCCTGTCGAAGCGCTCGAGGAGGTCCCGGCCGCGCTCGACGGCCTGCCGGGCGGCCTCGGGGCTCCAGTCCTCGCGGGAGGGCTCTCCGGGATCCTCGGCGTCCTCGGGGTCCTCGGGAAGCTGGACCCCATCGAACCACCGGAAGCCGTTCTCCTCGGCGGGAACCTCGGAGCGCACGGGTACGAGGTCCCCGTCCGCGGGCGGCGGGGCGTCCCAGGAAAGCACGACGCAGCCGCCGATGCAGGCGCTCGCGACGAGCGCGAAGGCGATCAGGAGCTTCCAGCGGCGCTTCAAGGGCCCTCCTCCCGACCCGGCTCGGCTGCAGCGGGCCCCACGTCCCGGACGCAACCCCGGCCGAGTCGGCCCTGGATGCCGAGGTG
>JACQVW010000769.1 GCA_016209535.1 Planctomycetota bacterium | reverse complement strand
TGCTCGAACCGCCGCTGCATCCGCACTTCGACATCACCCACAACCTCCCCGCGGAGATCCCGTGGGAGGCTCTCGAGGAGAGCTACGCCGTCTGCGAGAACGAGCACTGTCGGGCGTGCCGCATTCCCGTGCCGCTGGAGAGCCCGCCGCGCTTCTACTGCGCCTCCTGCGGGGCGAGGCTTCGGGTCACGAGCGGCAAGCTGGTGTTCACGCGGCACATCACGCACCACGTCCGGACGAAGGACTCCGTGGCCCCGTCCGAGGGGCGCTCCTTCCTCGTGGTCGCGAACCCGACGGAAGATCTCTTCGAGCCCGAGAGAGACCCCGGCGGCGTCTGCCGCGGGCACATCGACGAGATCCTCCGCTCGGTCGAGAGGGCCGGCTACGAGCCGAGGGTGCTGCAGGGGAAGTTCGCGAGCCTCTCCAACGTGCTCGAGGCGATCCGAGACCCGTCCGTCGTCGGTCTCTACTACTTCGGGCACGGCCGGCTCCCGGACCGAGGCGCCGAGAGCTGCCTGGTCCTCGCACACGGCGTCCCCCTCTACGACAGCCAGATCGAGGCCGCTGCTCCTCGCCTGCGCTTCGCATTCCTCAACGCCTGCCACGGGGCGGCGATGGGCCAGGAGTGGGGGCTCGACGCCAAGGCCTCGAGCGTGGCGCACGCCCTCGCCGGGGCGGGGCCCGGCAGGGTGGTCATCGCACCGCTCCGGCCCGTCCTCAACACGCAGGCGGCGGCGATGGCCCTCTCGTTCTTCCGGTGCGCGTTCCGCGGCGCCCGGCTCGCGAAGGCCCTCGAGATCGCGCGGCGCCGGAGCCACAAAGCCTATCGGGCCGGCGCGCCGGACATCTCCTGGGCCGTCTACCGCTACTTCGGCAAGCCCGACAAGGTCCTCCCGGCCCCCGGACGGCCTTCCGTGGAGGCGGGAGGAGGGCTCCGAGCGACGAAGGGCGTCCGGGTCTTCGCGGCCGACGGGCTGCTCCAGGACGACGTCTTCTCCCTGCGCCTCGACGCGGTGCTCCTGCGGGCGGCCAAGCGGCGCAACCTCCAGGGCCGGCGGCGCGTCACGGTCACCGACTTCGTCGCGGGCCTCGTCCGCAAAGGGGGACTGACGCGGTTCATGCTGCGGCGTTTCGGGAAGGACCCCGACGTCTGCTACGAGGCCATCGGCGGGCTCGAGGAACGGGAGGAGGCGGCGCCGCAAGCGCCGCAGGCGGCGGCCGAGCCCGATGCCGCCGACCTCTGGACGATCGAGAGGCGCGACCAGCTCCAGCCGGAGCTCGCCGAGGTCCTGGTCCGTGCGGACGCCTTGTCGGCGGCGAGGGGCGCCCGCGGAGAGAGTCCCTTGATCTGCGAGCTGGACGTGCTCCGCGCCTTGTTCGCCGCCGGCAAGTGGCCCTCGCATCCGGGCCTGGGTCTCCCGCGGCCCGAGGAGGTCGATCGATGGCTCGGGAGCGCCGAGGTCGTCTCGAGCGTCGACGGCGACGGCTGCATCTTGATCCAGGACCTCGACGCGGAGGCGCGGAAGGTCATCGAGACCGCCCACGTCCTCGCCCAGCAGCGCGGGGTCTGCCCCATCACGAAGCGCCTCGTCCTCGCGGCGTTCCTCACGGACGCCCAGGGCCCGATCGCCCGGCTCTTCAAGAAGAAGGGTGCCCGGACGGAGGTCCTCTGCGCGGTGCTGCTCGCCCTCTCCAAGGGCGACAACCCCACCTCCTTCCCCCTCAGCCACGAGGCCTGCGACCACGCCGTCCTCCCGATCATCCTGCGGGCGAGGGCCCTCGCGAGGTCGGGAGGCGGCACGGTGTCGCTCGCCTTGCTCTTCAAGGCATTCTGCGAGGAAGCCCCGGCGAGCTTCGTCGCGTTCCTGCGAGGCCTCCCCAAGACCGTGGCGGTGGACCTCCCGGCCCTGGCCGCCGAGGCTTGCGCCCCGCCTGGCGGCCCGGCCGCGGCCGGCGGCCCCGTGACGATGGACGCGGAGATCAACCTCCCCGAGGAGGAGCCCTTGCGGCGCGAGCACCTCTCGGAGGGCGCCTGGAGGCTCATCGAGGCCGCGGCCCGGTGGGCTCGGCTTCAGGGCTGGCTCATCGTGCGGAACCCCCACCTCTTTGCGGCGCTGCTCGGGGACGGGCTCGGGCCGCTCGGGGGCTTCCTCAGGCTCCACCGGCTGGAGCCCGAGATCGTCAAGCAGCTCGCTCTCTCCCTGGTGCCTCCCCGGGAGTTGGGACCGGACGTCTCGGAAGGGTTCACGGTGTCCCCCACGACGTACGGGATCCTGGTCCGAGCGGTGAAGACGGCCCAGGAGAGGAGCCGCCGGCAGGCGTCGGCGGACGACGTCCTCGACGCGTTCTGGGAGGAGGGAGGCGGTGTCGTCGGCGAGGTGCTCGGCCGCTTCGGCGTCGACCCGGCAACCTGGAAGCCCTACCGCCAGCGGACGGCAAACGGCGGCGGCAAGGGCGGGAACGGGAACGTGAGCAACTAGCGGTCCGGATCTGGAATCGGTTGACAGGTCTCCAAGCCGGTCTCAGACTTCCGTCTTCATTCCGGAGCCGAGAGGAGCCCGCACCACCATGAGCACCGCCCTGATCGTTCCCGTCGCCCTGATCGAGGAGGTCAAGCCGCACTCGAACGCCGACCGGCTGGAGATCGCCCGCATCCTCGGCTGGCAGGTGGTCGTCCCGAAGGGGCAGCACAGGGCCGGCCAGAAGGTCGTCTACTTCCCGCCCGACGCCGTGCTGCCGCCCGAGGTGAGCGACCGCTTCGGCGTGACCCAGTACCTGAGCAAGGGGCGCGTGCGGTGCGCGCGGCTGCGCGGCGAGGCATCGTTCGGCTTCGTCGTGCCGCCCGACGACCCCGATTGGCCCCTGGGCATGAACGTGGCCGAGCGCTACGGCGCGGTCAAGTTCGAGCCGCCCCCGCGCCCCGACGCCGGCGACTCCGAACGCGCCCACCCCTTGTTCCAGCGCTACACCGATATCGAGAACCTGCGCAACTTCCCGCACGTGCTCCAGCCCGGCGAGCCGGTGGTCGTCACGGAGAAGATCCACGGCACGAGCGGCCGCATCGGCATCGTCGAGGGGGAGTGGATGGCCGGCTCGATGGGGGTGCGGCGCAAGCGCCCGCCCGACGAGAAGCTGCCGTCGAGCACCTACTGGTGGCCGTATGCGCTGCCCGAGCTGCGCGCGCTCGTGGAGTCGCTCGCGGGGGCGCACCGGCAGGTGGTGCTCTATGGCGAGGTCTACGGCGCCAAGATCCAGTCGTTCCACTACGGCCTGCACAAGAGCTGGGGCTTCGCGGCGTTCGACCTGCTCGTCGACGGCCGCTTCCTCGACTGGCCGGACTTCCTGCCGCTCTGCGAGCGGTTCGCCGTCCCGCGGGTGCCGGTCCTGTACGAGGGCCCGTACGACATCGAGGTCGTGCGCCGCCTGAGCTGCGGCAAGACCACCTTCGAGGACGCCCACGTCCGGGAGGGCGTGGTGGTGAAACCGCAGCGCGAGCGCCTCGATCCCGTGATCGGCCGGGTCGCGCTCAAGGACCTGCGCGACGAGTACCTGCTGGACGAGAAGAAGACCGATTACACGGAGCTGTAGCCGCAACCGGGCCTTCGATCACCGGCAGTTGGAGCGAAGCTAGCACCCGAGGTCATCTGCCGGCGGCTCCGGGTCGACTCCGGGCGCGGGGAAGGGCGCCGCGGGCGGCGGCCCGTCCAGGAAGAGGAAGCGCAGGACGAGGACCGCGTCCGTGAGCTCCACCGAGCCCGAGTCGTCGGCATCGGCCGCGTCGAGGCAGCTCATGACGCCGCCGGCGTAGAGGTGAAAGAGGACCTTCACGGCGTCTGCCAGGTCCACGCGGGCGTCCCCCGTGGCGTCGCCGCGCACGAAGGTCCTGGGCGCGACGTACTCGAACGCCGCCGGCAGCTCCGCCGACTGCCCGTCGGGGTTCAGCACGCGGACCGTCTGCTTGCCGGGCGATCCGGGCGGAGTCACGGCGGTGATCTCCTCGAGGGAGTCGACCGCTATTCCCGAGGCCTCGGCGCCGCCGAGGAAGACCTTGGCCGCCTGGCGGAAGCCCGATCCTCGGATGTGCACGCGCGTGCCCCCCAAGGCGGGGCCCAGGGAAGGCTCGACGGCGGCCACGGCCGGCCGGGCCCAGCCGGTCGTGTTGACGACGCGGAGATCGATCGTCCCCACGAGGTCGCCGTCTTGCGCGAAACCGAGGAGCTCGTACCGGCTCTCGCCCGTCCCGACGGGCAGGTCCACGAGCCAGCTCGTTGTGCTCCAGGAGACGGCGAGGTCGAGGTGCTCGCCGTCCACGAAGACGATGAGCGTCTCGATGGCCACCGGCGCCGTGCCCCGCGTCCTCAGAGTGGCCCTCGAGGTGAAGTGGACGCCGTCCCAGTCGGCCGGGACCGTCGTGCTCCCGATGACGGTCACCCTGAAGGGCGCGGGCGGCACGATGGCCTGGACCTTGGGCCTCCGCAGGTTCATGAAGTTGAGGATGCCGCCGGGGTCGAGCCCCGTCGTCGAGCGCACCTGGGCGAGGTACGCCTGGATGTACGCCGCGTCCCACGGCCCCTGGAGGAGCTGCTCGACGATTCGCAGGTACTGGCGCCGGAAGAGGGGCCGCTGGACGAGGCGCGTGACCTGGGGCTCGGCGCCCTCGGGAAAGAGCTTCGCGTCGGCGTTGCCGAAGGTGTTGTCCATGTCCCAGGCCAGGAGCTTCCAGCGACCTTCGCCCGGCGCATGGTAGAGGTAGGCGTTGTGCCCGCCGCCGATCCCGATCGTGTCCCAGTCGTCCTGGAGCGTGCGGGCCGCCTCGACGCGGAGGAACTGCTCGACGTCCAGGATCCCCTCGATCGCGGCGTCGAAGGCGGCGGGCGGCGTGCGGTTCACATCGAGGCTGCCGCAGAGGCGATCCAGCTCGGTCCAGCGGTCCTCGATCTGCCGCGTGCCGGGGACGAAGTACCAGCGGTAGGCCTCGAAGGGGAAGTCCGCCGAGACGCCCCGGTAGGCGAAGGTCGTCCCCTCGACGGCGTCCATGGTGCCCCCGTCGTTCAGGTACGGCCTCGCGGCCACCTTGAAGACGAGGCCGTCCGGGTCCCGCGGGAAGCACCGCTTGACGTAGCGAGCGTCGACGGTCTCGACGATGCCCATCTGCCCGTGGAAGGCGCCGTTCCGGAAGACGCGGCTGAAGAGGTAGGCCGAGGCGGGCGCGGGCGAGTCGATCCTCGATGCCTGCTCCACGCAGTAGAAGGCCGTGCTTTCGTTGAGAGCCCAGCCCGAGCGTGCCAGGTTGACAGCCCGGAGGCCCCGGATGAAGGGCCGATCCTCGTTGAACCGGATCCGGAAGTTCTTCGGGTCCCCGGGGCGGCCCCAGGGGCTGCCCCGGTACCGGACGCCCACGTTGTAGTAGATCTCTCGGTCCTCGAAGACGAAGGATCCGTCCACGAGGTCGTCCGAGTGGAGGAGCCGCTCGCGGAGCGTCGCGTCGTTCTCGTCGTCGAGGTTCAGCCGCACCGTGAGGAGAGGCGAGGGCACCGTGATCTGCACGCCGTAGAGGAGGGTCCTCGCCGGCGCCTCGACGGGGTAGCGTCGCACGTGGCCGAGGGCATCCGTCCCCTCGAGGAAGAAGACGACGCGGGTCCCCAGCGGGTGTGGCGGCACGGTCCCGGCCCAGACGCCGTCCCCGGCCTTGCCGTCGCCGTGGATGCCGTCGTCGAAGAGCGCAGCCTGGGCGAAGACCCCGTCGCCCACGCCGCCCGGCCTGTAGTGGACGGCGAGCGATGCGACGCCGTCGGAGTCGTGGGCGCGGGCCCGCACGGTCACGGCGCTCGCCGGCCCCGGCGCGACGGGCACCTGGGAGACGTCGCCGATCACGGGCCCCAGGTTCCCGTCGGGGGAGGCGGACCTCAGGGCAACCCGGGCGCTGTTCTCGCGGCCGGGCGTTCCCAGGGCGGCCGGGAGCTCGAGCTCGTGCACCTTCGAGAGGCTCGCCCCGCGGACGCTGTCGGCCCGCGTGAGGAGCTTCGAGCACCCCCGGAGCCAGCGGGCCCAGAAGGAGACCTCGTACTTCCCCGCCGTCATGGCGGGCGACGTGTCCGTGTCGGCCTTGTTGACGCCGGCGTCGCCGGGCCCCGTGGCGATGAGCTCGAGGCACGCCGAGCCCGACCTCGCATCGAGCGTCGTGCGACGGCTCTCGCCGTGGGTCCCCTGGAGGAGCCAGGGGCTCGTATCGGTCTCGAAGCCGCCGTTGGGGATGTGCTCCACCGGCGACCCCTCTCGCTTCAGGGAGACGTCATCGATGAGGACCGCGCCCGCATCGAGGAGGAGCACGTGCAGCTCCGAGGCGGCCTCGGGCGCGTACGACCCCGTGTACCGGAGCTCCTTCCAGTCCGATTTCCCGCTCTCGTCGCTCGCCTCCCAGGCCGTGGCGAAGGAGTTGTCCTGCCAGGGATCGATGAGCTCCAGGCTCGAGCCTCCGCCATCGGCGTCCTGGGCCCAGCGCCCGCCGTCGAAGTAGCGGACCTCGTCCGCGACGTTGCCGGCGGCGTCGGCGAGGCGGATGTTCTCTCCCGAGCTGGAGAGCGAGCCCGACCACGGACCGAGGACGCCCGCGATCCCGTGCGCGGCCTCGAGCGACGCCGGGTCCGCGGCCACCACCAGGTACCCTCCGGGAGGGATGGCGCCGGCCGGGAACGTGAAGCTCACGCCCTTCGTGAAGGACCAGCCCGTCAGGTCCACCGGCTCGGCCCCTCGGTTGAAGAGCTCGATGAACTCGCTGGCCGTGCTGCCTGCGGGGGCGTTGTAGAAGACCTCGTTGATGGACACGTCCCGCGAGACGTCGATCTCGTTCGGCGCTCCCGGCGTCGGCTGCGGCGCGTAACCGAAGTCGCCCGTCCCGTCGGGAAAGCGCGCGTCGCTGTAGCCCCAGCGGCTCGCCGGGATGCCGTCGGAAGACAGGTTCTCGAAGATCGCGGCCGCCGCGACGGCCTTCCGGTCCGGGAGCGTCAGGAAGAGGCGCACCTCGGCCGCCGAGAGGTCGAGCCCCGACGCCTGTTCGGTCACGACGAGGAAGCCCCCGGGCGGGATCACGGTCCCGGAGGGGAGCACGTGGCGGTCGAGCGCCGCCGCGCTGTCCGAGAGGAGATGGCCCGAGAGGTCCACGGGGCGGGACGCGGTGTTGTAGAGCTCCACCCACCTCCCGCCGGAGGCCCTCCCCAGGAACTCGTTGAAGACGACCGCCGACGCCTCGCCCCCCGGCGACGTCGAGCTCAGGAGGAGGAGCCGCGGGGCGAGGCTGAAATCGCTCGAAGCGATCGAGACGTTGTGCCCCTGGATCGCAAGGAGGTTCGTTCCGGCCACGAGAGGTGCCATGGAGATCTCGAAGCGCTCCTCGGCCCCCGCCTCGTGAGACGCCGCGGCGGCGTCGAAGGGCACGGGCTCGCCGGGAGCGCCCGGGACGCCCAGGCGCAGGACCTCGACGCCGTTCAGGTAGGCGACCAGACCGTCGTCGTAGCTCAAGGCCAGCACGAGCCCGGACGCCGCGTCGATCCCCGTCTGGGTCATGCTGAAGTACGTCCGGACCGCCACCGACATGTAGGTGCCGGACATGTCCTCGAGGACCGTCGCGTCATCGCCGTCCCCGTAGCCGAAGCCGGCCGGACCGAAGGTCCAGCCCGCCGCCGAGTAGGTCCGCTGGCGCCAGGCCTCGGGCGGGTCCGAGAACTCGACGGTCCCTTTCCTGTAGCTCCACGTGGCACCCAGGGCGACCAGCTCTCTCTCCTCGGCCGCGGCCGCAAAGTTCGCCCGGCCCGGCGTGCCGCCGGGGAAAGCGCTCGCCGTCCAGCTCTCGGGCTCCGAAGGGTCCAGGTGCGTCGCGCGCAGGCAGAGGGTGTGGCCCGTGCCCGCCGGGATCGACGTCCACTTTCCGCGGTCCCGGTACCGGACGCGGGCAGCCTCGCTCCCGCCCGCGTCCGAGAGGACCAGCTCCTCGCCGTCCGAGTCGAGCCGCCCCTCGAAGACGCCGGCCACCGCCACGCCGGGGTAAGCGGCGCGGAAGGCCGCCTCGTTCCCGACCACCACCAGGTATCCGCGGCCCGGGATCCAGGTGCCGCGGGGGAAGGCGGTGTCGATCCCCTCGGTGAAGGCCCAGCCCGAGATGTCCGCGACGGTGGGCGCGTCGTTGTGGAGCTCGACGAACTCGAGCCCCGAGGCCTCGCCGGGCGGATCGTAGTGGATCTCCGTGATCGTGACGGCCCGCAGCGCGGCCGGAACGACGAGGCTGATCGCGACCGCGGAGGGAGCGATCGCGAGGGCGGCGAGCGCGCACGGGCGCGGCGAGCCGGCACGCCGGGCTCCCCGGCTTCGCTGCCGGGAGGACCCGCGCCCCCAGAAAGCGGGCAGACCCATGCCCGTCGATTCTCATGCGGCCGGGGGAAAACTGCAATCGCCGAGAGGCCTCCTGGCATGGGGGAAGGGGGGACCGGCGGCCGGTCTCCTCCCTCGGTCGGCTCTCACGGTCCTCTCATCTTCACCCTGTACTCTTCCTCCGGACGAATGGAGGTCCCAGAAACAAGGAGGTAGCACCATGAAGTCCCATCCTGCGCGAACCCTGGATCGCCCCACCCGCCGTGGGAGCCGGAGCTGGTCGAGGATCGGCCTCGCCGCCGGCGCCCTTCTCGGCCTCTCCCTCTCGGGGAGCGTCGCCGAGGGCGAGCATGACGGCGCCTGCACGAAGACCACGCGACACGTGTTCAAGTCCTGCCGGTACGAGGCCCTCGACGACTACTGGCTGGCTCGAGGCAACTGCGAGAACCTGGCGGACATCGCGGAGAGGGAAGCCTGCAAGCGGGCGGTCCAGCGGGCGCTCCGGGAAGCCCTGGAGGAGTGCAAGGACCAGCGCGACGCGCGCGGAGACGTCTGCGAGGCGCTCGGGGAGGCCCCCTACGACCCGGTGATCGACCCGGAGGACTTCGTGCGCAGGGTCGACAACCCGTTCTTCCCCCTCGTGCCAGGGACGACCTTCGTCTACGAGAGCGAGACGGAGGAGGGGCTGGAGCGCGTCGAGGTGGAGGTCACGGACCAGACGAAGGAGATCCTTGGCGTGCTCTGCACGGTGGTGAGGGACACCGAGATGCTCGACGGAGAAGTGGTGGAGGCCACCGACGACTGGTTCGCCCAGGACAAGATGGGCAACGTCTGGTATTTCGGGGAGCACTCCGAGGAGTACGAGGACGGCGTGCTCGTCAGCCTCGAGGGCTCCTGGGAGGCGGGCGTGGACGGAGCCAAGCCGGGGATCATCATGCAGGCGGAGCCCCGGGTGGGCGACGTGTACCGGCAGGAGTTCTTCCTCGGCGAGGCCGAGGACATGGGAGAGGTCATCGCGCTCGACCAGAGCGTCACGGTCCCGTTCGGCGCCTTCGAAGGCTGCCTTCAGACCGGGGACTTCTCGCCCCTCGAGCCGGACGCGCTCGAGCACAAGTTCTATGCCCCCGGCGTGGGGCTGGTCCTCGAGGTGAACGTCGAGACCGGAAGGCGGACGGAGCTCGTCGCCGTGATCCGGGAGTGACCTGAACGGAATGCGAACGGCCAGGCTCGGCCGTAGAGCCGAGCCTGGCCGGCCGGTACCATGGAACGCGGTCCCATGAGAGTCCTTGTCGTCGAGGATTACCTGCCTCTTCGGAAGTCCATCATGCAGGGGCTTCGCGAGGCGGCTTTCGTCGTCGACGCCTGCGGCGACGGGGAGGAGGGCCTCTGGTACGCGACGTCGAACGACTACGACGCGGTCGTCCTCGACCTCATGCTGCCGCGCCTTGACGGGCTCAGCGTCCTGCGGCGCCTGCGGCAGGCGGGGAGCGCCGTCCACGTCCTCATCCTCACGGCGAAGGATGGACTGGATGACCGGGTCCAGGGGATCAACTCGGGCGCGGACGACTACCTCGTCAAGCCCTTCGCGTTCGAGGAGCTCCTCGCCCGCGTGCGGGCGCTGGTGCGGCGGAAGTACGGCTCGAAATCGCCGGTCATCCGCGTGGGCGACCTGGAGATCGACACGACCGCGAGGAGGGTCCGCAGGGCAGGGCGGTCCGTGGAGCTGACGGCTCGCGAGTACTCGCTCCTGGAGCTCCTCGCCTTGCGGGCCGGCCAGCTCGTCACGCGGCCGCAGATCTGGGAGCACCTCTACGACTTCGCCTCCGAGACCTCGAGCAACGTCGTCGACGTCTACGTCGGCTACCTGCGCAGGAAGCTCGAGGGAGAAGGGCTCCCCCGGCTCATCCAGACCCGCCGCGGCGAGGGCTACTTGCTGGAGGCGCCCTCGTGATCCGGTCGCTCCGCGGGGTCCTCCTCCTCGAGACGATCCTCGGCAGCGCATCGGTCGTGCTCGTGAGCGGGGTCGTGCTCTACTTCCTCGTGGAGTCCGTGCTGATCCGCCGGTTCGACCGCTCCCTCCTCGACTATGTGATCCCCATGGTGGCATCGATGGAGCAGGAGCAGGACGTGGTCGACCTGGACTTCAGCGAGACCGACCTGCGTGAGGTCAAGAGGCTGGAGAACCCCGCCTACCTGCATGTGTGGCTCGATGACGGCTCCGAGCTCTACCGCTCCGCGTCGTTGGGAGCGGCCAATCTCGAGCCGATCGAAGGGTCTCGCGAGGCCCCAGGCTTCCGCTGGCTCACTCTGCCGGACGGGCGGCCGGGACGCGCGATCGGCTTCACCTTCATGCCTCGGGAGGGCGGCGCGAAGAAGAAGCTGCGGGCCCTCGAGGCCGGGATCCCCTGGAAGGACTCGAAACGGAAGGTGATGGTGGCGTTTGCGCGAGACACGGCCTCGATCACGGCCCCCCTGAGTCGCATCGGCCTGCTTCTCGGCTGCGTCAGCGTCGTCGCCATGCTCATCACCGCGGGCTTCTTGTGGTGGACCATCCGCCGCAACCTGCGCCCTTTGAGCCGCCTCGCGACCCAGATCAGTCGGCTCGACGGCGCCGACCTCTCGGCCCGCCTCGAGGCTCTCGACGCGCCCCTCGAGGTGCGGCCCATCGCCGACCGCATGAACGAGTTCCTCCGCCGGCTCGAGGCCGCGTTCGTCCGCGAGCGCTCGCTGAGCGCCGACGTCGCCCACGAGCTGAGGACGCCGCTGGCCGGGATCCGGTCCACCATCGAGGTCGCGCTCTCCCAGCGGCGAGCCGCGGGGGAGCACGAAGAGGCCCTCCGCGAGTGCCTGGGGATCACGCTCGCCATGCAGTCCATGGTCGAGAAGCTCCTCCTCCTCGCGCGCGTCGAGGCCGGTCAGGCCCGCGTCGATCCCCGCCCCGTGCTCCTCGCGGAGCAGGTCCTCTCGGCGTGGGAGATGCTCGAGAGCGCATCGGCCGCACGCGGGCTGCATGTGGAGTGGGCGCTGCGCCCCGACGTGGAGGTCGCGACCGACCCGGCGTTCCTCCACATCGTCCTGCACAACGTGCTCGAGAACGCCGTCGAGTACGCCGACCGCGGCGGGACCGTGAGGATCGAGACCGCCGCCGGGCCGCGCGGAGCCGAGGTGCTCGTGCGGAACACGGGAAGCAAGCTCACCGCGGAGGAAGCGCAGCACGCCTTCGAGCGGTTCTGGCGAGGGGACGCAGCCCACTCGAGCGCCTGCGCCCACTGCGGCATCGGGCTCGTCCTGGTCAAGAACATCGCCCAGGCGCTCGGCGGGACGGTCGAGGTGCGGTCCGAGGCGGGCGGCTGGTTCGAGGTCCGCCTCTCGATCCCCCAGTCCCTTCCGACCAACACACCCGGAACCCCACGTCCGGAGTACGCCTCCCCTCCCGCAGGATCATGCGGCAGTCCGCCCGGAAGACCACCGGCGAGGGGTTGAAGAAGCTCCCGCCGCGACAGGGGCGGTACTCCTCGCCGTACCAGCCGTCGCAGAGCTCCCGCACGCCGCCCGCGAGGTCGCGGATGCCGAAGACCGACTCGTCGCGCCGGAAGGCGCCCGCGGGCTCCGGGAAGGGGTCCCCTGGCCTCGAGAGCCCGCCCTTCGTGAAGGCCCAGTCGAAGCCGTTCCCCCACGGGAACAGGCGGCCGTCGGCCCCGCGCACGCACCGCTCCCACTCGACCTCGGTGGGGAGCCGGACCCGCTTCCCGATCCTGCGGCCGAGCCACCGGCAGTAGGCGAGCATGCTCGCCCGGGGGATGGCGAAGACGGGCGTCCGCCGGTCCAGCCTCCGGATCGGCGCCCAACGCCCGCTCCGCGTGCGCGCCACGTACCGCTCGCGGGCGAACTGCGGTAGGTGCTCGCGCAGCTCGCGCTCGCTCCCCTCGAAGCGGTCCAGGAACCGGCAGTACTCGCCGAAGGTGACGGGGAACCTGGAGACGAAGATCTCTCCCACGAGGACCCGCTGCCGCGCGAGGCACGGGAAGTCGCGGGACGTGCCCCCCACGATCGACTCTCCGCCGGGCACCTGGAGGAAGCCCTCGGGGATGGAGCCCCGAGGGTGGAGCAGGACGCGCACCTCGTGCCTCGCGCGCCGCCCGAGGAGGAAGGGGTACCGCGCCTCGTGGTGCCCGGGCGTCCTCAGGACGGCGAGGTACGAGCCGCGCTCCAGCGGAACCTCGAGCGGCGTCCTGCCCAGCCGGACCGTCCGGCCGGCCTCCAGGACGAGCCCCTTCTCCTCGAAGCGGTGGAGGACCGCCTCTGCGCCGGGCGGATCGCTCTCGAGGCGCAGCGTGCACGGCCCATCGAGCTCCGCTCGGTGCCTCCCGTCGTCGTACTGCGCCACGAGCTCCTCGTAGAGGCCGGCGGCCTCGGCATCGCCGGTCGCATCGGCCTCGAGGAGCCTGTCGTGGAAGAGATCGGCGAGCGCCCGGCGGGACGCCGGGTCCTCGGGGGTCACGCTGAGGACCGCGAGGTACGCCGCCGCGACCCGATTGAAGAGCGCGGACGCCTCGGCGCGCGCCCCGGCGGCCCTCTCCGCGAGCCTCCAGAGGGGCCGCTTGCGTGCCTCCGGGTCGTGGTCGCGGACACGGGCCCTGAGCCTCGCCTCCCGGCCCCGCAGGCGCGACGCGGCGGCGCGGGCCCGCCGCAGCCCTGCCTCGAGCCTCCGCGCCGCGCGGCGGAGCCGCTTCGCCTCCGCCGCGCGGCGATCGGCCTCCTCGGTGCCCTCGATGAACGCCTGGAGGGCGTCGTGGAGCTCCCGTGCGGTCTGGAACCGGTCCTCCTTCCGCGGCGCGAGCGCCTTGCTGCAGGCGGCGTCGAGGGCCGGGGGGATCGCGCGGTCCGGAGCCCGCTCCCTGGACGGAACCACGTCGCCGCGCCGCGCACGGGCGAGCGCCGCGGCGGCGTCCTCCTCCGGGTACGGCGGCGAGCCCGTCAGGATCTCGTAGAGGACCGCCCCCAGGCCGAAGACGTCGGTCCGCGCATCGATCGCGGAGACCTCACCGCGCGCCTGCTCCGGCGCCATGTAGGCGACGCTCCCCTGGACGGCCCCGTCGATCGTGACGAGCCCCCGCCGTGCCCTCTCCGTCGCGATGCCGCCGCCGGCGCGCCCGGCGGCCGGCCCGAGGAGCTTCGCGAGGCCCCAGTCGACGACGAGCACCTCACCATACTCGCCCACCATGATGTTCCGGGGCTTCAGGTCCCTGTGGACGACCCCGCGGCTCGCGGCGAGCTCGACCCCCATGGCGGCCTGCTGGAGGATCTGGACGAGGCGGACGAGGGAGAGCTCGGGGGGACGCGTCGCGAGGATCTCCTTCAGGTCGCGCCCCCGAATCCAGCGCATGGTGAAGAAGGGGGAGCCGGCCGCGTCGACCCCCACGTCGTAGACGGGGGGGATGTTGGGGTGCTCGAGCTGGGCCGTGGCCTGGGCCTCGTCGAGGAAGCGGGAAGTCGTCCCCGGCTCCCCCCTCGGGCCGAGGAGGACCTTCACGGCCACGCGGCGCCGGAGGTCGCGGTCGAGGGCGAGGAGGACGCGGCCCATGCCGCCGCGGCCAAGCTCGCCCTCGATCGAGTAGCGCTCGGCGGCGACGCGGGCCTCCTCCTCCCCGGCGCGCCCGGAGGCCGAGCGGGTCGAGCCGTCCTCGAGCATGGAGACCACGCTCCGCTCGGCAAGGGAGGGACCCTGCTCTGAGGATTCGAGCATCCTCAGGAAGAACCGGCAGCGCTTGCGCACGCCCTTCGGCCAGGTCCCCGGCACCCGCGTCGTGCCGTCCCGGAAGTACCGGCGGACGAAGCCCCGGTAGAGCCTCTCGGCGCTCATGGCCCGAGCAGGTCCTCGAAGGAGCGCCCGCCGAGCCGCTTCTCGACGAGGGGCCGCAGGAGGTCGAGGCCCTTGACGAAGAGGTTCCTCGCCCGCTTCTCCGAGGAGAGGCCGAGCGAGTCGCTGACCTCGGGCCAGCTCCGGTCCTCGAAGACCTTCGCGAGGACGACGGCCATCTCCGTGGGATGCCGCACCTGGAGCTCGAGGAGCGCCTCCGCCACGACCTCGCGCAGCTCGCCGGTCGAGGCCGCCTCGGAAGGCGTGGGCCCGGGAGCCTCGGCGCGGTCCGCCTCTCCGTCGAGAGGGAGGACCTCCGCGCCGCGCTTCTTGCGCCCCGCCCGCCGGCCGGTCTCGAGGATGCGGTTCCGGATGAAGCGGGCGGCCCAAGCGTAGAACTGCTCGTCGCTCCGGTACTCGAAGCCGCCGAGCCGCGAGAGGGCCTCGGCGAGCCCCTCGAGGACGAAGTCCATCGTCGAGCCGTAGCTCGAGCGCACCTTGCGGCTCAAGGAGCCATGGAAGATGCGGACGAAGGTGTCCACGCACCCGGCCAGCCGGTTCAGCGCGCTGCGGTCCCCCGCCCGCGCCGCCTCGATGAGGGAACGAAGGGCTTCGGCCATGCGAGTCCGAGCTCCGTGACGCGACGGTGAAGGTCGAGCCCAGCGGCTCGACGCCTACCAGCCTATCGGGACGTACCCGGAGAGTCGAGGGGAGCTCACGGCCCGCGCTCGAGCCCGTCGCCCGCCGGGTCGGTCTCCGGGCCGGGGGTCTACCTGCCCAGCAGCTCCCTCAGCGCGCCCTCCAGGTCCGGGTGCCGGAACGCGAAGCCGGACGCGAGGAGCCGCTCGGGCACGACGCGCGCGCTCCCGAGCAGGAGCTCGTCGCCCATCTCGCCGAAGAGGAGCCGCGCCGCGAAGGCGGGCATGGGGAAGGGCGTGGGGCGGCGGAGGACCCTCCCGAGGGTCCTCGTGAGCTCGAGGTTCGTGACGGGGTTCGGCGCCACGGCGTTGACGGGCCCCCGGAGGCCGTCCGCCGCGATCGCGTGCTCGATCGCAGCGACGAGGTCCCCGATCGAGATCCAGCTCAGGAACTGAGCCCCGCTCCCCACCTTGCCGCCGAGCCCGAGCCGGAAAGGGAGGAGGATCCGCCCGAGCATCCCCCCCCTCGGGCTCAAGACGACGCCGATCCGGAGGCTCACGACGCGGATCCCACCCTTCGCGGCGGGCTCCGAGGCGGCCTCCCATTCGCGGCAGACCTCGGCGAGGAAGCCTGTCCCGGGCGCGCTCTCCTCCCGGAGGACCTCGTCGCCGCGGCTCCCGTAGAAGCCGATGGCCGAGGCGCACACGAGGACTCGCGGCGGCCGCGAGAGGCCCGCGAGGGCCTCGCAGAGGACGCGCGTTCCCCGCACGCGGCTCCCGCGGATCCGCGTCTTCCTCGCCTCGGTCCACCGCCCGCTCGCGATGTTCTCGCCGGCGAGGTGGACGGCGGCGTCGTGCCCCTCGAGGGCGCCGGCGTCGAGCTGCCCCGCCTCCGGGTCCCAGGCCACGTCGATCGCGCCGGCCCGGGCCGGCGGGCGCGCCGCGCGCACGAGCCGGCTCACGCGGTGCCCTCCGGCAACGAGGGACGGCACGAGGGAAGAGCCCACGAGCCCCGTGGCTCCGGTGACGACCACTTGCATGGGGGGTCCGACTCCTTCGCGGACAGGATACAGGACCGCGCCGCGGCCCGTCCATTAACGCGGGCCGGAAAGGAGGCCATTCGGCCAGGAGGGAGACCGTTCCGGGCGGCTACGACCCCAGGTCCCGGAACGTGAACCGCCGCTCGATCCCCTTCTCGAGGGGCTGCCCGTCGACCTCAACGTAGGGGTAGACGAAGAAGTTGAGCGGCTCCCCGGCCTGCCGCGGCTCGAGGACGAGGTCCCTCCCGCGGCTCAAGGCGACGCGGTTCTCGCAGAGAGTCCCGAAGAAATAGTCCTTCCGGGACGGGTCCACGTCCGCCTCGGAGGCGTCGACGGGCCTCCAGGCTCCGCCCTCGTCCCGGTACCAGGCCCAGCAGTGGTACCCGCCGATCGTCCCCTCGCGTTGGTCCCGGGGAAGGGGGAAGCCGATCTCGAAGAAGGCCGGGATCCTCTGCGCACGCGCCATGCCGATGAAGAGCGCGTGGAAGTCCGAGCAGTTGCCCTTGCCCGCCTCGCAGACATACCGGAGGTCGCCGCGGCCCCAGCCCTGCCCGCTCTTGTCGTAGCTCACGTCGTCGAGCACGCGCTCGTAGATCGCACGGGCCCTGGCGCCCGCGACCTCTCCGGATCGCGCCACCTGCGCCGCACGGGCCGCGGCCTCGCCCTCTACGGGCGCGAGGCGGTCGCCCTGGAGGAGGCGCGCCTCGAGCTGCCCGCCGGTCGCGCAGCGCACCTCCAGCGCCTCGTGCCGCTCCACATCGAAGGAGACCTTCACGGGGATCTCGGCCGGCGCCGGGCCCTGGACCTCGAGGTACGCGATGCGGTTGCCGTAGAGCGCTTCGCGAGTCTCCCGGTGCGGGACGGGGGATCTCAACTCCAGGCCCGTGACGGTCTGGCAGGCGTCGCTCTCGGGCAGGGGGATCCAGACGCGCACTGTCTTCGCTCCCGGCGGCACGCCGGTGACGGTGGCGGCGTACTCGAAGTGGACGCGGCGCGATCGGGGCCCGCGGACGGCCTCCCGGGCGGCGAGACTCGAGGTCCCATCGGGGACCTCGCGGCCCGAGCAGCCGCCGAGGCAAGCCGATATCGCCACCGGGATCCACGCCAAGGGTCGAAGGGTCATGGTGCGCACTCTCCTGACTGGGTCTTGATCCTCGAGAACCCGGATTATGAGGGCTCCGAGGGGACGCCCGGAAATCGAAACCCTTGATCGCGCCGCGGCGGAGAATAGACCTCGTCTATGCCCGGCCCCCCGGAGAGGGGCGACCTCGAGGCCCTCGTGACCGTGGCCGTCGCCGAGGAGGGCTCAGCGAGGAGATCCAGCGAGTCCCGTTGCCTCTACCTCGCCAGCGTCAGGACGCGTGCGGCTGCCACGCGAGGATCTCCCCTTTGTCGGAGACCGCGGTGTCCCCCGTGTAGAGAAGATAGGCCCCTGCGCTCGCGTCGCAGGGGACAGAGAACCCGCAGGTCCCAAGCTGCCTGGCGTACAGACGCAAGAAGGTGGGATTGCAGGTGCCGGAGTAGGCGAACGTCGGCAGGAGCGGAATCCGTGTCAGGGAGACGATCGTACCGCGGGTCATCCAGGCCCCGGTCCGGAGCTCGGCGCCGCCCACGATCAGGGTGCCGCCCTTCATCTCCAGGCCCGCGAAGTCCTTGACCGAACCCTTGATGGCGATGGTCCCTCGTTTCATCCGCATCCCGACTTCGAGACCCGCCGAGCCCTCGATCAGGATGGTCCCGTCCGTCATCCCGGTGCGACTCCCCCGGTAGGCGGCGCCGATCTGCCCGCCCGCGTTCCCGCCGATGCGGATGAGCCCGCCGGACATCTCGGCGCCGGCCCAGTCCCCGGCGCTGCCGGTGACCTCGATGGTCCCGCCCTTCATGTAGGCGCCGAGGTGCATTCCCGCGTTGCCCACGATCCTCAGGCGGCCGCGGGTCATGCCGCGGCCGATCCATTTGACCCTGCCGGCATCCCCGCGGATCTCCAGCTCATCGCTGGCCTCTCCTTCGACCACGAAGTGGTCGTCGACGCGGCACTGCCGTTTGCCCAGGAACATCGGCAGGGCGCAGATCTCGTCATATCGCAAGGTCGCCACCACATCGGGCGAGAGGGCCTCGGCCTCGAGCGGGACGGGGGGCTCCTCTTTGAGGCTGAGCGTGATCACGCGGATCCTCGTGGCGCCGCGCCTGAAACGGTGACGTTCGGCTCAACCGAGCTCACGGATGTCCGCTCCTTCGAGCCGCTCCTGTTCCACCGGGTAGTTCTCAAAAGCGACGGTGTAGTACTGCTCGAACAAGGGCCTCAGGTACTCCTCGATGTTTTCGTCGTAGGCAGGACGGACGATGAGCTCGCGTCCATCGACCACCTTGCGGATGTCGCCTTCCTCGACGACGACCTCTCCGCCCTTGAGGACATAGCGAGGATGCCGGAACATGAGCCCGCGGTCGGGGCTCTCGTTGTAGATGGTCACGTCGGCATCCGCGCCCGGACCGAGATGGCCTTTCCGGGGCATGCCGAGGGCTCGAGCCGGACCTGCAGAGGTGATGGTGGCGATCTCGGACAGCGTGTACTCCCGGTCGACATCGGGGAGAACGATCCGTTTCAGAGCCCTGGACGGGAGCTTCCTCAGGCACTCGCGGCGGAAGCTTGCATCCATCAGCAGGTGAATGACCTCCGGATAGCGCCAAAAGCAGGCCCCGTTGGGATGATCGGTGGTGAGGAAGATCCGCCAGGGGTCGTCGATGAGCAGCAGCAGCTCCAGTCCCACGGCCCACTGCACGGCGTTGACCACGTTCGAGCCCTTGTACACGTAGGGAACGATCCCGCACCCGGTCTCGTTCTCGACGTCCAGGTTGCCCCATTTGCGTCCGGTGAGTTGATAGAGCAAGTGCTGCCAGGGACCGTCGGCGGTGATGGTCACCGAGTTGCCGAACAGGATAGCGCCCGCATCGGCTGTGAGGTTGGGATGCGCGTTGAAGTACTCGGCGACTGCGGCCGCCTCGGAGCGCAACGTGGTCCAGTCGTCACCGCCGTAGGCGTGGAACTGCAGGTGCGCCATGTGCGCTCGGTGTCCCTCGAGCACCCTCATCGTCTCGAGCGTGGTGCTGACGTTGCCCGGCACGCCCAGGTTGTTGCAGTGGATGTGAAGGGGGTGCGGCAGCCGCAAGTGGTCTACGATCGCGGCCAACTGGGCGATGATGATGGCGGGCGTCACCTTGCCGTAGCCGTGGACGGGATCGGAGAGGACCTTGGCGTCCTTTCCCCACTTCCAGGCAGCCACCCCGCCGGGGTTGACCGCCTTCACTCCATAGCCCTTCGCCGCCCAGATGAGCCAGGCCAGGACGTCCCTCGCACGCTCGGTCTCGCCCTCTTCGAAGAGGTCCAACAAGATCTCGTTGTTGGCCATGAGCACGCAGCTCGACTTGTCGACGATGGGCGTGTCGCGGAGCTCTTCGTGAGTGTGCCGGGCCGAGAGGATCGGCACGGCGGCTTCATTGACCGTCGTGTACCCCATTCCGGCGTACAGGTATCCGGTCGCGAAGGTGGTGGGCGTGATCCCGCCGGTCCCTGCGCGAAGAAGGGGAGAGTGGATGAACTTGGCGGCCGCTCGGTGATTCTCCGGGGTCATGCCGCGGGCGAAATTGAGCGCCGCGCCGGCAACGTGCGTGTGCACGTCGACCCCGCCGGGAAAGACGACCATCCCGGAAGCTGGGATCGTGCGCACTGCAGCTCCCTGCACGTCGTTGACGATCCGGCCATCCGCGATGCAGATGTCCTTCACCTCCCCCTGGATGCCGTTGGCCGGATCGTAGACTCTCCCGCCGCTTATTCGCAGCATGGGTCCTGAGTGCTCCTCTTCGAAGTTCGGCGTGGTTCTGAACCGCGCAATCGCGGTTCTTGAACCACGCCCGAAGTTCTTCCGGAGTCCCGCCTCACGCGCAAGGGACCTTCGCGTAAGCGGCGGGGGACCATGCTGGCTTCACCTTGACCTTCTCGTAAATGCGGCGGATTACCTCTTCGTCCGTGGGATACGGCGACTTGAGGATCGGCTTGAGGGGGAGTGGAATCTCATCCAT
The DNA here is from genome assembly GCA_016209535.1 of Planctomycetota bacterium. Lineage (GTDB taxonomy): Bacteria > Planctomycetota > UBA8108 > UBA8108 > SXIK01 > JACQVW01. The sequence continues at coordinate 8,580 of JACQVW010000769.1, read as the reverse complement.
GCGGTAGGCTGTCCCCGGCGCGCTGATGCCCGTCGTGGCCGTCGTGATGTGCACGCGGGCCAGGCGGCTCGTGTGGGTCAGCTTCGGGTCCAGCACGATGGTCGGTATCCTCGCCAGGTGGTCGATGGCCGGCTGCGGCATCGTCGCGCCCGGATCGGCGCCCAAGATGAGCGCGGCGTCGTTGTCTCCCCGGACCAGCACGTCGATCGTGGAAAACTCTCCGGGGTTGAACCGGGGGTAGCCTCGGGACAAGTTGACCCCGAACGGGAACCCGGTCGTCCAGCGCATGACCACGTCCGCCCCGGTCACGTTGCCGTGTCCGCGCATCGGCATGGAGACGAACTTGGTGAACGCATTCAGCTCCGCGACCAGCGTCAGGACCGCGGCCGAGTTCATGTGCTTCCCGCGCGTCATCGTCAGGCCCATTCCGAAGAAGAGCACGCCGAACCGCGCGTTCTTCATCCGGTCGACCAGGTTCTGGAGCTGCTCGAGAGTCAGGCCGGTCTCCGCCACGCGCGCCTCATCGACCGGTCGGTTCTTGAGCAGAGCCCTCAGGGTAGTGACCACCTCGAAGTCCTTCCCCGGCCGCACCTGCAGGAAGATATCCGAGAAGCGTACGCTGGGAGTCTCCCTGACGTCGACCAGGACCATCGTTCGGCCCTTGCGGCCTTGGGGCACGTGCTTGCCCTTCGCGTTCAGGGTGTATCTCGAGAAGTGCAGTGGATGGCAGTCGGCCGGATTGCCCCCCCAGTAGATGATGAGGTCAGCGCGGTTCTTGACCTCGCCCAGGGTGCACGTGACCTTGCCGCCCAACTGGGCGGCTATCTCGGTTGGACCGTGTCACAAGGAGGTGTGGCTATCGACCACGCCCCCGACCAGCTCGGCGAGGGCCACCGCCTTGCGCTGCGCCTCGCAGGTAATGTTGCTGAGCCCGTACACCAGGGGCATGTTCGCCTGGTAGAGGTAGTCGGCAGCAGCCTCCACCGCCTCGTCGACGGAGGCGGGTTTGCCATCGATCAGCGCGTCGGGATACAAGCGCTCTGCGGTATGGTTCTTGAACCACGCCTCGCCGAGGCCGCAGGCGCGCTTTGTCTTGACGATGCGGTCCCCATCGGCCTCGAGACCGATGTTGTCGCACACGCAGCCGCAGAACGTACAAGTGGCGTTTTCCAAGGTGGTAGGAGGCATCGTTCCCTCGACTCAGTCCGCGTCTGCTTTCCCCTCGGGGCGCACGAGGGGGGAAAGCACGCCGCCCGAACCGGGCGGCACGATGAAGCTTCAACCGAGGGCCCGCCCGCGACAACTCCCGCGGATCCGCCGCGGCATGTACCGGCCGGCCTCAGGGTCAATCAGCTCCCACGCCTTGACATCCGCGCTCCGCGCCAGGTCGAGTCCCTCCGGAGTCTGACCCGCCCCGGGCCCCGTGGCATCTGGAAGAGACTTTGCTCCACCCATGGCCTTGTCCTCCAATCGATCGCTCAAACCAACCGGATCCACGACATCGCTCAGGAGCCCTCGCCGCCCGGCGACAGCACCGTCCCCTCGGGGGGACCGAGGGGGGAAAGTACCGCCCCAACCGTCCCCTCGGGGGGACCGAGGGGGGAAAGTACCGCCCCAACCGTCCCCTCGGGGGGACCGAGGGGGGAGAGCACAGGCCGCACCTCGACCTCCCAGCCCTTGGAGAGCGGCATCCCGGTCCCATCGGTCGTTTGACCCATGAGCCGGCAAGTCGGCGGGCCATACGCGACGAAGACCATGCCGCGGGGCACCTTCCCCTCTTTTCCGCCGTGCTCCTTGCAGAGGAATGTGGCCTCTCCATTCTCCGAACGAACCAGGACGGTCCCTCCCGAGGCAGCTCCGATTTCCTTCATGTCATCGGGATGCATGATGACCGTGGTGACCATGGCCTCGTATTCGGCGTCGGCCTTGCCGACGCTGATCTGTCGCCCTTGCCTGGTCGTGCGGCCCGTGTTCATGATGAAGCGTTTCGAGGTCACCTCTTCCCTCTGTGCACCCGATTATGCCCAGAAAGACCGCTCGATGCCAGCCTGACCTCTGCCGAAACCCTTGATCGCACCGCGGCGGAGAATAGACTTCGTCCATGCCCGGCCCCCTGGAGATGCGCGACCTCGAGGCCTTCGTCGCCGTGGCCGAGACCGGCTCCTTCACCGCGGCGGCGCAGCGCCTCCTCCTCACCCAGCCCACGGTGAGCGCCCGGATCGCGTCGCTCGAGGCGGCGCTCGACGCGAAGCTCCTGGACCGCGGGCCGGGCAAGGTCCGGCCCACCCCGGCCGGCGAGATCCTCCTCTCCCGCGCGAGGACTCTCCTTCGCGACCGCGAAGAGGCGATGAAGGCCGTCGAAGACTTCCTCGATCGGTTCCAGGGCACGCTCCGGATCGGCGGGTCGTCGATCCCGGGCTCCTTCCTCCTGCCGAAGGTGCTCGCCGAGCTGCGGTCGAAGCACCCGGGGCTGCGGATCTCGCTCTCGGTGGAGGACACGGACCAGATCCTCGAGGCCCTGCGGCGCGGGGAGGTCGAGCTCTGCGTCGTGGGCCGCGCGGTGGAGGAGGAGGGGCTCGAGACGGCCGTCGTCGGCGAGGACGAGATCGTCCTCGTCGCGACGCCCGCCCTCGCGGCGCGCTTCCGAGCCTCCGCGAGGCCGGAGGACGAAGCCCTGGAGGAGGTCCCGCTCGTCCTCCGGGAGGCGGGCTCCGGGACGCGCGCCTCGGCGCTCGATGCGCTCGAGAGAGCGGGAGTCGCCGTGGACCGCCTCCACATCGTGCTCGAGATCGGGGGGAACGTGGCGGCGCGGGAGGCGGCCCTGGCCGGCGTGGGCGCGGCGTTCCTCTCGCGCCTCGCCGTGGAGCGGGAGATCGCCGAGGGCCGCCTCGCGGTCCTCCCCGTGGCCCGCGCCCCCCTCCTCCGGCCCCTCGTCCTAGTGACGCGAGCGGGGAGGACCCTGTCCCCGGCGGCCCGGGAGCTCGTCCGGCTACTGGCCAAGGGGAAACGGGGCGCGTAGCGCTGCCCCCCGGGGGGCGTCTACAATGGAGGGTCTCCCCTCGAGTTTGGAGGCTGGACCATGAGACGCCGTTGGACCCTATGTCTCGCGATCTTCTTCTGCGGTTGGACCCTGAGCAGGTTGCCCTGGAACGAGTGCCTGCGGTCCTGGGCGGCCGGCGGCACCGGCGTCGACGGGGACGTGAACGGCGATGGGACGCTCAACATCGGCGACCCCGTCTACCTCCTCCGGTTCCTGTTCCAGGGGGGCCCAGGGCCCGCGTCGTGCCGCGCCGCGGCGAAGCCGATCTCGGTCGCGTTCATCGTGCGGCATGCGGAGAAAGCCTCGACGCCCGCCGATGACCCGTGCCTCACCGACGAGGGGAAGGAGCGGGCCAGGAGGCTTGCCGAGGTCTTCAAGTACGCCAAGGTCGATCGCCTCATCGCGAGCGAGAAGTGCCGCACGAAGGAGACGCTCGATCCGCTCGCCGAGCAGCAGGAGATCACGGCCATGGACCGCGTGGGGGACGAGGGCGAGCTCGAGAAGTCCGCCGACGGCGTGGCGGCCTTCCTCAAGGGCTACCCGCCCGGCACGGTCACGGTCATCGCGCACCACTCGACGACGATCCGGGCGATCCTCGAGAAGCTCGGGATCCCCAAGGACCAGGCCGCGACGGTCTCGACCAGCGCCTACGACAACCTGATCCTGGTGCTCCTGCCCGCGGGACAGGACCCGCAGATCGTGAAGCTGAGGTACTGACGCTCGCGCGCCACGCTCCTACCCCCCCGGCCGGCACAGCACCTTCCCGACGAGCTCCGTCCTCAGGTCCTGGACGAGGCTTGCGGCGGCCGTCTGGAGCTGGGCCTTGACCTCCTCGATGTACTGCTCCTGCAGGGCCACGAGAGTCTTGCAGAGGAACTCGCTGTTCTGCGTCGTGATCGTCACCTCCTCGTTCTCGAGGAAGGGCTCGAAGATCTCGGTGATCTCGAGCTCGCCGCCCTCGCCGGGCTCGGCCGAGAACTGGATCACGACATCGCCTTTGAAGGCGACATCCATGCGGCAAGTGGTCTTGTTCCCGAAGAGCGTGTCCTCGATCACCACGGGCAGGTCGTCGATCTTCCCCTCGATGTGGACGGTCACGGTCCTCCCGGGGACATCGAGGGAGCCCTCGACCACGGTGAAGTCGACCGGGCAGCCCAGGGGGTCTTCGGCCGCCGTGCCGGGGCAAGGCGCGGCCTCCTCGGGGGGGCAGACCGTGACGACGAGGGCCCCCACGGTCAGGGGGTCGACCTGGCCTGCCTCGATGCACACGACGGGCGTGACGTTCTGGCGGAGCTGGTCCTCGAGGTCACTCTGGCCGAAGCAGGTCTTGCAGTGCTCGTACGTGGCGCAGTCCAGCCCGTCGGCCGTCGAGTCTTCGCCGCAGTCCGGGTGAGGCGCCGGCGGGGGGCCGCCGCCCGTGAAGAGGAAGTTGAGGAGGTTCACGGCGTCGGAGATGTCGACCTTCCCGTCGTCGTTCGTGTCGGCCGCGTCGTTGCACGGGGGGGCCGTCCCGCCCAGGAACAGGAAGCCCAGCGTGTTGACGGCGTCCGAGATGTCGACCTTCGCGTCGGCGTTCGAGTCGCCGCGCTTGAACGCCGCGCCTTCGAGGAGCGCGACCAAAGCCAGGAGCACGAGTGCCGGAAGGACGAGTCGGCTACGCTTCATGATGGATGCTTTCCAACCCAAACGGTTTGCGAATTGGCACCTCCGGGGCCGATTGTACCACTACGGTGCGGCGGCCCGAAGATTGCTCAAGATGCACACCCAGTCCGCGCGCCGGTCGCCGGTCGTGTCGACCACGGCCAGCGTGGCGTTCACGACGTCCAGGCGCACGTCCGGAACGCCGTTCGAGTCCAGGTCGAAGCTGAGCTCGGGGATCGGGAAGCTCGGCAGCTCGAAGCCCGTCAAGGCCTCGCCCAGGGACGGGCCGAGGATCGCGAGGACGAGCTGCGCGAACTCGATCAGCGTCGTCGTGCGCATGTCGATCGCCTCGCGCGCCACGGCGATCCTCAGGCCCTGGGCCCCACCCACGATCGCATCGGGGAAGGCGTCGGCGTCGGGCCCGTCCTCGGCGAGCATCTGGAAACCGATCGCGGGCGGCATGGAACCGCCGCCGTCCGTGAGGAGGAGCGCCGCCTGCAGGCTGAAGTCGAGCCTGTAGGCGAAGAGGTCCACCTCATCCGCCTGGCCGTCGGCGTCGCTCGTGCCCACGCCGTCCCCCTTGGTATCGGCGACGAAGGTCAGGACGAGATCCCGGACGTCGATCACGGCCGGCACGCGGCCGAGCGTCCCCGCCGGCGGCGCCACGGGCTCGAGGAGCTCCGGGACGAGCACGAAGTCGGAGCTGGCGGAGGCCGCGTTGAGTCCCTGGACCGCGAGGACGTTGTCCCCGGCACGCAGGAGGGCTCGCCGCGGCGTGAGGTCGATGTCGAGCTGCGTCGGCTCCACGGTCCCGTCGGCGACCGCCGAGAAGGCGGGCGGGGCACCCGTGGCGTTGGCGCGCGCCACCTCCTGGCCGTTCAGGTACGCGACGAAACCGTCGTCGTGCTCGACGTGCAGGAGGAGACCCGTGAGGGCCGCAGGGCTCCCGACCCGGAACGCGACCCGCGCGTAGAGGGTCGTGAAGCCCCCCGGCATGTCGGGGAGCTCCGTCCGCACGCTCCGGAGCTCGCCGGGGTCCGAGGAGTATCCGAAGCCCGACGGCCCGCGCTCCCAGGAGGAGTCGTCGAACCCGAGCCCGTTCCAGCCCGCCGGAGGCTCGGCGGTCCCCTTGAAGTACCGCCAGATGGCGCCCTGGCCGACGATGGCGCGCCCCAGGGCGCCCTCGCCCAGGCGGATCTCGGCGGGCAGCTCCGCGGCGACGCGGAGGCCGAGCGGGTTCGTCTCGGAGACGCCCGGCAGGTCGAGGAGCCTCTCGTCGAGCACCGTGGCCAGGGTCCCGAGGAGGAGGGGAAGCGGCGCCTCCACGTCCGCGAGGCCCAGCGACGTGGAGAGGAGGCCGCTCGCGGTGAGCTCGAAGAGCGCCTGGTTCAACGTGTCGGAGGAGAGCGAGATCGTGGCGTCGACGGCGTGCCCCACGGGCACCGCCAGCGGGAAAGTCGGGTACGGCGCCAGGCGGGCCGAGGAGCCCGGGAAGGGCGGGAAGGTCGGGTCCTTCACGGCGCCGAGCCAGACCGAGTCGAAGAGGAGCGAGAGGCCCGCCCCGGACTCGAGGACGTCGTGGAAGGTGGTGTCGAGAGACACGTCCGCGAGGTCGAGGTTCAGCTTCAAGTTGCTGAAGGCATCCTCCAGGATCGGGACGAGCTGCTGCTCGGCCGCGCCCTGGACCGCGGCCTTCACCTGGCTCTCGATCTCGTCCTGGAAGAGGCCGGCGAGGAAGTTCACGAGGCCATCGAAGATCCCGAAGGGGTCGAGGAACCCACTCACGGACGTGCTGGAGCTCCCGATCTCGACCGTGAAGCCATCCGTGACGATGTCGAGCCCGGCACCGCCGGGCAGCGGGTTGAAGGCGAAGGTCGTTCGGATGGTCACGTTGTTCGCCGTGAAGGTCGCGGCCCAGTTGTCCGTGCCGAGGAACCCGAAGTCGCTGCGCCCGTCGGCGAAGAGCAGGATGCGCTCGAAGGTGGCCGCGAGGCCCACCCTCCCGCCGCCCGCGCTCGAGGGGAAGAGGTCGAAGCCGATCGCGCCCGGGACCTCGGCCCGGTTGCCCGTGACGCGGATGTCGACTCCCAGGACGCTGCCGCGGTACAGCTCCACGCCCGCCACGGCCTGGTTCAAGAGGGCGGGCACCTGGTTCAGGAAGGGCCGGACGATCTTCTCCACCTCGTCGTATCCCGTGGTGCCGCTCAGGTCGAGCGCCACGCCCATGCTCTTCCCGCCCACGGGGATCAGGGGGGGCCTCCCGACGGCCACGTCCTTGAACGTGGAGCGCCCGAAGTCGTCGACGGCCTGCACGCGGAGGAGGTTGGGCCCCGGAAGGAGGCCCCGCGTGGCCGTGAACTCATAGGGGACCGGCGGCGGCCCCTGAGGAGTGGCGTCGGCGCCCGCCGCGACGATCCGGACGACCTCGTTGTCGTCCGTGACGCGGCCCCGGACCTGCACCGAGTCGGCCTCGACGACGGTCCCCTGCGCGGGAGCCGTGAGGATCAACGTCGGAGGCCGGTTCGTGGGGAGCCCAGCGACCCTGCACGTCGCCTCATCCGTCGCGGCGGAGCCCTCGACGCCTCGCACGGCGTAGTCGTGCGTGCCGCCCGCCCGCGGGTGATCCGTGTAGGCCGCAGCGTCCCCGGGCAGCGCCGCGGCGAGGTCGCCGTCGCGGAGGACTTCGATCCCGTCGTAATCCTGCGGCACGGCCCAGGTGAGCACGACGGCGGGGCCGTCGGGCCGGCAGACGAGGCTCTGCGGCGGCTCGGAGCCGCACCCGAGGCCGCGCGTCGGATCGGGGCCGGCGGACGGGAACGGCGGCGGGAGGGACCGGGAGCCGAGGAAGAGGAGCTCGAGGGTCGCGATGGGATCGGAGATGTCGACGATCTCGTCGTCGTTCGCGTCGGCGGCACCCGGACACGGGGGTCCCGAGCCCCCCAGGAAGAGGAAGTTGAGGGTGAACTTGGGATCGCTGATGTCCACCTTGCCGTCCTGGTTGGCATCGCCCCGGATGAAGCTCGCCGCCTCGAGCGGCGCGAAGACGATCCACGGCACGACGAGCGCCCCTGGAAGCGAGCCGATGTATAGTGCGATCCTGAAACGCGGCGCCATCCCAATCCTCCACGAGTTGCAGGTGGGCTCCCCTTGACCTTGGCCCCGATTCCTCCCTCGCATCATAAGGGAGCCCCCGTGCGGCTGGAAGCCCTTTATTGCAGCGCTCTTGCCATCGCCTCGGGGCGGGCCAATACTGTTCGCGACCGCGCCGGGCCGGGTCTGCCTCCGAGCCGCGCGCGGGACGCCATGACCATCGACGCCTCACCCCCAAGCCGCCGTCCGGCCTACCTCCGCGTGGCGAGGCTCTCGCTCCTCATCCTCCTGAGCCTCTACCTCTTCCTCCTGTCCCTGGAGCTGATCAAGGGCGGGGCCCGGAGCCTCCTCGACTGGTTCCCGCAGAACGCCGTCCACACGAGCCGCGGAGCCCTCGGCATGGGGTGGCTCTTCTCCTGCATCGTCCTGAGCGGCTCCCCCGTCGCCGCCACGGCGCTCGCCTTCCTCGACAGCGAGATCCTGGACCCCCTGCGGAGCTTCTCGATGGTCATCGGATCCCGCCTGGGGGCCTCCTTCGTGGTCCTCGTCGTGGGCCTCGCCTACGACCTCCAGGCCCGGCGCGACAAGGGAGGCGTCTACGTCGGGGCCCTCGCGCTGATCACGACGGCCACGGTCTACGTCCCGGCGTTCTTCCTGGGCTACGCGCTCCTCGACGGCGGGTGGCTCGAGGGCCTGCGCTTCGGGATCCCGGGATGGTTGAAATCCCCTCTGGACTGGGCTCTCGACCGAGCGGTCTGCGAGCTCCAGGGCACCCTCCCCGAGTGGGGCGAGGCTCTCCTCGGCGTCGC
>JACQVW010000768.1 GCA_016209535.1 Planctomycetota bacterium | reverse complement strand
GGCTTCATTCGGGTAACAGGAAAGAGCTCAGCAGGGGCAGTTTGGTAGGGGCAGTATCGTGGGAATGAACGCGTGGTTCATAGCCGGGTGTAACCCGGCGTTGAACCACGCCGGTGGACGGCTCAACGGAGGCTCCTCGAGGCCTCTTGAGGGCCTCCTCGGCGGGCTTCTTGGTGGCTTCCTGGCGCCTTCCTGGCGCCTTCCTGGCGCCTTCATGGCGGCTTCTTGGGGACTGGCGCGGACCGCGGCCCCGGGGATAATGGGGGCCTGCGGCCCGGCTCCAATCTATCCCGTCCAATCTATCACGAGGCCGCCGACCTCCGTACACCCATGCCCAACACCACTTCGTTGCCGACTCCGCCCAGGATGCACCGACCGAAGGCCGGCGCGCAAGGCGCCCTGGGCCCCCTGGCGGCGCTCGGCCTCTCCGTCGCGGCCCTCATCCTCTCAACCGCGGCGGGCGCCCTCCTCGTCGCGGGGCTCGCCGCCTCGCCCGCCCCCGCGCAGGAAGGTACGGCCCCCGCCCAGGAGGGAGCGGCCCCTGCCGGCGCGGCCGACGCCGCCAAGGACAAGGGCGAGGACGCCCCGGTCTTCTTCCTCCGCGACTCGAGCAAGATCGCCGGCCGCCCGAAGCTCGATGCGCTCGAGGTCCAGACGAGCTACGGGACCCTGAAGGTGCCCCTCGACCAGATCGTCCGCATCCGCTTCGCCCGGCGCTTGTCCCCCGAGGCGCGGGAGAAGATCGAGAAGCTCGTCGGCGACCTGGGCCACGACGACTTCGACGTGCGCGAGGCTGCCATGACCGCCCTGCGCGAGGCGGGCCCCTCGGCCCTCGAGGCCCTGAAGAAGGCGTCGCGCTCCCAGAACGAGGAGGTGAAGAACCGCGCCGAGATCCTGATCGGCGAGCTCGGGCAGGCGGCGGGCGAGGCGAAGCCGGGCGCGGACTCGCTCCCGCCCTTGAGCGGCCCCGAGGACGAGGTCATGACGGCGAAGATGACCGTGAAGGGCGTCGTCCCCCACTCCGAGTTCCTCATCGACAGCCGTTACGGCGAGCTCAAGGTCGCCACGGCGGACCTCGCGGGAGTGCTCTTCCGCTCCCTCGGGCCCACGAGCGGCAAGTTCGATGTGCCCGCGTCGAACCAGCCGCCGGGGAACTGGCTCGACACCAAGCTCGACCTCGAGAAGGGCCAGAAGCTCAAGATCGAGGCCACGGGCCAGACACACGTGCGCAACTACGGCGTCGTCGCGGGCCCCGACGGCAACCGGGAGTGGGGCGGCACGAGCTTTCAGAACCTCCCGATGCTTTCCCTCGTGGGCAAGATCGGGAAGAAAGGGCAGGCCTTCCTCGTCGGCGGGAATCACTCGAGCAAGGTCCGCGCCGCCGGGCGCCTTTACCTCGCCGTCGTCGCCTTCAGCCCCAACCCCGGCGGCGTGACCGGGAGCTACCAGGCAAGGGTCCAGGCCTCCGGGGGCGACTGATGCCCGCGACTCTGCCGCCCATCGTGCCGCGGGCCGCGGGCGAGGCGTGAGCGGTCCCCTCCAGCCGATGACCGACCCCGGCTGGTGGCTGCGGGCCCTCTTCCTCCTCAACCTCGCGGCCTACCTCCTCGGAGCCTGGGCCATCGTCGACATCCTCCGCCGGAGGAAGGAGCCCATGGCGATGCTCTCCTGGATCCTCGGGATCCTCCTGGTCCCGGTCCTGGGGGCGCCGCTCTACTACCTCATCGGCGAGCGGAAGGTGCAGCGCCGCGGGCGCAAGAAGCGGCGCCGCTCGGCGCCCATCGTCCGCGCGATCCGCTCCGTCGAGGCGCGGGACGAGGGCGCCGCCGGGCCCCAGTCGTCCGGCGCGGGCTCCGCCGTGGACGAGAGCATGCGGCAGCTCGCCGAGCTCTCCACGAAGCTCGGCCCCTTTCCCCTCCGGGCCGGGAACAAGCTCGAGGCCTTCCTCACCGCCCAGGAGACGTACGAAGACATCCTACGCTCGATCGAGACGGCGCGTCACCACGTGCACCTCGAGTACTACATCTTCCGCCCCGACGGGACGGGGAGGATGTTCCTCGACGCGCTCGTCCGGAAGGCCCGCGAGGGCGTCGAGGTCCGCCTCCTCCTCGACGGGATCGGTTCCTGGGGGACGAGCGACCGCTTCTTCCGGCCCCTCGTCGAGGCGGGAGGGCGCGTCGAGACCTTCCTCCCCGCGCTCCCCTGGCGCCGACCGTGGCACTTGAACTGCCGCAACCACAGGAAGATCGTCGTCGTCGATGCGAAGGTTGCCTACACGGGGAGCCAGAACATCGGCGACGAGTACCGCGGCCGCTGGAGGGAGGTGGGCCCCTGGAAGGACACGCACCTGAGGCTCGAGGGCCCCGCGGTGCGGGAGCTGCAGGAGGTCTTCGTCGAGGACTGGTACTACGCGGCGCGGGAGGAGCTGACGAGCCTCAAGTACCTGCGGCGCCAGCCGCCCGCGGGAGCCTCCGTGGTCCAGGTGGTCCCCACGGGCCCGGATCAGGAGGGGAACGTGCTCGCCCACATCTTCTTCGAGGCCATCGCGCTCGCGAGGACGAGCATCCGGATCAGCACCCCGTACTTCGTCCCGGACCCGGGGCTCATCGTGGCCCTCCAGAACGCGGCCTACCGGGGCGTCGAGGTGGAGATCCTCATCCCCTCGAGGACCGACAGCAGGCTCGTCCTCTGGGCCGGCAGGAGCTTCTACCAGGAGCTGGTCCGCTCGGGCGTCAAGATCCACGAGTTCCGCCACGGCATGCTCCACTCGAAGACCGTGACCATCGACGACAAGTGGACCCTCATCAGCTCGGCGAACATGGACGTGCGGAGCTTCCTCCTCAACTTCGAGGTCACGGCCTCGATCTTCGACGAGCGGATCGCGAGGCGCCTCCTGCACGACTTCCGCGAGAGCCTGGCGCGGAGCGAGCCGGTCCGGCCCGTGAGCGGCCGCGGGCCGTTTTGGCCGGGCCTGCTCGAGGGCGTGGCGAGGTTGATGGCGCCGATGCTGTGAGCCCTCAGTGCGGACAGAGCTCGCTCCCGCCCCCAGTTGGCGCCGCGGATTCCCATGGACCCGCCGCGAGCGATTGAGCTACATTGCCTGCGTGCGGCCTTGACTTGCTTCATCCGCACGGCCGCTTGCGCCGCGAAAGCTCCCTCCCCCACCCTGGCGACGTCATGAAGAAGACCAACCGATCGACTCCCGCCATGAGCAGGCGACGTTTCCTCAAGCACGCCGGCGCCGGCCTGGCGGCGATCCAGATCGGTCCGGCTCACCTCCTGGGAGGGCCGCAAGGCGCCGCCCCCAGCGACAAGCTCGACGTGGCCTGCGTCGGGATCGGAGGCCGGGGCCGGGCCAGCGTCGACGCCTGCGCGGGGCACAACATCGTCGCCCTGTGCGACGTGGACGACCGGCAGGTGGGAGACGCCTACGCGAAGCACCCGCAGGCCAAGCGGTACAAGGACTTCCGCAAGATGCTCGACGAGCTGGACAAGCAGATCGACGCGGTGACGGTCGGCACTCCGGACCACACGCACGCGGTCATCGCGCTCGACGCCATCCGCCGCGGCAAGCACGTCTACTGCGAGAAGCCCCTGGCCCACTCGATCGGCGAGGTCCGCGCGCTCATGCGAGCGGCGCGAGAGCGCAAGGTGACCGTGCAGCTCGGCAACCAGGGGCACTCCTCCGAGAGCATCCGGTCCTTCTGCGAGTGGGTGTGGGACGGCGCGATCGGCAGCGTGACGGAGATCCACGCCTGCTGCGACGCCTTCCGGAACGTCTATTGCCAGATCGACAAGCTGCCCAGGGTGGCGGAGAGGCACGAG
>JACQVW010000767.1 GCA_016209535.1 Planctomycetota bacterium | reverse complement strand
GGACTCCCTGGCCCTGGTGATCTCCAAGAGAAACATGAAACGGGGCGTGTTTCACCCCCGGGTAACCCCGGGTATTGAAACACGCCCCTCCGCGGCCACCTACTCGCACGCCTCCCCCGTGCAGCCTCCCAGGCTTGCTCCGTCCCCCAGGCCGCAGTCGGGGAAAGGCGCCCTCGGCGCCGGGCCGCCCAGGAAGAGGAACTGGAGGAGGAAGATCGCGTCGGTGATGTTGAGCTCCTGGTTCACTTCGGTGTCCGCTGCATCGAGACAGATGGTCGTGGCGCCCCGGAACAGGTAGCTCAAGATGGTAACCCCGTCGGACAAGTCCACCTTGTCGTCCTCGTTGGCGTCGCCGCGGCGGAACGGAGTGTCCACGCTGGTCACGGTGGCGATCAGGTCGAAAGTCACCGGGGAGGTGTGGAAGTTCCCCACGGCGAGGAAGTACGTCCCCGGGCGCAGGCAGTCATCTGGAGCGGGAAAGGCGACGGACTCGATCCCCGTGTTCGCCCGCTCCGATAGGACGTCCGCCGCGGGGCGTCCATCGGAGCCCACGAAGACTCCAAGACCAAACCGGCCGAACAGGTCGATGTCCTGGCTCGGCGCCCCTCGAGGGGCCAGGCTCGCCCTCAGCTCCGTGGCCTTCGGCGGAACCTCGATCCGGTACTGCTTCGCCTGGAGGAGGCCCGCCCCCGGTCGGCCTGCCGTGGCGATGGTGTCCGAGAGGGCCTTGCCGTTCTGAAGGGGAACGCTCTGCACGTCGAAGGCCCCGGCCCCCATGCGGATCGCGACGGCGGCTTGCCCTCGATTCACGAGGGCCAGGTAGTAGATCCCCGCGGCGATCGGGGGATTCGACGCGGCGTTGATGACCACCGTCTCCGCCCCGGGCCCTCGCCGCGAGGCCTTCCAGTCGGCGTTCGTGGATTCGTCCGCCGCGGTCCAGGTTACGCGCTCACCGAGGGTAACCAGGAGGTCGACGTCCGCCTCGGCGCAGAGCCCGGCCCAGGCCGTGATCAGGAGCTCCTTGGCATCCGCGCCGATGTCGTCGAAGACGGCGGCGCCTCGATCGACGAGGATCCTTCCCTCGTACCGCGCGAGGACGTTCAAGGGACCACCGTCGAGCGGCATCACATCGACCTCCAGACGCGTCGCATTGGCTGCGACGCGGACGGCGAACTGGTTGAGCGAAAGGCGGCAGTTGCCCCCACCCGCGGCGGCGTTCAGGACGTCCTCGTAGAGGTCGTTCTCCCCGACGGGGAGGCTGATGGGGAACTCACCGACGAAGACGGCGATCACGTCGAGCACGGTCTCCGTGGGGGAGCGGGTGCCGAGGGCGACGTAGTAGTCGCCCGGCGTGAGGTCCTCCTTGAAGACTGCGATCGATTCGGCGCCTCGCTGGGTCTCCGCCAGGAAATCGGCCACGACGCCGTCGGGGAGCCTCTGGACAGGTCGGCCTCGGCGGACGTAGAGATCGACGTCCCCCGCAGTCTTCGGGTTCGTCAGGACGTCCAGGCCCGGCGATCCCGCCCCAACCCGCAGGCGGAACTGGGTCCCGTGAAGCACCGGCGCCGGGTTGCCCCCCGCGCCGGGCACGCGCACCTCGACCCACTGGCCGTTGGTGAGGTCCGCGATCGCGGCCTGGCTCTGCGCCGTTTCCAGGGTGGCCTTCAAGGTGAACCCCGCCGCATCGGGAGAACGGCTCGCGACGGGGACGTGGTAGGTCCCGGGCTCGAGCCGTGGGGTCGAGAGTAGGCCGGCGACGATCTTCTCGTTCCCCGTCCCAGGAAAGTCGGAGGACCGATCGAACCTGAGGCGACCTGCCTCGAGGGTCACCCGCTCGCCATGCCGCAGGTAGAGCCCCAGGTCCGCCGTCGAGCTCAGCTCCACGATCAGCTTGGCTCCATCCTCCGGCACCGCCACCGTGAATTGCAGGTCCGACAAGCGGGCGGTGCTCGGCGAGGCTCCGGCGGCGACGCTCGCCTTGGACTCGCCGGGGCTCAGGGGCTCCGTGCCCGGGCTGGGCGGGACCACGTCGGCCAGCGAGGCCCGCACGGTGTAGGTCAGAGGCCCCTCGGCGGTGTTGCGCACGGCCAGATAGTAGGTCCCGACCTGCAGAGTGGGGAGGCTGGCCTCGTCAAGCCCCATGGCTTCCGAAGGGGAAGGCGACGCGGCCACCACGTCGGCCAGGATCTGCCCCTCGAGCCCCAGCTCGACCGGCTTCCCGAAACGAAGGTAGAGGTCGCAGTCCTGGCTCCCGCTCATCGTGACCGCGAGCCGCTTCCCGGCCGCCGCAGCCACATCGAAGGCGTGCTGGACCGGACCGAGGGCGGGGCCTCCCGGAACCGAGCTTGTCTGGTCCTGCTCGAGGGGCAGAGGGCTGATGGACTCGAAGCTCGTCAGCTCCAGGGCCGCCTTCAGGGTGTAGCTGGTCACGGCGTCCTCGCGGTTGACCACCGCCATGAACCAGCTCCCGCGGGTCAACGCCGGGGCCCCGTCCCGCACGAGCGCCACGGACTCATCGTCACCTGTGCCAGCTCATCCAAGCTCTGGGCCGTGAAGGTGACCTGGTCGTTCACCAGGTTGCCGCGCAAGCCGTATTCGAAGATCGGGTCGTACGTGAAGGGGTTCGTGCCCACCCACTGGAACGTGCGGATGTACGGGCCGTCGAGCACGGGGGACTTGCAACCGAGCTCGACGAGCTCCAGGGAGACGGGCTGGCCTTTGGCCGGGCTCACAGCGTAGCCCGTCCCCTTGGGGCGCGGCGTGCAGTCCACCTCCCGGAGGAGACTCGCGCTGCCCAAGGCCTCGCCGGTGACCGCATTCACCAGGACGCGGTGGGGTCCCGAGCGGCTGCGGAGCTTCAGGTCCCAGACGAGCAGGTGCCGCCCTCCGAGCTTGACGATGACCTGACGGGACATCGGAACCCCAGGAGCACGGAGGGAGTTGCCGAGCCCGGGAGGAAGATCGCTTCCGCGTCGGGGCCGTGGCTCCCCTCGAAGCGCTGGACGGCTTCCAGGACGCGCTCGCTACGCAGCAGGCGTGACCCTCGCCGTGCCGCCGCCTCTCCCATTTGCCGGGGCGGCGCTCCGGGCTCTTCATACTCCACCTGGGAATGCACCCCCCGAGGGACGAGCAAAATGCATGAGAACGCCGCCGTCACGACCCATCGTTTCATGGCTCTTCCCCACTCCTCTCTCCCGGCTCACCTCGGCGTCTTCGTCCCCTTCCCCTCCGCCTCGCGGAGCAGATCCTCCAGGGCCGCGTCGATGACCTTGTCGCCCGGGCTGCCCACCCACTTGTGCCGGATCACGCCCCTCGGATCGATCACGTAGAAGGCCGGCGTGCCCGACACGTGCCACGTGCCGCCGGTCGAGCCTTGACCCACGAACGACCGCCAGGGCAGCTTCTCCTTCTCCATCACCTCCTTGAGCGTCTTGGGCGTGTGTCTCCCGACGTTGACCCCGATGAGGGCGAAGGGCTTCTTCTCCAGCTTCTCGAGCTTCTCCACGAGCGACCGCTCGTGAGGCCAGTTGGCCCGTCAGCTCAGTCAGTACTCCAACCAGAAGGAGAGCAGCACGACCTTCCCGCGATAGTCGCTCAGCTTGAATCGCCTGCCGTCCTGGTCCTCGCCCTCGATGTCCGGCGCCTCCTTGCCGGCGGCCAGGTGGCGGATCTCGCGCAGCTCCGCCGCGGCCTGCTCCCCCACCGTCCCGCCGAAGAGGAACTTCACGTCGCCGTACTGCGTGACGGCCTGCTCGAGGAGCGTCTCGACCTCCCCGGCGATCGCGGTGCGCCCTTGCCGCTGGATCTCCTCGAAGTGGTCATTGCCGAAGAGACCCTCGTAGCGCGGGGCAATCTCCGGCCGGGCCTTGACCAGGTCGAGCTTCCGCACGCGGCTGTTCAAGAACCGGGCCAGCGCCAGGCAGGAGAGCGCCTGGACCTCCCTGTGCGGGCTCGTCTTCAGGACCGCGCGAAGGAACGGCTCGAACTCCTTGCGGATGCCGTAGGTCATCCTCTCGCAGACCGGACCGAGCTTGTCGCTCCCGGTGTGGTCGCGCAGGAGGAGCTCGGTGGCCCTGCCCGCCGAGGCGTCCTTGCTTCCGGCCGGAAAGACCGTGGTGCTCAGGTCCCAGGCCGTCTGCGTGAGGGAGTCCACGGCGTTGAGCGCCCGGACCAGCTCCACGGCGGCCTCGACCGCGATCGGGTCCTTGGAGTATCGCTCGACCAGCTCCAGGAACTTCGACGGGAACCCGTCCAGGTGCTCGACGGCTGTCTTCCGCTCCTCGTCGGTCCGGGCGTTGCGGAACTCCGCGCTCGTGGCTCCGTATTCTTTGCGCAGAGCCTGGAGCTGCTCCGCCGGCGAGGACGGCTTGTCCTCGGCTGCGCTCGCAGCAGGCGGAATCGACAGGCACGACGAGAAAAGCAGGATCCCTCCAAGGGTGCGTTGCATGGGAGCGTCCTCCAGGTCGGTCGGGGCGACGAGGGTCTTGCGGGCTCCATCGCCCGCGAAAGCTGCTGTGCGGGCCTTCCGCCGCGCCAGCCTGTGCCGGGCGGCGCGCTTTCAGCGCGGTGAACGCGATGATGCTGCGGCGGTGCGGGCGGGGCAAGGGCGAAGCGGGGGGTGGCGCGCCAGCCCCGCGATTGAGAACCCCTCCCGGGCGGGTGTACGATGGCTCGCGCTCTCGAGGGCGCGCCGTCGTCCGCCCTCGCCGCCGTTCCCACCATCCATGCCGCAGGAGAAGACCCACGTCTGCGCCGAGTGCGGGACCGAGGTCCCGCCGGGGGAGGCCTTCTGCTCGCCGGAGCACCGGCGGCGCTCCGAGCGCAGCGCGCGGTCCTTCCTCTACTCGGACCCGGACCTCCTCGACACGGCGACGCCTGAGCCGCGCGCGGCCGCCGGGGCCTCGAGCCTCTTCGAGTGCTGGCGGTGCGAGCGGCTCCTCGAGGCCCGCAGGCTGCGGGCGGGCGCCGAGGGCCCGGCCCTCTGCCCCTCCTGCGGCAAGGCCGTCTCGCCGCTCGCGGGCCGCGAGCTCGACGGCTACCTCCTCGAGGAGGAGATTGCCTCGGGCGGCTTCGGCATCGTCTACCTCGCCTCCAACATCGCCGAGCCGGAGATGAAGGCTGTCGTGAAGGTGCTCCGCCCCGTCCTGGCCGAGGGGCGCCCCGACATCGTGAGGGTCTTCGTCGAGGAGGCGCGCCTCACCGAGGAGATCGGCCAGACCTGCTGGAACATCGTCCGCGTCTCGAACGTCCGCGAGAAGCCCTGGCCTTACTTCTTCATGGAGTACCTCCGCGGGGCGACCCTCGACGAGGTGATCGACGGCGCGGGGCCCGCGGGGCTCCCCCTCGACGAGGCGAAGGGGTACTTGCGCGGCATCGCCCGCGCCCTCGCCGCGACGCACGCCCGGGGGCGCGTCCACCGGGACCTGAAGCCCGCAAACACCATGGTCATCCGCGCCGACGGGATCGCGAAGCCCGAGGAGCGGGTGAAGCTCCTCGACTTCGGCCTCGCCGTGAAGATCGGACGCGCGGCAGGCGGGGGTGAGGCCGGCGCGGCAGCCGGCGGCACGGGCGGCACTGGAGGCACACACGGCACACGCGGCACACACGGCACACGCGGCACACGCGGCTCGGACGGCGGGGGCGGTGCCGGCGGTGCTGGCGAGACTCCCGCCTCGCCCTTCGGCACCGCGGGGACGCCCGAGTACATGGCGCCCGAGGCGTTCGACGGGATCAACGACTACGCCTCCGATATCTACTCCTTCGGCGTCACGGCCTACGAGGTCCTGACGGGCCACTTGCCCTGGGAGGAGCCGCCCAAGGGCCCCCAGCGATACCTGCGATGGCTCCACGCGCACCGGGAAGAGCCGCCGGCCCCGATCCGCGAACGACGCCGCGTCGTGCCCCGGTGGCTCGCGATGACCGTCATGGAGTGCCTCGAGAAGGACCCGCGGAGGCGCATCGCGAGCGCGGCGGAGCTCTCGAGGCGGCTCGCGGAGCCCGCGCCGGCCTGGCTGTGGCCCGCGGCCGCCGCGGCGCTCGTCCTCGTCGCGGTCCTCGCCTGGAAGGCTCTCGCGGGCGGCGGGGCGACGGTGGCCGTCCAGTGGACGGTCGACGGCGAGGCGCTGCCCGGCGACGCGGCGGCGGTCTGGGTCGCCTCGGAGGCCGACCTGCCCCGCCGCGAGGTGGTGGCGAGGGCGCCCGAGGGCGCCGGGCCGGTGACGTCCGCGAGCGTGAGCCCCGCCTCGGTCGCCTGCGAGCTCCAGGGCGGCGCCGTGCGCCTCGAGCTGCCCGCGGACCCGGGCCTGATCGGCGGTGCGCTTGCCCTCGAGGGCCGCGGCGATGGCTTCCGCCTCCGAGGGGGCCTCGCGGTCCTGCGCGACGCCGAGGCGCCCCGCGTCGAGGGCCTCCGCGCCGAGGCTGGCGAGAGGAGGCAGGACATCGGGACGCGCCCCCGCCTCGGCCAGGGGGTCCTGCTGGCGGTCGAGGTCCTCGAGCCGAACCTCAAGCGCACGGCCCTCCGCGCCGAGGGCGGCGCCGGCGGCCGCGCCGTGCGCATCGCCGGGGCGTGCTCGCCGCTCGAGGCGCCGGGGCGGACGCGCTGCGCCTTCGATCTCGGGGACCTCGAGGAGGGCCGCTGCCTCCTCCGGGTCGAGGCCGAGGCCCTGGCGGGGAACCCGGCGGCGCACCCCGCCGAGCCGAACGAACGGACCCTCGACAGGTCCGACGGCCTCGAGCTCCCGCAGGGCGCGAGGGCCTGGATCGCCCTG
>JACQVW010000776.1 GCA_016209535.1 Planctomycetota bacterium | reverse complement strand
GGCAAGTCCTCGGCGGCCTCGGCGGCCAACGCCGCCCTCGGCCACGCCCACACGTTCACCTTCGGGACGCCGAAAGGCGACTGGACGTCGGCGGGCGTCGTCTCGGACGGGAGCTACGGGATCCCGGAGGGCCTCGTCTCCTCGTTCCCGGTCCGCGTCCAGCCGGGAGGCGCCTGGGAGGTCGTGAAGGGCCTCGAGCTGAGCGCCTTCGCCCGCGAGAAGGTCCAGAAGAGCGTCGCCGAGCTCGAGGGCGAGCGCGAGGTCGTCCGGGACCTCCTGGGACGTTGATCGCAAGCCGCAAGCCTTAAGTCGCAAGCCGCAAGCCTCACTTGATCCAGTTCTTCGGAGTCCACGTCGACGCCGAGGCCGCCTCCGTCGTCAGCCTCGGGCGCGATCTCAGGATCTGGGCGAGGTCCTCCTCCCGCGTCATCAACGCGGTGCGGGACCCCGCGGCCTGGGCGGTGGAGGTCCCCGTCGCGGAGTGGACGCGTGCCGCCGAGCACGCGATCCAGGAGGCGTACTTCGCGCTGCCCGTGAGCGCGAGGAAGGCCTGGGGGCTCGGGATCTCGGGCCCCACGGGCTGGGTCCTCCTCGACGTGGAGTTCGAGCCCATCTCGCCCCTGCGCTTGACTGCCGACGACGGCCTCGCGGCGGACCTCCGCCGCTGGCTCGACGCGAACCCGCGCGCCGCCAAGAAGGTGAGCACGATCCTGTCGCCCAAGGACTACGTCCGCTTCGACCTGAGCCACGGCCTCGCCGCCGATGCGGCGAGCGCCTCCCGGCTCGGCCTCCTCCGGGAGGGCATGACGCGCTGGTCCTCTCCGAGCGCCGAGGCCCTGGGGATCCCCGTCTCCTGGCTCCCCCCCGTGTTCGACGGCCACTTGCCCACGGGGCGCCTGAGCGAGGATGGCATCCGCCGCACGAGCCTGCCGGGCGGCGCCTGGCTCGTGGCCGGCGCCCACGAGACGGAGGCCGCGATCGTCGCCGCGGGCGACGTGAGGGACGGCAGCCTCTGGGTCATCGAGCGTCCGGGGAAGCCCGCTCTCCTCGCCTACGGCGTCCAGGGCCTCGGCGAGGTCTCGCCGCCCGGCGGGTGGCGCGCCGTGCGCTCGAGCATGGAAGGCTGCCAGCTCCTGGAGCGGGAGATCGATGGGGAGGCCGAGGTCGACGCGCTCCGCTCCGAGCTCGAGCGGGCGGGCTTCCCCGTCCGCGGCGTGTCGCGGGGCCACGGCGACGCCGCGCTGGGCGCCGCGTCCCTGGCCGCCATCGGCTCCGGCCTCGTGAAGGGCTGGGACCGGTACTACAGGGAGCGGAGCCTCGAGGAGCCCCCGAGCGAGTGACCCCGCCGTGGACGAGGCACCGCCGCCGAGCCTCCTGGGAGCCCTGCGGTCCGGCACGCCGGAGATCCGCGCCGTGCGCGAGGCCTACAACGCGCGGCACCGCGCCGGCGTCATCCGCGACAGCGACCGCTTCTACCGCTGGATCGCCCGGCGCGTCGCGGCGGGCGTCGCGCCCGAGCGGCGCGGGCTCGCGCTGTGCCTCGACTCGGGCTGCGGCGGCGGCTACTTCCTCCGCGAGGCCGCCCTGGCCGCTCCCGGCGCGTTCCGAGGTCTCCATGGCCTCGAGGTCTCGGACGTCGCCCTCGCCGAGGCGCGCAGGCAGGCCCCGGGGGCCCGCCTCGTCCTCGGCCAGGGGGAGAGGCTCCCGTACCCGGCGGGCCTCTTCGACGCCGTCGTCTGCCTCGGCAACCTGGAGCACTTCCTCGACCCGGCGGCCGGCGCCCGCGAGATCGCGCGCGTCCTCCGGCCCGGCGGCCGCGCCTGGGTCCTCCTCCCGAACAGCTTCTACTCGGGAGACCTCTGGCGCGTCGTGTGGCGAGGGTACGGGCCGGACCACCACCAGCCCGTCGAGCGCTTCGCCACGGTGAACGAGTGGCGCGACTTCCTCGAGGCCTGTGGGCTCGCGGTCGAGGGCGTCGAGCCCTACAACCGTTTCAAGTGGTGGAAGCGGCTCCTCCCCCGGAACCTCGCGTATCATTTCCTCTACCGCGCCCGGGCCGCTCGGCTCCGTTGACGCGGCCAGGACCACGAACGACGGAGCGACACGGAATCAAGGAATGACATTCAAGACCGCGCCCGCCGCAGCGCTCTGCCTCCTCGCGGCACCGGCGTGGGCCGACGGGCCCCTTCCGCCCGAGGATGCGGCGAGGACCCTCGAGGTGCCGGACGGCTTCCGGGCGGCGCTCTTCGCCGGCGAGCCCGACGTGACCCAGCCCATCGGCTTCGCCTTCGACGACCGCGGCCGCCTGTGGTGCGTCGAGTGCAAGACCTACCCGAGCTGGACGCGCGAGCCGCGCGGCGAGGACAAGGTCCTCATCTTCGAGGACAGGGATGGCGACGGCCGCGCCGACTCCCGGAAGGTCTTCCTCGAGGGCGCCGCCAACCTGAGCGGGATCGAGGTCGGCTTCGGCGGCGCGTGGCTCTGCGCGACGCCGCGCCTCCTCTTCGTGCCGGACAGGGACGGCGACGGCGCGCCCGACGGTCCGCCCGAGACGGTCATCGACGGCTGGAGCTTCGACGTGAAGCACAACGTGTTCAACGGCCTCGCCTGGGGGCCCGACGGGTGGCTCTACGGCCTCCACGGGATCCTCGCGACGTCGATGGTGGGCCCGCCGGGGGCGAGCGAGGCCCAGCGCACGCCGATCAACTGCGGCGTCTGGCGCTGGCACCCGGCGCGGCGCGCCTTCGAGGTGGTCGCCCACGGCACCACGAACCCCTGGGGCATGGACTTCGACGAGCGCGGCGAGTGCTTCATCACGAACTGCGTGATCGAGCACGTGTTCCACGTGGTCCCCGGCGCCCACTTCGTGCGCATGTACGGCCAGGACTTCGACCCGCACCTCTACCGCCTCATGACGAGCCCCGCCGACCACATCCACTGGGCGGGCGGGCCCTGGCAGGAGTCCCGCAGCGGCCAGGCTCACCGCGATGCGGGCGGCGGCCACGCCCACACCGGGGCCATGATCTACCAGGCCGGCGCCTGGCCCGAGCGCTACCGGGGCGGCCTCTTCACGTGCAACATCCACGGCCAGCGGGTGAACCACGACCGCCTCGAGCGGCGCGGCTCCGGCTTCGTCGCGCGGCACGAGAGGGACTTCTGCCAGTCGTGGGACCCCTTCTTCCGCGGCCTCGGGATCCAGCAGGGCCCCGGCGGATCGGCCTTCGTCACGGACTGGTCCGACGACGGCGAGTGCCACGACTACGACGAGGTCCACCGCGAGAGCGGGAGGATCTTCAAGCTGTCCTTCGGCGCCGCGCGCCCGGCGGCGCTCCCCGACTTCGCGAGGCTGCCCGACGCGGAGCTCGTCCGCCTGCAGCGCGACCGGGACGAGTGGCTCGTCCGGCACGCGCGGCGCATCCTCCAGGAGCGCGCCGCGGCGGGCAGGCTCGAGGTCGGGACGCGCCGCGCGCTCCTCGACGCCCTCCGGCGCGAGGAGGGCCAGCACGGCGGGCTGCGCCTCCTCTGGGCGCTCCACGCGACGGGAGGAGCGGACGAGGCGCTCTTCCTCGAGCTCCTGGGCAGCCCCCACGAGAGCGTGCGCGCCTGGGCGATCCGCCTCGAGCTCGAGGATCGGGAGGCCTCGCCGCGTTTCCTCGCAAGGCTCGCCGAGCTCGCGCGCTCGGACCCGTCGGGCCTCGTGCGTCTCCACATCGCCTCGGCCCTCCAGCGCCTCCCGTTGGAGGCCCGCTGGCCCATCGCCGGGGCCCTCTCCGCACGGGCTGAGGACGCGGGCGACTCGAACCTCGCGCTCCTCCTC
This sequence comes from Planctomycetota bacterium, assembly GCA_016209535.1. Taxonomy (GTDB): domain Bacteria; phylum Planctomycetota; class UBA8108; order UBA8108; family SXIK01; genus JACQVW01. The sequence goes on along the minus strand of JACQVW010000776.1, from coordinate 1,770 downwards.
TGGTACGGCGCGAAGGACCTGGTGCCGGCCGAGCCCCTGCGCGCGGCCGGGCTCGCCGCCGGGGCGCGCATCCCGCTCCTCCGCGAGCACATCGCGCGGCGGATCGCGTCCCTCGAGGGCGCCGCGATCGCTCCCGCCTCGATCGCGATCGCCCTCGACGCCCTCGCGGCGGCCGTCCTCGACTCGAGCGACGCCGCGCTCGGCCTCGGCGACGTGGTCCGGGGCCTCCACGAGGCCCTCAAGGGCCGCCGCGAGGCGCGGGCGCCCGCCCGCTGGGCCGAGGTCCTCCGGAGGCTCGAGGCCGGCGGGACCGCCGAGGCGCGGGAGAAGGCCCTCGCCCTCACGGTGGTCTTCGGCGATCCGACGGCCCTCGCGGCGCTGCGAGCCACGGTGACGGACGCCTCGGCCGGCGACGGCACGCGGGCGCGGGCCGCCGAGGCCCTCGCCCGGAGGCGCGACCCGGAGCTCCTGCCCGCCCTCCTCGGCCTCCTCCGCCGCGGCGAGCTGCGCGGCGCCGCGATCCGGGCGCTCGCCGCTTACGACGCAGCGGAGGTCCCTCGGGCCGTGCTCGAGGCCTACGCGGCCTTTTCGGACGCCGAGAAGCTCGACGCGGTGATCACGCTCGCGTCCCGGCCCGCCTTCGCCCTGGCCCTCCTCGATGCGGTCGCCCGGGGCCGCGTGCCCCGCCGCGACGTCTCGGCCTTCGCCGCGCGCCAGATGGCCGGCCTCGGCTCCGACGATGTGCGCCGCGCGCTGGCCGAGGTCTGGGGCGAGGTGCGCGCCGCCGGCGAGGACAAGGGGGCCCGCTTGAGCCGCTGGAAGGCGGCCCTCTCCCCCGAGGCCCTCGCCGCCGCCGACCCGCGCCGCGGCCGCGCCGTCTTCCAGCGGACCTGCGCCCCCTGCCACCGCCTCTCGGGAGAGGGCCGCGCCGTGGGGCCCGACCTCACGGGCTCCCAGCGCGCGAACCTGGACTACGTCCTCGAGAACCTCCTCGATCCGGACGCCGTGATCGGCCGCGACTACCAGGCGACGACGGTGGTGACGCTGGACGGCCGCGTCGCGACGGGCGTCGTGGCCGAGGAGAGCGACGGCGCCGTCACGCTGCTCACGGCGAACGAGACGCTCGTCGTCCCGAAGGAGGACATCGCGGCGCGCGAGGTCTCGGCGGCGAGCATGATGCCCGCGGACCTGCTCGAGAGGATGCCCGTCGACGAGGTGCGGGACCTGGTGACCTACTTGCGGGAGGGGGGCCAGTAAGAGCACGTATCGCCACCGGAAGGCGAGACGAGGCAAGATTATGCACTTGACTCCATTGTGGCCAGAGATCATTATTTGGCCATATCAGCCATGCCCCGCACGCTGCCGCGCCCCGCAAAGGTCCGGCGGGTCACCCTCGTCGACCGCATCGCCCATAGGATCCACGAGATCCGAGGCCACCGGGTCATGCTCGATAGCGACCTCGCCGACCTCTACGGGGTGGAGACCCGCGTGCTGGTGCAGGGGGTCAAGAGGAACATCGCGCGCTTCCCCAAGGACTTCCTGTTCCAGCTCACGCGCCCGGAGTTCCACCGTTTGAGATCACAATTTGTGATCTCAAACGGGCGCGGTGGCCTGCGGAGGCCCCCTTACGCCTTCACGGAGCACGGAGCCGTCATGCTGGCGAGCGTGCTAAACAGCCCCGTCGCTGTGGCCACGAGCGTTCACGTGGTCCGCGCTTTCCTCCGGTTGCGTCAGATCGCCGTGAAGTACAAGGAGCTGGCGCGCAAGGTG
>JACQVW010000775.1 GCA_016209535.1 Planctomycetota bacterium | reverse complement strand
TGCCCGCTCAGGATCTAGCGCTGTAGTGCTATTCCCGCACCACCAGAGGTATTCATCGGCAAGGGGGCAGGCCCAACAACCTCCGACATCGCCGCATTCCAGGGCATCCCCGAAGGAGAACCGCGTCCTTGTCCCCGCCCGGGCGGCGTACTCCCACTGGGCCTCGGTGGGCAAGGTGTAGGTCCTCCCCTCGCGTTCGGAGAGCCTCCTCGAGAACTCCAGGGCATCGAACCAACTCACTGCCTCAACCGGTCGATTGAGATCGTTACCATAATCGACAACTTCGGAGCATTCTCCTAATTCGTCGATTGCTACGCAACGGACTCCATTGAAGTAGCTCGGGTTCCCCCCCATCACCTCCAGGTACTCGCCCTGGGTCACCTCCGTGGCCCCCATGTAGAAGCCCTTCGAGAGGTTCACCTTGTGGACCGGACCCTCCCACCTGCAGTGGCCGCGCTCGTCGTCAGGCGATCCCATGAGGAAGCTGCCGGGCGGGATCCAGACGAGCTTCATCCCGATCGAGTTGGTCCAGCCCCCGGCGCCGATACCCATGGCGTTGAAGACAGTGGGGCTATCGGGAAGCGAAAGGTGATCCTCACCGCGGAAGAGCCTCTCCTTTTGATTCGAGTTGTCCGTGGCGCTTTGCCTCCGGAAGGCCGAGTACAGGGGGACGACCCCATCCGACCGCGCGTAGTTGTCGCTGTACGCAGCGAGGAGCTTCGCGCCGAGCTCCAAGGCCAGAGAATTCCCCGTGCCGATGATCTCCCCGGCTGCCGGGACGAGACCTCCGGAAAGGCCGGGCTGACCGACGACCGGCCAGATGCCAGGGGCATCCAGGTCGAGGTCCCTCGCGCCGTCGCTCCTCGTCAAGAAGAACGTCAACGCGCCGACCAGGGAGCCCAGGACCTCGACGGGTAACTTTGCCAAGGACTGAGGATCCAGGCCAAGCCCGGTGGACTGGGCGACCTCCAGGACAGCCTTGATCCCCTGGGCCGTCCAGTATGCCTGGAATGCACTGTTCGCGAAGGGGGATCCTCGGAAGGGCGTTCCGAGCGTGATGACTTTGATGCTCGGCGGCAGCTCGTTCTCGAGGCCGAACTCCGCGTTAAGGGCCACCGAGGTGACGAGGCCGCCCATGGAGTGGCAAATGAAAGTGGTGAGGCAGTCCCGGTTCTCCCAGTCGAAGGCGTCCCAGAGCTTCGCCCTAAAGCTCTGGCCATTCCCCGCAACGCTCAAGGAGGTGTTGTACGTGTAGAGGTACACTCCTGTCCCCCCGGGCCTGTTGAGGTGATCGAGGAGGCTCGACCATTTCTTCTTGAGCCTCTCCTTGACCTTGTCTTCCGTCCACGGATCGACAAGGGTCCGCCAGATGATTCGCTCCCGCGTCAAGTCCAGCGCGTTCCAAAAAGGGTCGAACATGTCCCAGCCGTGGACGATCACCGTCCGGCAGCCGCAGTCGGGCTCCTGCCCGTCCACGCGCTCGAGGGAGAGGTCCGGGAAGGAGACCCGGTAGAGCTCCCCGGGGCCGATGATGGTCGCGAGGGTCGCCGTCGCCCGCTGGTAGACGGTCTTCGCGAAGTTGAGGAGCGCCTTCACGATCACCTCGACCGTGAGGTTCACGAGCTCGATGACCCTCTCGGTCCCATCGATCACCACCCGGATGACGGCCTTTCCTGCATCCGCGATGAACTCGATCGTCCCCTCGACGATCTGGCCCCCGACGTCGAGGACGACCTTCCCCGCCTCCTTGACCTCGGTGACGACGACCCTGGTCGCGCCTACGAAGGCTTCCTTGCCGATGACGGCCCACTCGCGGGCCTTCTTGAAGAGGGCCGCCGGCACCTTGATGACTCGCTCCAGGCCCCCGCCGCCGGGGCCGCTCTGGACGGGGAAGACATAGAGATAATCGTGCGTGGAGGTCTGGATGAAAACCGCCACGTCCTCCAGGGTCTCCTCCAGCCCTCCTCCCGCGCCAGCGCCCGCCCCTCCTGCAGTCAGCGAGATCTCGATGGTCTCCTCCGTCAGGTTCGGGTTGAGCCGCATGCCATCGAACTTCAGGCGGACCGCGGCGAGCGCGGGCACGTCGTCCCCCTCCATCAACGGCGCCGGTTCCCTGCCTGCATCCGCCGTGATGACCGTCGTCGAGCCGAAGACCCCTTGAGGGATCGTGATCGTGACCTGCCCGATTCCCTCCGCCTGGAATTCGATCGTTCCCCCCGAGGGCTCGATCGGCGTCTCGACTTCACCGCCGCAGGCCGGGTAACTCCCGCATCCGAGCGGGCTCCCCGCCGGGTCCGTGCCACAGCCCGGGAAGGGCGCCGCCGGCGCGGGCCCGTCCCGGAAGAGGAAGAGCAGGATGTAGACCCCGTCGCTGATGTCGAGATCGCCGTCCGAGTTCGCGTTCGCTGCCTCCAAGCACCCGTGCGCGGCGGGGCTGCCCTTGAAGAGGAACCCGAAGAGCCGGATCGCATCCGTGATCTCGATCGTGCTGTTCCCATCCACGTCCCCACGGATGAAGGGCGCATCCGCCTTCAGGCCCGAGAAGGCCATGGAGGACAGGAATGCCCATGCCACACAAGCTTTGAGCGATTTGCGGTTCGTCAAGGCAACCTCCATCCTTCCAGCGTCCCCAAGAGCTCCAAGGACGCTGTCATTGTGTCCCAAAGCAGGATTCGAAATCAAACATTCAAACAAGAATCACCACAAGCTCGGCCAGTTCTCCCGTCGCCTCGCGTCCCCCGGCCGGCCTCTGCTCCGAGATCGCGACCTGCCGGCCGGCAAACAGGCCGGCTCAAGTCGGCTCAAGATCGCCTCGCCAAAGGGTCTATCTGCCCGCGGCCGCGACATCCGGCGGCGCTCCCGGTGGAAGGGAGGGGCTCTCCAGCGAGTTGGGTCACGAATCACTGGCGAGCTGCGCTGAGGAACCTCCGCCGGTCCGGCGCCTGCTCGCCGGCCTTCGCCTTTCCCGCTGTCGCCTCGACGGGCCCGTCACGGCCGGCGCCTCGCCCGCACGCCGCGCCCCGCCGGCCCTGCGGGGGCGAGCTGCTCCACGATGGACCTCTTCGTCGTCGACACGGCGGGCGTGAGCGGCGGCGTGGAGCTCTTCCGGAAGGCCACGGACCTCGAGGTCCACGGGAAGGTCCAGATCGACCAGATCGACACCGACCGCGTGATCAACTTCAACCGGAGCCCCGAGGTGGGCAACACGACGGACCAGCACGGCCTCCTCATCGAGCGGCGGGCGCTGGGGAGCGGGCTCCTCGGCCAGGCGGCGGGCGGGCCCGGCCTGCCGGCCTTCGTCCGGCGGGTGTTCCTGAACACGAGCCTGACGCCGACATCCGTGAGCGGCGCCGGCGCGGCAGGCACGGCGAGCGCCGCCATGGAGTCCTTCGTCGCGGCCCACGAGCTCCTCCACGGCTGCAACGTCTACCACCACGGCGAGAGGGACCTCCGGATCGACCTGATCGTCAAGGAGGTCGACGGCAAGCTCGCCTACACCGCGACGCAGGGCGCCTCGACCTTGGTCATCCCCCTCGCCAAGGAAGGGGCCTGCGGCAGGCAGGAGCTGATCGCGCCGCCCGGCAGGGACGCGCACCTGAGGAACCTCTACGTCGCCGCGAGTGGCGGCCAGCACAGCGGCGTGCAGGGCTGCCTCCTCCGCTACAACCTCGCGAGGTACTACGAGGGCTCCTCGTCGCTCGTCATCTGGCGCCACACGGAGGCGGAGCCACCGGGGTCCCTCCTCTGCGGCGCGGCGGGGGGCACGGGCGTCAACGCTCCCGGGCACTGCCCGCAGCCCCGCTACGGCGACGCGAAGGTCGGCTGCTGCAAGTCGAGGACTTCGTCGTGACCTCCGCCGCCGGCCCCTGGACGAGCGCGCTCCGCCTCGTCCTCAAGAAGGACGGCGCCGAGGTGCCCCTCTGGCCGCTCCTGCCCCTGGGGAGCCCGCCGGCGCGGCTCGCGCTGGGCTCGGACGAGCTCGGCGCGGCTGCCTGGTGGGTCACTCCGGAGGTCACGGCGTCGATCGCGCCCGGCGAGTACACGCTGGACTCCGTCCTCGACACGACGGGCTCCCCCGAGGGGTGGCAAGGCATCGCCCTGAGCGAGCCCGTCTCGATCGCGGTCGCGGCGGAGCCCGCGGCGCTCGACCCGGGGCTCGAGGCCGAGAAGGCCCTCTCCTTCGCCCGCTTCCGGGCCTGGGAGGGAGCCTTCGCCGCCGCGTTGAGCCTCGTGGACTCCCTCCTCGCGAAGCAGCCGTCGAACCCCGACGCGCTCTGGTTCCGGGCCGAGGTCCTCGAGCTCTCGCTCGACGAGGCGGGCGCGCTGGAGGCTTACGAGGCGGCTCTCGAAGCCCTCGAGGCGCTCGAGGCGGCGGACCCGGGCGGTGCCGAGCCGCCCGCGTTGCTCATCCGTCGCTTCGAGGAGCTCCAGGAGCGCGTCGTCCTCGGCGGCGGCCAGGACGAGCCCCGCTTCCGCCGCGGCGACTCGAACGCCGACGGCCAGGTGAACATCAGCGACCCCGTCACGACGCTCGGTTACCTGTTCCTGGGGACCCCCGGCGCGCTCCCCTGCGAAAAGAGCGCCGACGCCGACGACACGGGGAAGCTGGGCCTGACCGACGCGGTGTACGTGCTCCTCTTCCTCTTCTCCGGCGGCCCGCCGCCCGCCGCGCCGTTCGAGTCCTGCGGCTTCGACGCGACCGAGGACGGGCTCGCGTGCGCGGGGGAGGGGCCTTGCGGGTAGGGGGTTCGGTAGCCACCGGCAAGACCTGGAGTCCTCTTCAACCGGCGGCCTTTCCTTGGCTGAAGGCTGGGCGAGTCGGAGCTCAACGCACGAGCGCCTCAGGGCCTCCCGGCCGTGAGATTCGAGAGGGAGAACAGGAGATCCTGGGTATAATGCGGCTTGCGCGACTTTGGAGAAACTCAGATCGATGGCTCATGTGTCGGACCGATTGGAAGCTCGGCTTGCCCGGATCGAGAGGGATCTCGAGGCCTTGAGGAAACAAGTGCAGGCGAGGAAGCCCGTGCCGTGGTGGCAGCAAATCGATGGCACCTTCGAGGGAGACCGCGCGTTCGCGGAGATCGTGCGGTTGGGCGCCGCCTGGAGAAATGGCGGTGCTTCTCGAGGATGAATGTGCTCTCGTTCGACGACGCGGCACAGGAACGCTTCGAAGAGCTGCGGAAGCGCAAAGTCAGGATCGCGACCCTTGACTTGCGCATCGCGAGCATTGCCCTCGCTACCGGATCCACATTGCTGAGCCGCAACCTCCGTGATTTCCGCCAGGTACCTGGTCTGATCGTCGAAGATTGGACTCGCTGAACGCGGGATGCTTCTTCCACAAGCGCTGTTGCTCTCACGGCGAGGACGGGCTCGCGTGCGCGGGCGAGGGGCCCTGCGGGTAGCGGCCGCCGTCTCGCGGCCGGCGCTTCGAGCCCCCCCGGCCCCGTCGGCTTCCTGCTCGGCTCCCCTCACCGCACCTCCCTCGGCCGGATCCCCAGCCTCCTCAGCCTCGCGTAGAGCGCCCGCAGGGTGATCCCCAGCGCTCGGGCCGTGGCCTTGAGGTCGCCTCCGTGCCTGGCGGCGAGCTCGAGGAGGTACTCGCGCTCGAGGGCGTGCTGGAGCGCGGGGAGGCGACGGCTGCGGAGGAGCGCGGGCGAGAAGAGCCCGGCCTCGGGCGTCCGGCCGAGGAGGCGGGAGGCGTCGTCCGCACGGATCTCCCCGGCGCACGTCAGGACGAGATGGGTGACCGCGTTCTCGAGCTCGCGGACGTTGCCCGGCCACGGATAGGCCGCGAGGACGCGCAGGGCATCCTCCGCGAACGCCGGTGCTTCCTCATCGTCGCGCGCCCGGCTCCGGAAGTGCTCCGTGAGGAGCGGCAGGTCCTCGATCCTCTCCCGCAGAGCCGGGACGCGGATCTCGAACGCCTTGAGCCGGAAGAAGAGGTCCTGGCGAAACGCGCCCTTCTCGACCTGGGCCTCGAGGTCCTCGTGCGTCGCGAAGACGTGCCGCACGTCGACCTCGACCTCCTCCGTGGCCCCGACGGGACGCACGCGGCCCCGGTCGAGGGCGCGGAGGATCTTCCCCTGGAGGGCGAGGGGCATCTCCCCGATCTCGTCGAAGAGGAACGTGCCGCCCCGGGCGCTCCGGAGGAGACCCGCGTGGTCCTTCTCGGCTCCTGAGAAGGCGCCCTGGACGTATCCGAAGAGCTCCGCCTCGAGGAGCGGCTCGGGCAGGGCCGCGCAGTTGACCGAAACGAAGGGGCCCCCGCTCCGCGCGCTCTCGCCATGGAGGGCCCGGGCCACGAGCTCCTTCCCGGTCCCGGTCTCCCCCGTGATGAGGACCGGAAGCGACGTGGGGGCCACCTGGCGGATCCACTGGACGACCTTTCGCGCCGCCGCAGACTCGCCGAGGATCGAGTCGGCCCGGAAGGCGGCGCCTCGGGCGGCGTCGCGCCCCTCGAAGCGCCGCCGGGCCTCCTGCGCCCGCTCCTCGAGCTCCGCGAGGTGGCGCCGCAGGAGCTGGGTCTCCTCCTCGCCCGCGTGCTCCTCGAGACGGCGGACGAGATCTTCCGCCGCACCCCGGAGCGCGTCCGCCATCTCGGCCAACGCCGCCGGGTCGCGCCCCAGGTGCGCGGGGAGCGACGGAGCCCGCCCGCGCTGCGGCTCGAGCGCGCGGATCCGGCGGCGCAGCTCGCGGGCGAGCGACTCGAGGTCGCGAAGGCGGCGGCCTATGAGGTAGCCCTCGGCCTCGACGAGAAGCGCCGCGGCCTCCTGGAGGTCCGGGCTCTTCCCGTCGAGGAGGACGCGCGTCTCGTAGGCGAGGAGGCGTGCGGAGAGCATGGGGTTCCTCAGGGCCCCCTGGCCCGGGCGGAAGCTCCCCCGCAGCTTCTGGAGGAGCCTCTGCGCGCACTCCGGGTCCCCGCGGTCGGCCTCGAGCGCCGCCAGCTCGAGGGCCGCGTGGACCTCGCCGGCGGGGACCTTGATCCTCGAGAAGAACTCGCGCGCCTCCTCGAGCGCGGCTTTCGCTCCGTCGTGCTGGCCGCAGAGCCGCCGCGCCCAGCCGGCGAACACCCGGTTTCCTGCGTCGAGGTAAGGGATGTCTGCGGCGGGCCTCGCCAGGCAGGCCGCGCTCGACTCCCTCGCGCCGCGCAGGTCCCCGCGCAGGGCCGCGAGGACCGCGCGCCGCGCCTCCACCATGGCCGGGAGGGGCGCCGGGGCCTCGCGTCCCCGGCTCAAGGCCCGCTCGAACGCCGCCTGAGCCGCCCGCGCCTCGCCCCGGAAGAGGTGGCACTCGCCCAGGTAGACGAGGTCGAACGCGGTCAGGAAGGCGTCCTTGAGCTCCTCGCCGAGGGCGATGGCCTCCTTGAAGGCCTCGATCCCCGTCCCGTACCGCCCGAGACAAAGGTCGACCAGGCCGGCGTTGTGGAGGCGCACGAACCGGGTCCGGAGGGACTCGCATCGCGCATCGTGCGCCGCCGCCCGCCGGATGGCCTCGTCGGCCGCATCGGGGTCGCCGGTCTTCGCGTAGAGGGCGGCGAGGTTCGAGTAGATGGCCGCGAGGCTCGGGTCGTCCCCGAGGCTGCTCGAGAGCCTCTCGGCGCGACGAAAGCAGTCGATGGCGTCGTGGAGCCGATTCTCCTGGACGTGGAGGGTGCCGAGGTTGTTGAGGAGGAGGCTCTTCTCGGGGACATGGTCCAGGCCCTCGCTCGCCTCGAGACTCCGCGCGAAGAGCTCCCGCGCCTCAGCGTACTCGAAGCGCCGCAGCTTCAGGTGGGCGAGCGTCTCGAGGAGGACCATCTCCTCTCGGCGCACGTCCTCCTCGCGGCGCGCCTCGGCGTCCCCGCGGGCCCGCTTCGCCCCCTCCAGGGCCTCGAGGGCGCGGCGGCAGATGGCCTCGGCCCTCGCGTAGTCCCCGCGGTTGCTCGAGATCTCCGCCAGCTCCGACTCGATCCGCAGGCGCTCCGGAACCGCGCCGCGCGCCTCGCCGAGGAGCGCGAGCGCCTTCTCGAGGTGGGTCCCGGCCCGCGCGATCTCCCCCGAGCGGTGGAGGAAGACGCCCAGGCGCGCGTGGACCCACGCGGCCTCCCGCCTCGATCCGGTCGCCTCGAGCAGGCCCTCGAGGATCTCGATGCCCCGGCGGCGCTCCCCGATCCTGCCGTAAGCCTCGGCCGCATCGCGGGCGACCCTCCGGCACCGCGCGACCGAGCTTCGCGGCAGGAGCTTCAGGGCGGCCTCGAGGTACCCGAGGGCACGGCGTTCCTCGTGGGCCCTGGAGAGGCGGCGCGCCGCCTCGAGGGCCGCCCGCAGGCCCTTCCCCGGCGTCTCCGACTCGAGCCAGTGGCGCGCGACCTCCTCCGCCGCCTCTCCCGACGATTCGAGGATCGCCGCGATCCTGCCGTGGAGGTCCCGCTTGCGCTCGGGGGCGAGGGCGCCGAGGAGCCAGGAGTGGAAGGAGCCGTGCTGGAAGAAGTAGAGTCCGCCCTGCTCCGCGAGCGTGCCGTCCTGGACGAGGGCCTGGAGCCGGGAAGGCAGCTTGGGTGCGGCGCGGGACCGGCCGCCGCCCCCGCGGGTGACCGCCTCCAGGAGCTCGGCGAAGGCTGGTCTTCCCAGCACCGCGAGCGCCTCCAGGGCCTCGCGGGCCGATGCGTCGAGCGAGGAGAGGTAGGCCTGGTGGATGCGGGCCAGGCTTTTCGAGTGGGCAGCGGCGGGCTTCGCCCTGCGCTCTTCAGGCCGGCCTTCGCGGGGCCCCTCGACCGGCGCCTCGAACGCTTCCTGCGGCAACCCCCGGAGCTCGATCGAGGCGTGGCTCTCCCCCGAGGCGCGCAGGGCCTCCGAGAGAGGCCTCAGGGCGCTGCGGAAGGGGCTCTCCGTGCGATAGGCCACGGCGAGGGACGGCAGCCTGCGCTCGCCCGAGGCGAGACCGATATCGCGGGCGAGCGCGGCCAGGACGTCCACCGTCAGCGAGTCGGCGAGGTGCGCCTCGTCGACGAGGATGAGGACGGGCCCGGCCGCGGACGCGTCGATCAGGACGTCGAGCAGCTCCCGCACGAGCCGCCGCCGGTCCGGGGGCCATGCGTCGTGCGCCTTGCCCTCCATCGCTTCCACGAGCCGCCGGCTCCTCGCGCGCACGGCGCGCCCTCGAGGCCCCGCCGGGGCGAGCCCCTCGAGGACCGCTCGGAGCGGAGAAAACTGCGCCGGCCCTTCCGGGTAGCAGCGGACCGAGACGGTAGCGTAGCCCAGGAGCTGCGCCTCGAGCTCGAGCCGGCGGAGGAAGGCGCTCTTCCCGACCCCGGCTTCGCCCGTCACGGCGATGCTCCGGGGGCGCGCCCCATCCTGCGCGACGCCTGCGGCGAGGGCGGCCTCGACGCGGGCGACCTCCTCCCGGCGGCCCAGGAAGGCCTCCGGCGGCGGCGAGGGACGCGCCTCCTTGCGCCCGCCGACGCGCCGCAGGTCGTCGATCAAAGAAGGCGCGTCGCGGTACCCCCGGTCGGGGCTCGGGCTCAGGAGGCACATGACGAGCCTCTCCAGGTCGAGGGGCGCCTCGGGGTTCAGCTCGCTCGGCGGCATGGGGAAGCCGTCCTCGCCGGGCTCGGGGTCCCGTCCGGCGAGGAGGCGGTAGAAGACGGCGCCAAGGGCGCGGAGGTCGGACGGAGCGGACGCCTCCCCGGGCCACCACGCGGGGTCGCAGAGGATGACCCTGGGGCCTTCGGGAGACCGGGAGTAGAGGGCCTTCCTCGGCACGATGAGGTTCGATGCCTTCAGGTTCCCGTGCGCGATGCCGAAGCGGTGGAGGATCGCGAGGGCCTCGGCGGCGGAGGTCAGGAAGGGGACGAGGTCCCCGGGCCTCGATATCGCGGCCGAGAGGATGTCCGCCCCCTCGACGTACTGCCGGAGGACGAACGCCTGCCCCGAGCCAGGATCGACGCCGAAGGACGCTGGAAGGGCGAGGGATGGGTGCCGGAGGCACGCGAGGTCGAGGATGTCCTCGCGGAGGAGGGACCGGAGCGAGCCCGCGCCACTCCCGGGCAGGCACCGGAGGACCCAGCGCGGGCCGCGGACCCTCCCTCGGCGCGGCGAAGCGAGGCAGGTGGGCCCTCGCGGGCTCGAGCCGAGGGGCCCGGTGATGGCGAGGCCCCTGGCGGCGAGGGCAAGAGTTTTCATGGGCCTTGGACCGGATCCTTGGAAACGGCGTTTCAAAGAGGGGCGGTCCATTGTAAAGCTTTGCTTACAGGCGGGCCCAGGGACCGGACGGGGAGTCCGCACCGCACGGCGCGATCCAGAGGCGCGTCGCGCGCCTCAAACCGCGCAACCCTTGCGGCTTCCGCCCGGAAAGACACGCTCGGGGCTGCAAACAGACCGCCACTTCCGGCCGCTTCCCTCCTTCGGCCGGCGGGTGTGGTACGTCGCTTGCGGAACGGACCCGCACAGGGATCTCAAGGGTCGTTTCACCGAGTACCACTGGATACCACTGGGAGGCTCGCATGCGCAGCAGATCAGGAAACCGTGGCGGATTGGGTACCCTCGCGCTCCTCACCGTTTGCGCCTCGGGCGCGATGCTCGCCCCGGCGGGCCGAGCCGACCCCCTGGACTTCATCCGCGGGGACACCAACTCGGACCGGACCGTGAGCATAAGCGACGCGGCGCACATTCTGGGGTGGTTCTTCTTGGGCGGGCCGACCCGCCTCGAGTGCGAGAGCGCCGGCGACCTCAACGAGGACGGAGTCCTGGACATCAGCGATCCCATCCACCTGCTCATCTATCTCTTCCGGGACCCAGCCGGCCGCCCCGTGCCCCCGCCGTTCCCCGCGCCCGGCCCCGACCCGACCCCGGACGACCTCGGGTGCGCCGCGTACGGGAACGGCACGCCGCTCGAGGACCCGGCGGCGGAGATCCGGATCATCGACGCGGCGGCGCCCGGCGGAGACGACGCCAAGGTCGTCATCACCGTCGCCGTGTCGAGCACGGGCGCCATCGCGGGCTACTCGCTCGCGCTCCTCGACGGCGGCGTCCTCACCGCGAACGGAGACCAGGACCCCCCGGGCTTCCGGGACCTCTCGCCCTTCCCCGCAAAGCCCGGCGGGTTCATCGGCGGCCGCTTCGAGGACGGGAAGATCCTCTTCGGCACGTTGACCTCCTTCACCGAACCGAAGGAGATCCCGCCCGGAGATGACGTGGCCCTCGTCGAGATCGTCACCTGCGTCAAGGAGGGGACGCCCGCCGGCGACTACCCGCTCGCGCTCGAGGCCGGAGAGCTGGCCGCGGCCTGCGGGACGGAATGCCCGGACACGGGCCGCGCGATCCACCCCGTCCTGACAAGCGGCGTCTTGACCGTCGAGCAGGACGTGCTCCCGGGCGCGGGGTGCGAGACGTACGTGCCGCCTCCGCCGCCCCCGATCTACATCCTCTTCAAGCTCGAGGACAGGGACGCCCTCGCCGGCGGCGACGTGGCGGTGCCCTTCGTCGTGAAGGCCGACAGGCACTCGACGGGCTTCTCCTACTCGATCCGCTTCGACGGGGCGATCCTCCAGTGCACGGGCACGAGGCAGCTCTGGAGGAAGCCCGACGGGACGCCGTACGAGTTCGTCAAGTACGAGTGGAACAACGAGACGGGCTTCGCCGTCGGCGCGGCGGTCATCAGCCTGTCGGACTCGGGCGAGGTCCTCCCCCCGAACGTCGAGACGGCGATGCTCGAGATCGGGTTCCACGTGGCCGAGTCCACGCCGTCCGGGACCTCGACCCTCCTTGAGTTCGAGGACGGCGGCAGGGCCTCCGGCGGCCCCGTGAGGAACAAGCTCATCGCCGGGGGGCAGGAGATCACGCCCGGGCTGGCGAGCTCTTTCGTGTTCGTGGACGGCCGCGTCAACATCGTCCCCGACGGCAGCCCCTTCCTCAGCCCCTTCGTCCGCGGCGACTCGAACGACGACGAGGTGATCAACATCAGCGACCCCCAGTTCACCCTCAGCGCCCTGTTCCTCGGCGGCTCCGCGCCCCGCTGCGAGGATGCGGCGGATGCCAACGACGACGGGCGCCTCGACATCTCCGATCCGGTCGCGACGCTCCAGTTCCTCTTCCTCGGCGGCTCCAGGCTGCCGCTCCCGTTCCCGAGGCCCGGCCTCGATCCGACGGGGGACGGCCTGCGCTGCCCGCCGCGGTGAGCGGCCGGGAGGGAGCGGCCAGCTCGAGCCCTGCGCTCAAAGCCTCACAGCCTGTACTGCGGGATCTTCAGCCGCTCGCCGTCCTTCAGGGCCGACTGGTGGGCCACGATGCCGGCGACGGTCATGTGGAGCGCCAGGGCCACGTCGACGAGCGGCTTGCGGTCCTCGAGGATCGCCGTGACGAGCTCGTTCATGGGGTACCCGTGGGAGCCGCCGTGGCCGCCGGGGTCCACCGCCGGCGGGAGCGGGGGGCGCCGGGTGCTCGGCAGGGCCTTCTCCAGACCTTCGTACTTGCCGTAGAAGGAGCCCCGATCTCCGCGGACCCGGCCCCTCTCCCCGCCGTCGCCGGGAGTGTCCCAGCTCACGGCCATCCGCGACATGCCGCCCTCGCTCGTGCGGAAGAGGGCGATCTCGGTGCCGAAGGGGTTCCGGTAGCGGTTGTTCGCCGGCTGCAGGTGCCGGATGACGCTGCGCATGCCCATGCAGGAGACCTCGGTGAAGCTGCCGCCGGTCACGCCGAGGTGGTAGGCGTTGGCGTGCGTCGGGTACCACTGCGGCGGCAGGCCGACGCGCCAGTCCTTGAAGGAGGGGATCGGCTCCTCCATGTAGTGGTAGTACTCGCCCTCGGAGTAGACGAGCCGCCCGAGCCCTCCGGCCCGATAGATCTCCCGCATGGCGTGGAGGTCCTCGTGGAAGCACGACGTCTCGAAGAGCATGTACTTCCGGCCGCTCGCCTTGACGGCCTCGAGGAGCTGATCGGCCTCCTCGAGGGAGCCGAAGACCGCCGGCACGGCGCTGGCCACGTGCTTGCCCCGCCGGAGCGCCTCGATCGCGTGCCGGGCGTGGCTCGGCGCGTCGGTGGCGACGAACACGCACTCGATGCGGTCGTCTTTGACCAGCTCCTCGAGGGACGGGTACGTCTTCGGGCAGCGGCAGGCCTTGGCCAGCGCGGAACACCGCTCCGGGACGAGGTCGCTGACCGCCGCCACCTCGACGTTCGGGTGGTCCTGGAAGCTGAAGGCCGCGCCGAACCGGCATACGCCGAATCCGACGATGCCCACGCGGACCTTGCGGTCGGAGACCGGCCTCCAGCCCTTCGAGGCGCCCGGGTCGTCCGGCGACCGCTCGAACCCGGGGATGGGCGGCTCCTGGGTCCGGGC
>JACQVW010000788.1 GCA_016209535.1 Planctomycetota bacterium | reverse complement strand
CCTGGCCACGGGGCAGTTCGCGGACCCGGTCCGGGAGAGCGACCCCAGGCTCGTCACGTTCCCCATCCTCGCGGTGTACCTCGTCGTCCTCGCCGTGCCGCCGGTCGTCTACAACCTCGCGTTCACGAGGGACCACGAGGCGAGCTGGGTCCTGCGCGGCGCCCCGCTCGCGGATCCCGGCGGGCTGGGCAGGGGGATGGCGAAGGCCCTCATGGCCTGGATCGTCGCGCCGGCGTGCCTCGGCCTCTTCGTCGCCTGCGCCCTCGCCTGGCGGGACCCGGTCTCGGCGGCGCTCCACGCCGCCCTGGCCTTCGTCCTCTCGTGGCCCATGGCCCTCGCGGCGCTGCTCGTGGTCCTCGAAGGGCTCCCCTTCTCCCTGCCGAGGGCGCGGGGGGGCTCCCTGGGCCCCGTCGCGGTCCCCCTGGCCGCGCTCTCCGTGGCCCTGGCCCCCGTCACGGCGCTGCACTACGCCTTCGCGCGCTCTCCCCTCTTCTGGGCCGGGGCGGCCGCCGCGGGCATCGCGGCCGCGTGCCTCCTGCCGCGGAGGGCCGACGCCCGCCTCGAGCGCCTGTGGAGGAGACCGCCGTGAGGCTTTCGAGGGACGGCATCCGGTCCCCCCGGGGGCAGCTCGCGCTCCTCGCCGGCGCCTACGCCGGCGCCTTGGTCCTGGCCGTCGTCGCGCTCGCGCTGCGCTCGGCGTTCTTCGAGAGCTTCGTGCGCGAGAAGCACCCGCCGCTCCCGGAGGGCCTCAAGGGCAAGGTGGAGCGGCTCCGGGCCGGGGAGGGGCCGGGCCAGGTGACGCCCGAGGAGGCGGCCGATCTCTACGGCGCGTGGATCGACGACCCGGCTCTCGACCCCGAGGGGCGCGTGCCCAGGGCCTTGCTTTCCGGGGGGCCCTCGGGTATGAGCGCAAGTGCCTTGAGCGCCGCGGTCCGCCGGACCCTGGCGGCCGGGAGCGCGGCGCAGAGGCTGCGCGCGCTGGGTTTCCTCGCGGGCGCAGCTCACCCGGCGCTGCGGGACGAGGCCCTACGGCTCGCGAGGAGCCTGACGGAGCACGCGCGGCGCAGGGGCGAGCGGGAGATCGTCGTCCGGGGGGAAGCGGTCCTCAGGGAGATCCAAGGGAGTCAGCCATGAAGGTGGAAGTCACGTGTCCCCAGTGCAAGTCTCGGCTCAGCGTGGAGGCGGGGCAGACCGTGTCTTGCCAGGTCTGCGGGAACCCCCTGGTGGTGCCCGAGCCCGTGTACGCCCCTCGGCCCTCGTCCGATGACGACGGCGGGGGCGGCTCGAGCTACAAGGGGTGGGTGATCTTCATTCTCATCTTCGTCGTGGGGAACTACATCCTTTACGCCACGACGGGGTTCTTCATCTTCCCGTTGCCGCGCAGGTGATGCGACCCTCGTGGATCGGGCCCTTCGGGCTGCCCGAGCGCATGGCGGACCAGCTCCGCCGCGCCATGGAGACGCTCGCCGCCGCGCTCGGCGGCGGCCGCCGCTGGTTTTGGCTGGGCCTGGCCGCGGGGGCCCTGCCGCTCGCGGTCGAGTACTCGACGGGCTGGCCCGGCGGGCGGCTCGCCACGGCGCTCCTCTTCGCGCCGCTCCTCGTCGCGGCGGCGGCCCGCGACAGCCTGCGCCTCGCGGCCGCCGGCGTCGGGACGGGCTTCGCCGTGCGGTGCGCTCTCGCCGTCGGACTCGTCGCGTGCGACCCGGAGCGCCTGGACCGATTGATGCCCGACGGCCTCGAGTACTGGCGGCAGAGCCAGGCCTGGATCGAGACGGGGGTGAGCGAGGAGTACGACGTGAGCGCATGGCTGCCCGCGCACGTCCAGCTCCTCGCGGCCGCGGCGATCCTCGCGTACTCGTCGCTCGGCCTCGTCACCTTGTGGCACGGGCTCCACGAGGTCGACCTCATGAACTGGTACGTCGGCCATCTCGTCCTGCGCTCCCGGAGCGCGTGGGTCGCCGTGGCCGGAGGCTGGCACGTCTGGTCGCTCTTCCGCGGCCTCGGCTTCCTCGTCATCACCTTCGAGGTGGCGAGCTGGTCCCTCGAGCGCCTGACCGGGGCGCCCCTGAGCACCCGGGCGAGGCGCCGGGGCCGCTGGCTCCTCGGGCTCTCTCTCCTGGCGATGGACGGCGCCCTCAAGGTCGCGCTGATGGGGCCCGTCCGGGATCTCTTGAAGCAGAACCTTCTCTAGAGGCGATCAGGGAGGCGCAAGACCCATGGGACTCTTCGACAAAGGGCCCGGCTACACCGGCAAGGACCTGGTCTTCTACGTTGGCCTCATCGGCGGGATCATCATCGTGTACCTCGCGCTCCAGCCCTACGGTTTCCACCCGTTCGTCGCGCTCCTCTGCGGCATCGCGGTCGGGGGGGGCGCCGGGTGGGTCCTCGAGAAGGTCTGGGACTCGGTGCACCGGAGCGGCAGGGGACCCGGCCCGGGGACTGGGCCCGGAGGACAGGACCGTAGACCCGGCTAGAACTTCGGGAGCACGTCCCGGATTCCCTCGTCGATGGGCATCTTGTCGGGCGCGGCGCCCGTCGCCTGGAGGAGCCGCTCCAGCTCGGCCTGGAGCTCCTTGAGCTTCCCGGCCGCGGCGGGGTCGTCGATCAAGCTCCGCGTCTCGAGGGGGTCGGCCTTCAGGTCGTAGAGCTCGGCGCGGTGCCGGTCCTGGCCTCCGTCGCCGTGGGGGTAGCGGATGTACTTCCAGTCCTCGGTCCTCACGCCGCGGACGTTGGGCGTGTAGGGGAACTCCTTCTCGTAGTCGTAGGCGTAGTGCCAGGACTTCCGCCAGCCTGCGGCGGCGCCGGAGTCGCCAGCGAGCAGCCGCACCCACGAGGCGCCGTGGATGCCCTCGAGGGGCGGCGCGCCACCGGCCTCGAGGATGCTCGGGGCGAGGTCCACGCTGAGGACCATCTCCCGGACGAGCCTCGGCCCCTTGACGAGCCTCGGGCAGCGCACGATCAAGGGCACGCGGATCGACTCCTCGTACATCGTGCGCTTGTCCACGCGCCCGTGCTCGCCGAGGGCGAAGCCGTTGTCGCTCGTGAAGACGATCAGGGTGTCGTCGAGCTGGCCGGTGTCCTCGAGAGCCTCGTAGATCCGGCCGACCGAGTCGTCGACGGAGGCGATGGTCCCGAGGTAGCTCCGCACGAACTTGCCGTAGTCCTTGATCCCGTAGAGCGGCCCCTCGACGCCGTGCCACGTGCGCAGGCTCTGGCGGAGCCACTCGGGCTTCCCCGCGTCGGGCACGGCCGTGGCAGGCTTCTTCACTGGAGCGGCGTCGAGGAAGCGCTCGTAGCGCGGCTCGGGCTGGATCGGCCCGCCGTGGGGCGCCTTGTGCCCCAGGACGAGGAGCCAGGGCCGCTTCCGCGGGCCCCGGATCCACGCGACGGCGTGGTCCGTGACCACGCCGGTGTAGTAGCCCTTGATCGTCCGGCGCTCGCCGTCGATGTTGAGCTCGTTGTCGAAGTAGTTCCCCTGCCCCCTGTGGCTCATCCAGTGATCGAACCCCGGCCGCGGGCGGTCCTCCTGCTCGCCCATGTGCCACTTGCCGATGTAGGCCGTCTCGTAGCCCTGCTCCTTGAGCCTGCGCGGGTAGCTCGGCAGGTCCGCGGGGTAGTCCGTGAAGTTGTTGAGCACCCTGTGCGCGTGGGCGTAGCGGCCCGAGAGGAGGGAGGCACGGCTCGGAGAGCAGAGAGACGTGGTGACGAAGGCGTTCACGAAGCGGACGCCCTCGGCCGCGAGGCGGTCGATGTGGGGCGTCTTGAAGTAGGGGTGTCCTGCGCAGCTCATGGCGTCCCAGCGCATGTCGTCGGTGAGGATCACGAGGACGTTGAGGCGCGGGGCGGGCGGATCGGCGACGAGGTCGGGGGCGGGGAGGGCGGCCGGGAGGGCCGCCGCGACGGCGGAGAGCACGGCGAGCGAGAAGGACCGGCGAGTCATGCCGACACTCTCCGCGGGCGGTGGAGGGGTGTCAAGCCTGCCGGCCCACCCGCCAGCCGGGCGGTCGTGCTGTGCCGCCCGCAGATCCCCAGGAACAGTCCCTCCGCGGGAACCGCCACGCGGGAACCGCCAGTTGCCGCCGGACCCCGATCGTAGTATGCTCCCGCCTCCTGCCTGAGCTCGCACCGCGGGCCGCCTGCCTGGGACCTCCCGCCCACCCACACAGGTCCCCATGTCCGACGCCGACTCCGTCTGGAAGGAGGTCCTCGGTGAAGAAGGAGCTCGTGCGGCTCCTCTACGAGCGGGGCTACAAGCGCGGTGATATCATGCTCTTGTTCAAGTTCCTCGACTGGCTCGTCCGTCTCCCGCCGGAGCTGGATGACCGGTTCGAGGGCTGGGTTACGGAGTACGAAAGAAGGAGAACCATGCCGTACGTGACGAGCATCGAGCGGATCGGGATCAAGAAGGGCCGGCGAATGGGCCGCACGGAAGGCCGAGCCGAAGGGCTCGAGGAGGCGATCGGGGCGTTCCTGCGCAGTCGCTTCGGAAAGAGAGGGCTCCAGCTCCTCGTGCATGCGGAGCTGCCCAAGGGCCGGATCGCGCTGCGGCGGCTCCTCGAGCAGCTCTTCGAGGTCCCCAGACTCGATGTGGCCGCCGCGCTGATCGCCAAGGCCCGGGCGCGGCGCGGCAACGGATTCTGACCAGGGGGCGGACGGCCGGGACGAGAACGCGGTGCTTTCGAGGGGCCGTACATTGTGGCTTGACCCACGGCGCTCCGAGAAGGCGGCGCTCGGTCCGCCCGGGCCCAGGCCTTCCCAGGCTGCCAGGGGCGTCCCGAAACCGCCCAAATTGCCCCGTGAGAACGCCTCGGCCCTCCCGCTATAGAACAGTAGCGACGCGGCGCCGCAGCGGCGTAGCACCGTAGCGCGCTGGCGAGGGGCTCCATCGGCACGAGGAGCGAGCGGGCTGCAGCCCGCCGCCAAGGGAGAGAAGCGCGATGACGGGGACGACACCGAGCTTGCCCTGGCTTGCGGAGACCGGACCGGAGGTCCTGCCTCGGGCGCGGGGGAGCGCGGGTCCCGCGGTGGAAGCCGCTCCGGAGGCGGACCTGACGGAGCCGAGGCGCTCCCTCGAGGAAGGCGCCGCGCTCCTCGGCGAGGCGGTGAGGCTCTCCCGTGCCGCGCCCCTCGAGGAGGTGCGACCGCTCTTCCGGCAGGCCGGGGAGCTGCTGGTCAAGCGCCCCGAGGGGGCGGCGGAGGCCTTGATCGCGGAGGCGACGGCCCTCGCGCGCTCCTCGAGGAAGCCCTGTGTGAAGGAGGCTCTCGAGCTCTTGGAGCGGGCGCGGGCCATCGCGGGCGGCACCTGGCCGGACGGACTCGAGGGGAGGCTGCTCCACGCCCGGGGCTACGCCTGCATCCGGAGCGGTAGCCCGGGAGAGGCGCTCCCGGCGCTCCTGGAGGCCGGGCGGAAGCTTCGCGCGGCGGGCGACGCCGCCGGCGAGGCCCAGGTCCTCGACACGCTCGGCGTCTTCTGGGAGCGCCGGGGCGATGCCGAGCGAGCGGCCCTCCTCGTGGCGAGGGCCCTCGTCGCGAAGCAGCGCCTGGGGGATCGAGAGGGGATGGCGATCTCCCTCGGCAACCTCGGTCGCATCGCGCTCCACGCTGGGAGGCTGAGCGAGGCGGAGGATCTCCTTCGCCTCGACCTCGAGCTGGCGGCGGGGATGGGGGACCGGCGGGGCGAGGCGATGGTGAGGGTGAACCTCTCGGAGTGCCGCCTCGGGCTGGGGGACGCGGCGGAGGCGAGCGCGCAGGCCCTGGAGGCCTTGCGGCTCGCCGGCTCGATGCGGGACCGCCTCGGCCAGGCCTGCGCCCTCGTGGCCCTCTCGAACGTGCAGCGTTCGGAGGGAGACATCGAGGGGGCCTTGGCCAGGGCGGCCGAGGCGGAGAGGTGCCTTGAGGGCGCCTCCGTCTCCTGGGGCATCGGGCACGCGAGGCTGGCGGCGGCGCGGGCCTGGGCCGCCCGGGGCGAGCACCGGCGCGCGGCGCTCGTGGCCGCCCGCGCCGCCCGCGCCGCGCGGAAGGACGGCGTCTTCGACCTGGTCCTGGAGTCCCTCCTGGAGGCCCACCGCGCTCTGGAAGCCGCCGGAGACCGCCGCCGGGCCCGCCGGGTGCTCGAGAGGGCGCACCGCGTTGCGATCGCCCATGGGCTCGAGGCGCACCTCCCGCCGATCGCGCCGGCGCGCAGGTCCGATGCCCTGGCGGTGGCGGCGGAAGGTCGCGTGGTCCGCGTCGAGCTGGAGAGGACCGCGGGCCGGCTCGCGGCCTCGAGAGGGACGCTTCTCCTCCAGGTCGAAAGCCTCCTCGGAGAAGGGCAGTTCGCCACCGTGGTGAGAGTCCGCGACGCGACCACCGGGGAGGCCTACGCCCTCAAGCGCCTGCGGCCCGAGCGCCGGCGCCTCCGGGAGGTCCACGAAAGGCTCCGCCGCGAGTTCACGCTCGTCGCCGGGATCTCCCACCCGCGCCTGGCGGCGGTCCACGGCTACGGGCACGAGTGCGGGGACGCGCACGGGCACGAGGACTGGAGCCCCTGCCTGCTCCTCGACTGTGTGGCCGGCTGGCGGAGGTGGAGGACCCTGCAAGACCTCCTGGACGACGGCCCGGACGACGGCCCGGACGACGGCCCGGACGACGGCCCGGACGACGGCGCGGACGACGGCCCGGACGAAGGCGCGGACGACGGCGCGGGCCTTCCCCTGGCCCTGACGGTAGGGATCTGCCGGGACGTGGCCCTGGGGCTCGCGGCCCTGCACGCCGAGGGGATCGTCCACCGCGACCTGAAGCCCGCGAACGTCCTCCTGGACCGGGACCGGAGGGCGGTCCTGGCGGACTACGGCTTCGCTTGCGGCCCGAGCCGCGAGACATGCATTCCCCTCCTCGAGTTCGAGGGAACGCCGGCCTACGCCTCCCCGGAGCTGTGTCTCGTGCGAGGATCGCCTCAGGCCGCGCCGTCTCCGGCCGCAGACCTCTACGGTCTCGGCGTCATCCTCTTCCAGGCGACCACGTGCGCGTGGCCGCACCCGTACGACGACGCGGAAGGGGACGTGATCGCGGTCTTCAAGATGAAGGCCTCCCTGCCGGCACGGGACATCGGAGAGCTGAGGCCGGACGCTCCGCCTCGTCTTGCGGAGCTGGTGCGATCGCTCCTCTCCGTGGACCCACGGGACCGCCCTCGCGACGCGACCGTCGTGGCGGAGGCCCTCGAGGACATCCTGAGCACCCTGGAGGCGGCCGCATGACCGGGCGAGGTGAGAGCGAGCTCGCGGACGCCCTCCGCCGCGTCCGGGAGCGGGATCCCGAGGCTCGAGCGCGGCTCTTCTCGCTGCTCGGAGATGACCGGGAGGCCGGAGCCGTGGTCCTGGCCCTGGCCCGGAGGGTCCTTCCGAGGGGCCACTGGGCCCGCCGGATGATCGAGAGCCGCGACATCGTGCAGAGCGCGCTCCGGACGGCCTGGACGAGCCTGTCCGCTTTCCGCGGCGAGTCCGAGGGGGAGCTCTACGCCTGGCTGCGGACGATCCTCAGGACCAAGGTCCACCGGACCACACGCCGCGAAGGAGCGCGCCGCGAGCGGTGCGGCGAGGAGGTCTACGAGGAGGGCGGCGACCTCGCGGGGGAGGGGCTCCCGGTCGACCTGCCGTCGATCCGGGACGAGGATGTCCTGGCGCTGCGCGGCGCCGTCGCGGCTCTCCCGCAGTGCCAGCGCACCGTGCTGGAGCTGCGACTTGAAGGACTGAGCACGCCGGAGATCGGCCGGATCCTCGGCCTCAGCGAGGTCGCCGTGCGGAAGCGCGAGTCTCGTGCGGTCAAGGAGCTGAGGGCGCGCTTCGACGAGCGCGACGCAGGAGGCGATCGCCGGCCGCTTCCCTGGGGCCCGTGAGGGCTGTCCGGCCCTGCCGGCACGGCCGGCGAGGGGCCGGCTGAGCGGAGGTTCTCCGGCGTGGTCCAAGAACCGCGACCGCGCGGTTCGGAACCACGCCGGTTTTCCCCTTGTAGAAGACCCGCCGTCCGGTGTATACGACCCGTCGGAATCGGCACAGTGTTCGGTGGTCAACTCGAACGGAGCGATCGCAGCCATGTCAACGCCCACGCCTCCGCCGTACGGCGGTCCCGATCTGACCGGCGTTCCCGAAGCGTGCAAGGAACACGCCCGGAAAGCCTACAAGGACGGCTACGCCACCGGCTGGTGGGACGGCCATGAGACGGGATACAAGGAGGGGCGGCGGCACTGCCTCAACCTGATCATCGGCCTGATCTTGGGCCTGATCATCGGGCTTATCGTCGGCTACTTGATCTGAGCCTTGATCTGACCTCGCCCGGAAGGTCTCCTGGGCCAGTCGAGCCCGAACCTCTCCGCGTACCAGAGCTCATCGTGGACCCGGTGCGACATGAGGTGATCGCGCTCCCTCTCCAGGGTTTCCCGCCCGGCGCAGAACCGCTCCCAGGCCCCGCGCCACACGTCGTCAGGCTCGCGCGAGCGGCAGCGGTCGGCCCATTCGCCCCAGACATCGTCGGTGAAGTTTTTGCGGGCCATACGCAACTGGTTGAAGAGGATGGCCTCATCGCTGACCGTGTAGTTGTCGAAGGCGCCGCGGAAGCGGTGCCCCACGGTCGCGTACGGGGTGCTCAGGACCGGACAGCCCATGAGCCAGCACTTGAGGCCGAGATCGATGTCCTCCACCCCCCACTCGGCCATGTAGGGGTCGAAGCCCTGAAGGGACGCGTAGAGGTCGCGGGTCATCGCGAAGCAGCAGCCCACGAGGGTGGGGCTCTCGTAAAACCCCGATCGCCACCTCATCGAGGCCCTGGGGATCCACCCGCACGTGAGGTCCTCGAGCTTGACGTGGAACCCGTATCCGGCGAAGGTCTCGTCGTTCTCCCAGCGGTCCGAATCAAGGTGCAGGATCCGTGGAGTGACGATCGCCCGCCCCCGGAGCCTCCGGACGGTCTGGACGAGGTGCTCGACGGCGCCCGGCTCCGGCTTCGAGTGCCCGTCGAGGAACACCAAGATTTCGCCGGAGGCGTGGCGTGCCGCGAGGTCTTTCGTCGGCGATGGACCGAGCCGCCTGTCGTTGGACACCACGCGGACTCCGGGGAACCGCCGGCGGACCTCGCCGACGCACCCATCTTCCGACGCATCGTCGGCAACGATGACCTCGTGGCGCAGCTTCCGGATGCTGTCCACCGTCGACTGGACGGTCCGCCAGAGGCGCTCCCCTTCGTTGTGCGCGGCGATGAGCAGACTGGCTCGCATGCTGTTAACTCCCCACGGCGACCGGTTTTGTCCTTGGCCTTGATCGGTAATCTCCTACCATGTCAGCAGTTGGATTCCAAGCATAGGTCCTTCGTGCCCCACGGCGGCTCCGTCCTTTATTCCGCGTTAGGTCGGACCGCAGGTTGCGCTGTAAAGGAGGACGATTCGTCGGGTCACACGGAAGGCGGCGCAGGCCCATGGAGTCAAAGTCCAAGCTCGAGCTGATCGCCAAGGCCAAGCAGGGGGACAGGCGGGCTTTCAGCAGGCTCCTGGAGCTCTGCCACAACCGCCTCCACGTCCTGGTCGGCCTCAGGCTGGGACCGAAGCTCCGGCAGGAGGTCGAGGTGGACGACGTCCTGCAGGAGACGTATCTCCGGGCCTTCCGCTCGCTGGATCGCTTCACGTGGCGCCACGAGGGCTCGTTCCTCCAGTGGCTGGCCACGATCGCCGAGCACGTGATCCGGGACCTGGCGCGACGCCACGGCGCCCAGAAGCGGAACGGGACCGGCGGCCCGCCCGTATCCCTGGGGGCTCCTCTCGCCGGGGGAGGGAGCTCGAAGGACTTGAAGGACCTCCTCGCCGCCAACTCCACCTCGCCGAGCAGGAAAGCCCGCCGCGACGAGCGCTTCCGCCGCCTCGAGACCTCCCTGAAGACGCTCAAGCCAGCCCAGCAGGAAGCGATCGTCCTGGCATGGATCCACGGACTCCCCATCAAGGAAGTTGCCCGGAGGATGGGCAGGTCGCCGGACGCTGTCTCGATGCTCATCCTGAGGGGGCTGCGCAACCTGAGGAGGCTCTTCGGCAGCACGGACAGCCTCCGCCTTCCACCGCGCACGCTGCGAAGTCGTTTCAAGGAGCCTGGCACGCCGGATCATGGGCCCTCGCACGGCTCACTCCCACCGGAGGACGGCACGCCCGAGAGCCGCGGAGGAGGCGACGGACTCCCGTGATGGACCCCGAGCTCAACTCCAACAGCGCGGACCCCCCGGAGAGCGAGACGAGCGATCGCGAGCTCGCGAGGAAGCTCGGCGAGTACCTGGACCGCCGCGCCAGGGGTGAGGACCCCGGCCTCCGGAGGAGCCTCGACGCAAGCCCGGACACGGGGCCCGGGCTCAGCGAGGAGCTCGAGACCTTGGCCGAGATCGACGCCGTCCTCGACGACCGGAGGCTGCTCGGTCAGTTCGGCCACGACTTCAGGATCATCGACGAGGCGGGTCGAGGAGGCATGGGGATCGTCTACGAGGCCTGGCAGATCTCGCTCGATCGGCGGGTTGCGCTGAAGGTCCTGCCGGCCAGCCTGCTCGCGGAGGAGAAGGCGGTGGAGCGCTTCCGTCGCGAGGCCAGGGTGGCGGCCAGCCTCAACCACCCGAACGTCGTCGGCGTGTACTCCATGGGCGTCGAGGCGGGGACGCCGTTTTACGCCATGGAGTTCATCGACGGGGAGACGCTGAACCGGATCCAGCGGAGGTTCGGTCTCTCCAGCCCGCCGGGAACGGGCCTTGCGGAGACGCACCGGCTCGAGGCGCTCCATCGCTTCACGCGGTGGCTCTCGAGCGGGGCTGGCCCGTCCCTCGGTGGTGCGGACGTGGGAGCGAGCCCGGCCGCCGTCGCGGGCGCCGGCGCGACCGACGAGACGAGGCTGGACTCCGAGCGGATCACCCTCGCCTACTGCCGCAGCCTCGCCGAGGCCTTCGCCGGGGTCGCCGAGGGCCTCCACCACGCTCACTCGAAGGGCGTTCTTCACCGGGACCTGAAGCCTTCCAACTTGATCCTCGACTCCTCCGGCCGCCTCCGCATCCTCGACTTCGGCCTCGCCCGCGTCGAGGGTCAGCTCAGCCTCACGCTGTCCAAGGAGCGCATCGGGACGCCGCTCTACATGAGCCCCGAGCAGGCGCGGTCCGAGGCTGCGCTCGGTCCGGGGACCGACATCTACTCGCTCGGCGCGACGGTCTACGAGATGCTCGCAGGCCGGCCGCCGTTTCTCGGCAGGCAGTACCACGAGATCCTCGATCAGATCATCCTCTGCGATCCTCCGTCGCTCCGCCGGCTCAGGCCCGGGATTCCGAGGGACCTCGAGACCATCGTCCTCAAGTGCCTGCGCAAGAGCCCCCGGGATCGTTACGCCACCGCGGAGGCCCTGGCGCAGGACCTGCGGAGGTTCGTGCGCGGGGATCCGATCGAGGCCAGGCCGCAGCCCTTCCATGAGCGCGCGGCGCGCCGGGTCTGGCGCTCGAGGAGGCGGGTCGCGGAGGCGGTCGGGGCCGCGGCCCTCCTGGTCGCGCTGGCCCTCGGGATCGCCGGCCACCTCGACGGAAGGTACCACGCGAAGGACCAGCGGTACAGAGATGCGGTGAACGGCGCGGTCACGAAGCTCCTGGAGAAGCAGCTCGTCCCGCTCGCGTCCGTCCCGGCAGCGGTCCCGGCCCAGGAGGTCGCCGGGGAGGTCGAGTCGCGAGGGAGGATGAGGCGCTGGTGGCACCGGCTCCTCGAGGGGGGCGCCCGGGCGGTCGAGGCCGGCCCCGCCTTCGCACGAGGTGGTCCCGACCCCGTCGCGGAGGCGATCGAGGACCTGCGCGGCGCCATCGAGGAGCTCCCCGAGAGGCCCGTGGCGTACTACCACCTGGCGCGCGGGTTGATGCTCCAGGGACGGACGGAGGAGGCCCGCGAGCCGTTGCGGCGCGCGCTCGACCTCGACCCGACGTTCGTCCCCGCGTTGAGCCTCCAGGTGCTGGTCCTCGAGAAGGGCGGCGATCCGGGCGCCGCGGAGGCGCGAGCGCGGCTCGAGGGCGCGGCCGGTGCCTCGGGGCGAGGCTGGGAGTCCGCGTGGCTCCAGGCGAACGGCGCCCTGCTGGCGAGCGACTGGGAGGGAGCCGCCGAGGCCTACGATCGGCTCCTCGAGGGGCAGGCCGGCAGGACGGAGGATGAGCGCTATCTCGGCTCGCTCATCGAGACGCTGCTCGGGCGTGGCGTCGCGCGGCTCAGGGCCGGACGCCCGCGCGAGGCGATCGAGGATTTCGGCGCGGCGGCCGGGAAGTGGCCCGGCTGGTTCCAGCCGGCCCTCCTCCTCGGCAAGGCCTACTACCTCGACGAGAACGAGGCGATGGCCCGCAAGGTCTTCCTGGGCGCCATCGCCAGGGCCACCGCGACGGGCAAGCCATCGCCTGACGATGCCGCTCGCGCCGTCGCGAACACCTGCGCCGAGCTGGGGGACTTCGCCGCGGCCTCCTCCTGGACGGACCTCATGCAGCCGGGCCGGGACCGGAGCCTCCTCAAGGCCGAGCTGCTGGCGCTCCAGGGTCGCTTCGAGGAGGGGCGAGGGCTGTGGGTGGATGTCGCCCGCCTCGAGCCCGGCGACGCGGCGGTGAGCTTCACCCTCGGGACCATCCACTTCCTGGAGGGGAGGTTCGCCGAGGCGCGCGCTCACTACGAGAAGGCCCGATCGGGGGGATCCGGTCCGAAGGCGCTGGTCCAGATCGGCCTCTGCCTCGAGGCCGAGGGAAACGCCGCCGGAGCGCTGAAGGCGTTCGAGGCCGCGCGAGGCATGGACCCGGCTTCCTCCCACGCCCGGTACAACGCCGCGAGGGTCACGACCCGGCTCGGGAGGGAGGAGGAGGCGCTGGCGCTGTACGAGGATCTCCTCGCGGCGGATCCGGGGAACGCGCCCGCATACAACAACCTCGGGACGCTCCTCGATTCCCGGGGGGACCTGGACGGAGCGCTGGAGGCGTATCGGGCGGCTGCCCGCTGCGATCCCCGGCTCGCGCTCGCCCGGTACAACCTCGGCTGGGCCCTCCACAGGAAGTACCGCTACGCGGAGGCCGAAGGGGAATACCGGCTGGCCCTGGAGCACGGCCTGGAGGACGAGCTCGTCCACGCGCACCTCGGCGCCTGTCTTTACAACCAGGGCCGTTTCCTGGAATCCGCCGGCGAGTACAGGAAGGCCATCCGGTTGCGGCCGGCCTACGGGGCGGCCCACCACCACCTGGGAGCGTGTCTCGAGCAGCTCGGGGCCTGGAGGGACGCCTCCCTTGCGTACCTGAAGGCCGTCGAGCTGGAGCCGGAATGGGGAGAGGCTCACCTCGACCTGGGTGTCGCCCTGGAGCGTCTCGGTCAGATCGAGAAGGCCATCGCGGCGTACCGGCGCGCCATCGAGCTCGAGCCGGACCTGGCGGGCGCCTACAACCGGCTCGCGGACACCCTCCTGCGGACGTACGAGCCGCTGCCTGACCGCAAGGAGCTGGAGGAGGCGATCATCCGGTGGGAGAAGGCGAGGAGACTCAAGGACGCTTGGCCGGGGATCGCCTGCCTCCTCGAGCTGTCGCGCGAGGCGCTCCTCCCCCGGATCGCGTCCTTCGAGAGCGCCGAGGCGCTCATCCGCCGAACGCGTCTCGTCATCGCCGACGGAGATGAGTGGCGCTACTCCCGCGGCGTCGAGGAGCCCCCGGCAGATTGGTTCGAGGATGCCTTCGACGATGCCTCCTGGGAGAGGGGACCGGCTCCCTTCGCGACGCCCGCAGCCTCCTTCGCGCGCACCGTGCTCGGTGAAATGCAGGGGAGGTTCACGAGCCTCTACATCCGGCGGCGGTTCACGCTCGAGGGGGCCTTGCCGGAGAACCTGGTCCTCGCGGTCCGGGCGGACGACGCCTTCGTCGCCTACTTGAACGGGGTCGAGGTCGGCCGCCGGAGCGTGAAGGGCGAGAGGCCCCCTCACGACGCGACGGCCGAGGAGGAGTACTGGAACCCCCTGCTGCCATGGCGGATCCCGCTCAAGCCCGGAGGGATGCGCGCGGGCGAGAACCTTCTGGCGATCCACGGGATCAACTACTCGCGGCGCGACGCCGACTTCTTCCTGAGCGCGGCGCTGGAGGCCGGGCCTCCGGACGAAGCCGAGAGGGCGATGAACGCACGGGGCCTCCTCGACGGGCTCCGGGAGGCGGCGAAGCCGGGGGACGAGGAGATGCTGACCTACCTCGAGGGCAGGGTCCTCCAGCTCGCCGGTCGCCACGACGAGGCCGCGGCGAAGCTCCAGGCGCTCGTCGATGCCGGACCGGCCGCCGCCGAGCCGGTCTCGAGGCTGGCCGAGTGCCTGAGGAGCGCCGGCGCCGCCGCCGAGAGCGAGGGGTTGCTTCGCTCGGCTCTGGAGGCGTGCCTCCCACCTCGGGAGGTCTGGGAGGAGTGGCTCGACATCGTGCTCGTCGACCTGCAGTGGTCGCCGGCGGCCATCCTCCAGAGGTTTCCCGCCGCGGCGGCCGGAACGGAGGGCCCCGATGCAGGTCGCGAGGACAGCGCTGCGATAGGGTCGGCCTGGCGGCCGCGCGGGAGCGGAACGGAGGGCCTCGATGCAGGTCGCGAGGACGTCCTGTGGCTCCTGACGGCGCTCGGCACGAGCGGGACGCTCCGCATCGATTGCGGCAGCCAGCGGGATCTCGTGGTCCCGGCGGGTCAGCGCTGGAGCAGGGACCGCTTCTTCCGGTCGGGCCTCGGGGTCGACCTCTTCAAGCTGAAAGGGAAGCGGCTCCAGGGGGATCTCTCGGAGGTCTGCTGGACGGAGCGGTACTTCCTGGAGCAGGAGGCCGAGATCCCGGCCTACGCGATCCCGCTTCCTCCCGGGACCTACAAGGTGACCCTCCACCTTGGGGAAGGCTGGTTCGAGGAGAAGGGAAAGCGCCGGTTCGACGTCCTCCTCGAGGGGAAGGAGGAAGCGACGGATTACGAGCCCCTCGGCGCAGGCTTCGGCGTGCCCGCGGCCTTCACGCGGGTCGTGGACGTGAACGACGGCGTCCTGGACGTCGCGTTCCGGCGGCGTCTCGAGAACCCGAACATCCTCGGCCTGGAGGTCGAGCTCGCGCCGGGCGGCGAGGGCAAGTAGGCCCGTCGCGGCGCTCGAGGGCGGGCGGCATCACGGGCATCCGCTGGTGGCGCACCCGAGCGCGTCCCCCGTCGGGTCGGGCCCGCAGTCTGGATGAGGAGCAGGAGGCGGCGGGCCCCCGAGGAACAGGTGCGTGAGGAGGTAGATCGCCGCGGTGATGTCGACCTTCCCCGCGTCGCTCGTGTCCGCGGCATCCAGGCACGTGAGGGTGGGCCCCCCGAGGAAGAGGAACCCGAGCGTGTTGACGGCGTCCGTGAGCTGGAGCGTGCCGTTCCCGTCCGCGTCGCCGCGCCGGAAGGGGGCGTGCTCGCACTCGTCGGGCATGCCGGTCTCGTTCGTGTCGAGGGAGTCCCCGGAATCGATGTCGAGGAGGTCGTCGATGTCGTTCGAGTTGCAGTCGGGGCGTATGCCGGCGAACTGGTAGAAGAGCCGCGACTCCTGGGACGTCGCCGGGTCGGTCACCTTGGCCGTGACGTAGCTGTAGATCGACGGGAAGAGGCCCACGATCCGCTGGAAGGCTGGCAGCGCGAGCCGAGGCGCCTCCTCCGTGGGGTCGCCGCCCCCCGCGGCCACCAGGAGGTCGAGGAAGCGCGGCCTCGTGAGCTCGCGGAGGGTGATCGAGGCCGTACCGCCGCCCGCAAGGCAGATCTCCTCGGGAAAGCTCAGGGTCTCGAGGACGTTGATGGGCAGTCCCTCCCGCGTGCGGGGCTCGGATTCCTCCTGGCGGTTCATGGTGTCGAGGTCGGCCATCCGCGGGAGGAAGCGGACGGTCAGGTCGCTCACGCAGAGTGCGCCGGACTCCTGGTCGGGGTTGTAGAACGTGAGGTCGAAGAGGCACGGGGTGGGGCCCGTGATCGTGCCGCTGTCGTACCCGACCATCCGGGGAGACAGCGTGAGAGCCGAGCCTCCGCTCTTCAGGACCACGTTGCGGACGATGATGGGCTTCGGGGAGGAGAACGCGATCCCCGTGTGGAAATCGCCTCCGCCAGGCAAGACTCCGGGAGTGCTGTAGATCGGGTTGGGCGTGACCCAGTGGACCTTGAACTTGTTGTAAGCGGTCGTGCCGATGGTCTCCGTCCCGAAAGGCGTCGGGTCGGGCATGGGGTCGGTCCAGGGGCTCGAGGAGCCGCTCCAGTACCACGTCCTGGTGAGGGCGGGATCCTCGCTCAGGACCTCGATCTCCATCTCGTTCGCCGACGAAGTGTTGGGGTTCGTGAAGTCCCAGTTGTGGAGCGTCTCGCTGCACAGGCCGACGGCCGTGGCGAGGACGCCGTAGCTCGTGTCGCTGAAGTAACGGTCCTTGGCACGGTCCGCGCAGCAGACGCAGCAATCGCAAGGGGGGTGGGACGCCGTCGCCAACGGGTCCTGACAGCAATTGTCACCGCAGGCCGGATCGCACATGGGGTCACAGGGGACCAAGCAGGCAAAGCTCGACGTAGACGTCGACATGATGTGCTTCTTGGTGTCCTCCCCCGGCTTGGCGGCCGCGTGGCTGTGCCAGAGGCCGTACCGGTGCCCCGCCTCGTGCGAGGTGACTCCCGAGATGGCGTTGACGAGGTCGTCGAGCACGGGCGTCGTGGGCAAGCAGTCCCAGTTGTAGGTCCCGGCCCAGACACGCGCGAGGTTGGAGCTCATGTCCGACAGCCCGTAGAGGGTCCCGAGGGCCGTCGTGCCCACGTCCGTTCCCACGGCGACGAGGACGGTCCCGGAAGCCGCGGGACACGGCGTGCATGGCGGCACTGCCGGGCAGCAAGCATCGCGCGTGGAGATCACGCGCACGTCGAGCTCGCAGTAGTCCTCGCGCACGGCCGCAACGATCCGAGCGATGAGGGATGCCTCGGTGATGCCGGCCGGCAGCAGCATCGCCGGATCGAGGTCCGAGATCTTGAAGGCCTTGGCCCCGCTGGAGCTGTAAGACCCCCATGTCACCGCGGGGAAGCTCGGGTCGTCCGCCGCGGGAAAGTAAAGCAGGATCTCCTTCGTCTTGGCCGAGTCCAGCCGCCAGGGCGGACAGTCGGAGGCGGTCGCGCCGCAGGGGAGGAGAAGGAGAAGAACGCCGAGAGACCGAGCCGATCGTTCCATGGTTGGACCCCTCCCGTAACCAGAGACCCGCGTCACAGCCAGAGCCACGAGGCCCATTGTATCCGGGGCTGTTTTGACGCGCAGCGCGAATCCTGCGTTAGGACCACCGGACTTTCGCGCTTTCGGGGATGAGTGCTTGAGTCCCCGGCAGGTAGAAGGAGGCCGTCCATGTCCCCGAGAGCGCCTTTTGACCCCATATTCCAGACGCAGCTCCCCCTGCCGCTCGCGCGTCTCTACGTGCTCGCCTACCACGCGAGGGAGGACCGGGAGCGACACGACCATTGCCTGCTCCTGGCGGAGGCCACGCTCAAGCTGGCCGCCTCGGCCCTGGTGGGCCGGTACCGAGCCTGCGGCCGGCGCTCCGAGCGGGTCGACGCCGCGCTGCGACACCTCTCGACGCCCTCCCTGGGACAGTGGCGGGACGCCCTGCTGGAGACCTTGCGGTTCCTCGGCGAGGGCTGCGACCGGGATTCGTGGTCGGGGGACGTGCTCGAGCTCCTGGAGTCGTCCGGGGACCGCCGCCTCGAGGAGGCTCTCTCGACGCTGGCCGATCTGGCGGGCTTCTCCGGCCATCTCCCGCGGGCTCCCAGGCTCGGCTTCCTGGACCTCCTCCCCACCTACCGGAACGCGATGTCCAGTGCCCACGGCGCGATCAAGGTGGACCGCGGGCCCTACCGGACCGCCGCGGTCGCTCTCCTCGACCTCGTGCACGGGCTCCTGGAGGGCGGAGGAGTCCTCGGAGGCGCCCGGCTCGTGTTCGCCGAGGAGGTGCGGGTGGAGAGGGACGGGCAGCGGCGGACGCTGTACGTGGACCTCAGCGGGTCGAGCGCCGTGCGCCGCCCAGACCTGGAAGGCGGGGACGCCGCGGCGGAGGTCCTCCCCGGACGCCTGTACCTCGAGACTCGGTCCGGAGAGCTCATCGGCCTTCATCCCCTGCTCTACTACCGCTCCGCCGGCGTCCTCGACCAGGTCCTCTTCCTCAACCGAGCCCGCCGCGGTGCGGGTGGCATCCAGTTCCTCTGCTACTCCACGGGCGACTTCCACGTTCCGGGCGACGATCCCTGGGACAAGCTCCTATCCGACGACATCCTCGAGCTCCTCGCGTGGACCCGCTCGCGCGACCTCGACGAGGCGAGCAGGGGGCCGGCCTGGCGGGGGGATCCCCGCCTTGCGGAGTTCGGAGGCGAACGGCCGGCCGCCATCGTCTCCCTGTCGTGCGGCAAGGCCGGTGCCGTCCTCCGTGGAGGCGCCGGGCGAGCCTTGTGGGCAGTGCCTCGGGGAGCGTAGCATGACTGCGGGCTTCTGGCCGCGGGGGCCAAGCGATAGTCAGGGCTAACCAATTCGGGACCAAGACGTGGCAAGGCACAGGATCGTCGTGGGGATGACCACGATCCCCAGCCGCATCGGGGGGATCCCGAGGACAGTGAGAAGCCTCGTGGCTCAGGTGGAGAGGCCCGATGCCATCTACCTCCATGTGCCCGCGCACTCGGTCCGCGAGGATCGGCCTTACGACCTCGGTCCGATCGAATCGGAGCTCTCGGGGTGCCGAGTGACGGTCTTGCTAGGTCTACCCGACGACGGTCCGATCACCAAGCTGCTCCCGCTCCTGGACGCGGAGAGAGCTCCGGGCACGCTCCTCGTGCTGGCGGACGACGACACGGAGTACGGTCCCCTGAACCTGAGGAACCTCTACGAGCACCGGAGGCTCCGAGCCGCGGGGTTCTCCGGAAGGGACTTCGTGCTGGGTCCCGGAGGGCGGTTGGACTCGCTCCCCCACAGGGTGGGCGCGAACGGAGTGAGCCGAGTGGCGTTCCTCGAGGGGATCTCGGGAGCGCTGTACGAGAGGAGCGTCTTCCCGGCGAGCGCTCAGGAGCTTCGAGACTGGCTGAGGACCCTCCCCTCCGAGGCGAGGTACAACGACGACATCGTGATCGGAGCCTACCTCTCTCACCGAGGGGTGAAGAGGCATCTCGTCACCCCTCGCAAGGGCTCTTACTGGATCCACGACAACGAGGCCCCTCTCGCCCTCTCCCAGACGGGGAACCTCCAGTGGCGAAACTCGTACGTCTTCGAGGCCCTTTACCGCATGGGCTACTACAGGGAGCGAGGAGCCATCTCGCGGCGGATCGCTCGCATTCTGGGGGCCTCGTCCCGACACGACTGAACCCGCTCGAGGAGCCATCGGTCCTTGCCACGAGCACGAGCCGACCCCGACACCCAGGCGGGTGTCGAGCCAGCCGTCCCGCTACGCCAGCACCTCCCGCACCACGCGGCCGGCCACGTCCGTCAGGCGGTAGTCGCGGCCGGCGTAGCGGTAGGTGAGCTTCGTGTGGTCGATGCCCAGGAGGTGGAGCACGGTGGCGTGGTAGTCGTGGACGTGGACGGGGTCGGCGGCGATGGCGGCGCCGACCTCGTCCGTCCGGCCGTACGCGGTCCCTCCGCGCACGCCCGCGCCGGCCAGGAGGCAGGAGAACGCCTTCGCCCAGTGGTTGCGGCCTTTTCCGCCCGGGTCGTTCGACCAGGGCGTGCGCCCGAACTCCGTGCACACCATGAGGAGCACGTCGTCGAAGAGCCCGCGCCGCTTGAGGTCCCGGATGAGGCCCGAGAGGGCCCGGTCCACGCGGAGGGCCTTCGGCCGGTGGGCCTGCATGTCTCCGTGGGCGTCCCAGTTGTCGCCCGAGCCCGTGTCGATGAGCTCCACGACGCGCACGCCGCGCTCCACGAGGCGCCGCGCCACGAGGCACTGCCAGCCGAAGGAGCGGTTCTCGCCGCGCTGGACCCCGAAGAGATCGAGCGTGCCGTCGGGCTCGCCGCGGAGGTCGAAGACCTCCGGCGCGGTGCGCATCATGCCCGCCGCCGTCTCGAAGCTCCGCATGCGGGCGCGGAGGCTCAAGTCCTCGGGCCTCAGGGCCAGGTGTCGCTCGTTCACGTCGCGCAGCATGACCTCCTCGAGCTCGCGGAGCGTCGCGGGCCGCGGCGGCGGGTCCAGATCCGCGATGGGCTTGTCCCCCGGCACGATGCGCACGCCCTGGTGCTCCGGAGGGAGGAAGCCCGAGTCCCAGACCTGGCTCCCGGCGTAAGGCGGGTGCTCGGCGAGGACCACGTAGGGCGGCAGGTTGGGGTTCAAGGTGCCGATGCCGTAGCTCAGCCACGAGCCCAGGCTCGGGAGGGGCACCGTGGCGGACCCCGTGTGCATGGCCAGGGTCGCCTGGAAGTGCTCCACGATGTCGGTGTGGAGCGTCCGGATCACGCAGAGGTCGTCGGCGACCTCCCCGAGGCGGGGGAAGAGCTCGCTGACCTCGAGGCCCGAGCGGCCGCAGCGCCGGAACTCGAAGGGGGACGCGAGGAGCGGCAGCATGCTCGTCTCGCGCAGGCTCTCCGCCTGGACGGGCTTCCCGTGGTCCGCCTTGAGGCGCGGCTTCGGGTCGAAGGTGTCGATGTGCGAGAACCCGCCGGTGAGGAAGACCATGACGAGCTGCCGCGCCCGGGGCGGAAAGTGCGCGGGGAGGGGCGCCAGGGCGGCGCCGCCGTGCAGCTCGGCGGCCAGGGCGAGGGCGCGCCGCAGCCCCGCGCCGCCGGCGAGAGGGCCCGCCGCGGCGCCCGCTGAGGCGCCGGCCGCCGCGCCCGCCGCCGCGAGGCGCAGGAAGTCGCGGCGTCTCAGGAACAGGGGAAGGGAAGGTCTGCGCATGGCTCGGTCTACCAAGAAACTCAGTCCAGGTACAGGGACTCGTTCGCCAGGAGGAGGACGCGCGACCAGCTCGTCCAGGCCGCGAGCTCCGCGTCGCCGGGGGTCGCGCCTCCCCGCCCCGCCTCCTCCCGGCAGCGGTCCAGGTAGCCGAGCGCGCGCTCGAGCTCGTCGCGGCACGGCGGCCGCGACCAGGCGAGCTCCTGGCCGAGCCGCACGCGGTCCGCCGCCGAGCCCGCCTCGGCGAGGAGCCTCCTCGCGAGCTTGCCCGCCTGCTCCTGGATGAACGGGTTGTTCTTGAGGAAGAGGGCCTGTAGGGGCACGTTCGAGCTCGCCCGCACGTCGGTCGACGTGTTCGCGTCGGGCCCGTCGAAGAGCCCGAGGAAGGGGTGGCGCTGGATGCGCTGCGTCATGAGGTAGACGCTCCGGTGGCGCGAGGGGTAGGCGGCCTTGAAGGGGTTGTGCTGCGTCCAGCGCCAGGCATCGGGCCCCGGGAAGGGGTGGGGGCCGGGCCGCGAGAGGTCCAGCTCGCCGCTCGCCCAGCGGATCGCGTCGCGGAGGGCCTCGGCATCGAGGCGCCGCCGCTCGAAGCGCCACAGGAGCCGGTTCGTGGGGTCCTCGGCGGCGCACCGCTCGTCGGTCGAGCTCGAGAGCCGATACGTCCTCGAGGTGACGATGGCGCGGTGCAGGGCCTTGAGGGAGCCTCCGCGCTCGAGGAGGCGCCGCGCGAGCCAGTCGAGGAGCTCCGGGTGCGTGGGCCTCTCGCCCCGGAGACCGAAGTCCGACGGCGTCGCGACGATGCCGCGGCCGAAGTGATGCGCCCAGAGCCGGTTCACGATGAGCCGCGCGGTGACGGGGTGCTCCGGGCGGACCAGCCACTCGGCGAGCTCGAGGCGGCCGCTCGAGCCCGGCGGGACCTCGATGGGCTCCCCGCGGCAGAGGAACGCCGGCACGCCCCGGGGCACGGTGCGTTCCGGCTGCCCGGGCTCACCGCGGGCCTGGACCGCAGCGTCGGCCGGGTCGCCCTCCGTGACGGCGTAGGCCCCCGGGAGGTCCGGCGGGAGGCCGGGCTTCTCGAGGTTGCGGAGCTCCGCGCGGAGGGCGTTGAGCCGCGCCTCGGGCTTCGGGGTCTCCTTCTCGAGGCGCGCGGCCTCCTCTCGCAGCGCCGCGAGCCGCCCCTCGTGGGCCGCGAGCCGAGGCGCCGCCTCTCCCTCGGGCGCGAGGGGCACGAAGCGCATGCGGCTCAGCTTCTTCGACTCCACCTCCTCGGAGCCCGCCCAGGGGAAGCGGGTGCTCGCGAAGATCCCGTAGAGGGCGTAGTAGTCCTCCTGGGTGACGGGGTCGTGCTTGTGGTCGTGGCAGCGCGCGCAGCGGAGGCTCAGGCCGAGGAACGCCCGGCCGACCGTGTCGATCGCGTCCTCGAGGGTGAGGTGCCAGAGCTCGTAGGGCCCCGTCCCGTAGCGGCGCGCGAGGGCGAGGAAGCCCGTGGCCGCGATGCGCTCGGCGTGGAGCTCTCGCGGCCCGCGGCGCGCCAGGAGGTCGCCGGCGATCTGCTCCCGGACCATGTCTGCCCAGGGCTTGTCCGCGTTGAACGAGTCGATCACGTAGTCGCGGTAGAGGCGCGCCTCGGGGACGGGGTAGTCGGCGTTGTCGCCCGCCGTGTCGGCGTAGCGGACCACGTCGAGCCAGTGTCGCCCCCAGCGCTCGCCGTGGCGCGGCGAGGCGAGGAGCCGGTCGGCGAGCCGCTCGTAGGCGTCGGGCGCCGGGTCCCGGACGAACGCCTCCAGCTCCTCGGGCTCCGGCGGGAGCCCCACGAGGTCGAAGTGGAGCCGGCGCGCGAGCGTGCGGCGG
>JACQVW010000787.1 GCA_016209535.1 Planctomycetota bacterium | reverse complement strand
TCCCAGCCCCGGACCGTGCCCGCCGCCGCCGCGATGTCGCCGAGCCAGGGGTTGCCGCAGCCCTGGCAGCGGGTGCGGTCCGGCGCCGCGGGCTGCAGCTCCGGCGGCTCGTAGGGCGCCTGCTCGAGCGGGGGCCCGCAGCCGAGGTCGTCCGGCGTCGGGTCCGGCCCCGCGCCGGACGGCCCCGGCGCGGGCGGCTCCTTCGAGCCGAGGAAGAGGTACCCCAGGGTGAAGCTCGCGTCGGAGATGTCGACCTGCCCGTCGTCGTTCGCGTCGGCCGCATCGGCGCAGGCGGGCGGCGCGGTCCCGAGGAAGAGGAAGCCGAGGGAGTAGAGCGCGTCGGAGATGTCGAGGGTCCGGTCTCCGTTCGAGTCGCCCCTCAGGAAGCCCTGCTGGGCGCGCAGGAGCGGCGGGGAGGCCGCGGCGAGCGAGAATGCAATGCCCGTGGCGAGGACGTGGACGCGGAGAGACCTTCGAGCGCGCGAGTCTGGATGCATGGTTCCTTTTCGACCTTCCGGCGAGGCGGCACGAAACACGAAATGGGGAGTCAGGCCCTGTGCAACCGCAAGGTTACAGGGCAGGGACGCCGCTGGAAACGTGAAAACCGCGGCGCCCCCGGGCGTGCGGCCCCGCGAGCGATCGCGCGGGACCCTCGCGGCGCCCGGGGCCGCCTACCGGGCCGCGCCGGCCTCGCCGTCCAGCCGGACCACGTAGACCCCCGCGGTCCGCCGGGTCCGCGGATCGGTGGCGCGGAAGAGCACCGTCCTCGCGTCCTCCGAGACGGAGCCCTCCCGGACGTCGAGGCCCGTGGCCTCGTGGGCCTTCCTCGCCGCGCCCGTCGTCAGGTCCAGGGTCCAGAGCGCTGCGCCGAAGCTGTAGACGGCGCGCGCCCCGCCGGGGTCGAGCGCCGCGAGCTGCCTCCAGGCGGCGTGCGGCGCGATCCTCACGATGCGCTCGCCCGCGAGGTCCGCAAGGTGGAGCCACTCCTCGCTCGACTCCGCCGAGGTGAAGAGGATGCGGCTCGCGTCGGCCGAGAGGGCCGGCGGGCGGCTCGAGCCCTCGATGCGCGCGAGCCGCCGGAAGCTCGGGGCCGCGAGGTCCACGAGCACGAGGTCCTTCCGCGCGACCTCCTGCCCGTCCACGAGGCGCTCCTTCGACTCGAGGACGAGGACGGCCTTGGACCCGTCGGCCGAGAGCATGGGGTAGCGCGCCTCGCTCCGCGGCGGGAGCTGCGGGCGCCGTGCCACCCCGGTCTCGAGGTCGACGACGACGAGCTCGCCGTCGTCGAGGAAGGACAGGGTGCGCGCGTCCCGCGAGAAGTGGCTCCAGTCGAGCCGCCCGAAGCGTCCGAGGTAGCGCAGGAGCGC
Source organism: Planctomycetota bacterium (assembly GCA_016209535.1). Taxonomy (GTDB): domain Bacteria; phylum Planctomycetota; class UBA8108; order UBA8108; family SXIK01; genus JACQVW01. The sequence goes on along the minus strand of JACQVW010000787.1, from coordinate 4,341 downwards.
GCGCTCCTTCGCGTCCACGACGGCCACGCGGTGCCGCCCGCCGTCGTCGATGAGCATGCCGACTCGGCTCCCGTCGAAGGAGAACGTGTAGTCGAGGACGTGCTGGCCGGGAGGGAGGCGCGCGAAGGGGACGATCTCCTTCGCGTCGAGGTCCGCCACGTACACGTCGAGCCCCGTGAGGTTGTCGCGGGGGTGGGCGATGTGCAGCCCGTCGCCCGAGAGGTGCATGGTGTTGCTCCCCGGCGAGATCCCGAGGAGCCTCCCGTCGGGGCCCAGCTCGAAGCGCTCGGCGGGCCCGGGCTCGAGGGGCCTGCGGCGCGTCCGGAGCTCCTCCGTCGCGACCTCGATGGGCTGGGGCTCGCCGAAGGGGCTCCGGGGCGCGCCGGCGGGCTTCTCGACCTCGAGGCGCGAGCAGTCCTTCCAGAGGACGCCGACCCGCACGAGCTCGACCGGCGCCGGCACGACCTCGATGGGCAAGACGGCGTCGTAGAGCCACCGCGGCAGGACCGTGAGGACCCGCAGGCCTTCGGCGGCGAGCAGCTCGGGGCGCCACACGTCGACGAGGGCCGTCGCCTCCTCGCGCGTCAAGCCCTCGGCGGCGAGGACCTCGAGCAGCTTCGCCTCGAGCGCCTCGCCCTCGAGGTCCAGCGCGTCGAGGGGCACCGTGGCCGGCGCCGAGCGCGACGGGAGGTTCGCGAGGAGGCGGCCGCGGGCGGGCCGGCCGGCGTCCTTCCGGACCACGAAGGCGCCGGGGACGTGGCCCGTGGCGGGGCGGTGCTCTTCGCCGTGCGACTTCAGGGCATCGAGCAAGAACCGCGGCCAGTCCTCGAGCCGCGGGAGCGCCAGGAAGTCGCGCGTCCGGACCCGGAGGGCGCGGCGCGAGGCGTCGGCCCAGGCCACGAGGACCGGCGAGGCGAGGCGCATCGAGCCGTCGTAGAAGAGGAAGCCCTCGCGGCCGCCCCGCAGCGCGACGGGCGTCGAGGGGACCCGGCGGAGGCGGGCCCACCACGAGCCCGGGCCCTGGCCCGCGGTCTCGGGGAGCGGGGGCGGCTCACCCTCGACGGCGGCCCCGTAGCCCACGCGCAGGCCGCGCCACTCGAGGCCGAGCCCGATGAGGTCATCCGCGCCGGAGGGCGAGCGCCGGGGGAGGAGCCAGGGGACGAGGTCGTGCATCGAGGCGAGCTCGTCGCCCCCGTCGCTCGCGCCGCCCTCGCCGCGGGGTGCGGGCCTCCCCTTCGCGTCCTTCGCGGCGTCCTTCGCCGGGCCGCCAGCCGGAGCCCCGCCGGCAGCGCCGCCGCGCTCCCCGAGGATCCAGGGCGGGCTCAGGCCCTCGCGGTCGTCCCAGTAGGCCTTCCCGCTCGCCTCGGGCGCCGCCTCCTGGGCGCCCGAGGCGAGGGGATCGAGGTAGACCGACGGGCGCTCTCCACGCCGGCCCTGAGCCGATGCGGTGATCAGGTCCGTCGAGTCGGGGAAGTACAGCCACGGCCTCCCGCCGAGGAGCCACACGCGGACCGTTACCGCGATGGGCTCTGGGCTGTGGAAGAAGACGATGGGCTTGAAGGTCACACCGATGAGCCGGATCCCGTCTGCATCCTCGTCCTCCTGCCGAAGGATGTCCTCGATGAGGGCCCAGCTCCTCCGGACGAAGCTCGGCGCCTCGGAGGCGACCTTGGCCGCGGGCTCCTGGACCGTGCCCGCCTCGGCCCACACGCCCCACTCGTGGACGCGGAGGGCGGTGGATCGCGCCGCGCGCAGCGGCGCGCGCTCGCCGGCCGCGCCGTCCCCGAGGCGGTCCGCGAGGGCCGCCGAGGCCGCATCGCGCAGCGCGGGGCCGGTGGCCTCGAGGAGGACCTCCTCGAGGCGGCGGACCTCGCCGGGCTCGAGGGGCCAGGCCTTGCTCGGGTCCTTCCGCAGGCTCTGGTGGAGCGCCGTCACCACGCCGGGGGCAAGCTCGATCTGGACGACGTTGCGCGCCTGGACGGCCCAGAGGGTCCGCGCCTGGACGGCCTCGGTGAGGAGCGCCGGGTCCTTCTCGCCGAGGAGGACCTTCCGGAGGGGCAGCGTTCCCGGCGTGTCGCCCAGGGCGCCCGCGATGCGCAGCGCGGCTCGCTTGACGAGGGGGTCGGGGTCCTGTGACGAGGCCCGCGAGAGGACCTCGGGGTCGCGCTCGTGCTTCCCCTCGCCGTCCAGGCGCAGGATGGCCCTGGAGAGGGCGACGGCCCGGATCTGGGGCTTCGGGTGGCCGCGACTGATCTCGAGGATTACCTCGCGCGCCTCGGTGGGCGGCGGCGCGTCGAGGCGCTTCGAGGCGTCCTCGTCGGCTCGGATGGCGATGCCTTCGAGGGCCTCGAGGAAGACCGCTGCCCGCTCCGGCGAGGCGCGGCCCAGCGCCTCCTCGACGAGCGCTCTCGACCGAGCCCACGTCTTCGCGAGCACCGTGGCGGCGAGCTGCGCCGAGGTGCCCGCCTCGACCTCGCGGGCGAAGGCGGGCAGGGTCTCGGGGAAGCGGGCGCCGAGGCTCGCGAGGAGGGACTCGAGGGGCGCGGCCACCGCGTCGATCTCCCAGACGAAAGCGGGCTCCCACCAGGACCCGCGGCTCACGTTTTCAGTGTCCTGCGCCGGCGGCCGCAGCCTCGCGAGCAGCCTCCCGGCGGCCCACGCCCGCGTCTCGGGCCGCACGCGCTCGAGGATCGGCCCCAGGGCCCCGGCGGCCTCGGCGCCGAGGGTCCTCGAGCCCGCGATGCCCTCGACGATGGCCCGCGCCGCCTGCTCCGAGCCCACCTCGGCGAGCCTCCGCGCCACGGCGGCGCGCACCTCCTCGTCGCCCGTGCGGAGCCGGTGGAGCCAGAGCATCTCCTGGATCGCGCGGCGCGAGAGGTAGGCGCCCGCGCCGAGGACCGCCGCCACCCCGAGGGCCAGGCCGAGGAGGAGCTTCACCTTGCGCGGCGCCATGAGCTCCCTCACCCCCGCGGCGCGGGCACGAGCGCGAAGAAGACCAGGACGGGTGCTGCGACGCTGCGGCGGCTCATGAGGCTCGGGCTCTCCTCCAGCGCCTCTCGCGTTTTCCGGGGACCTTCCGGTCCAAGGCGCCAGGCCGCCATTGTAGCCGCCCCGCCGGCCCGGGGACCACGCCGGGGCACCTCCTGTCGCTCGAGGATGGCGAGCTTCACGGTTGAGCTTGCCGGCGCGAGGCGGCAACATGCTGGCCATGAAGGAAAGAAAACGGCGGAGGTCAAACCCATGCGCGAACCGCCGGCAAGTCTTCCGGGACATGATCGCCGCAAGCTCGTACGCAGCGGCCCGGGATGAGCGCTACCTTGGGGTCCAGAGGGTCGTCGACGAGATGATGAAGGACCCGGAGCTGCGCGAGACGATCGAGTATTACTCTCGCAAGATCCTCAAGGCCATCGCCGCGAAGCTGTCAAGCACCATCGCGGAACAAGAGCGGCGCCGCAAGGCGCGGGGATGAGGCTCACGCGAGCCTCCCGCCAGCCTCACGCGGCCCGGAACCTCCTCCTGCGCGGCCTCGAGGCCGGCGGCTCCGCGGGCAGCCAGGGCAGGACCTTCTCGACGAGCGCGCGGAAGGTCGGCGCGCTCGCCGGGTCCGCCTCGTGGTAGCCGCGCAGGAAGCGCAGCACGCCCCGGATCCCGGGCGGCCAGCGGGCGAGGGGCTTCCGGAGGTACCAGGCCACCTGGTGGAGGCTCCAGGCCCGGTCCTCCTCGGTGAAGCGCTCGCGGACCTGGAGGTGGTCGAGGTCGATCAAGACGAGGCGCGGCGCGCCGCCCTCGGGCTCCTCGACGAGGATGTTGGTGTCGTGAAACTCCCAGTGGTACGCGCGGTGGGCGTGCAGCTCGCCCAGGAGCCCTCCGAGGAGCCGCGTGAGCCGTGCCCGGAGCCGCGCGAGCTCGCGGGGCCCGAGCGCGCGCTCCTTCTCGTCGAGGTAGGCGCGGAGCGACAGGGCCCCGGGCAGCCAGCGACAGACGTAGTAGCTCTCGACGAGGGCGCCAAGGCGGCGGACCTCGCCCACGGCGACGGGCTCGGGCGTCGCCACGCCCCGCGAGCGGAGCCACCAGGCCTTCCGCCACTCCTCGCGCATGGGAGAGGGGCGGAGGAGGCTCCTGAAAAGGCGGCGGAAGCGGTCGAGGCGCCGTCCCTTGACGAAGTAGTCGCCCCCGGCGGTCCTGAGGCGGCCCCAGAAACGGCCTGGCTTTTGGCGCAGAACCTCGAGGCCCGCGACCTCGCCGAGCCTCCCCATGCGCAGGCCGCGCAGGGCCTCGAGGAGGGCCTCGCGGTCCGGCGCCGCGCGCCAGAGGACGCGGCCGAGCCGCACGTCCGTGCCT
>JACQVW010000766.1 GCA_016209535.1 Planctomycetota bacterium | reverse complement strand
GGGTTAGCTTCGGATTGCCTAGCTTCGGATTAAGGACCCGACCACCCGCTTCACCCCGCCGCCCCCCCGCGGTAGCATGCCCGTCAGGACCGTTCCGCCCCACGCACGAGCTCCGGAGGACCCTCCCATGCCCCCCACCACGCGCCGCCGGTTCCTTTCCCGCGCCGCCAAGGCCGCCCTCCTCTGCGCCGCCCCCGCCGTCAGGCTCACGGGCGCCGCGCCACCCGTGAGCCTGGCGCGCGCCGCGCCCAGCGAGACGATCCGCGCCGCCGTGATCGGCGCCCGCGGGCGGGGGCGCGTCTTCTTCGACCTGGCGGGCCGGAAGGACGCGGTCCTCGCAGCCCTGTGCGACGTCGACCGCCGCGTCCTCGGAGAGGCCGCCGAGAGCGTCCAGAAGTCGACGGGCTCGCGCCCAGCGACGCACGCCGACTTCCGCCGGCTCCTCGACGACAGGTCCATCGACCTCGTCTTCGTCGCCACGCCGCACCACTGGCACTGTCCCATCGCGGTCCGGGCGATCCAGGCGGGCAAGGACGTCTACGTCGAGAAGCCCGCCTCGCACGTCTTCCGCGAGGGGCGGGCCCTCGTCGAGGCGGCGCGGAAGCACGGCCGGATCGTGCAGCACGGGACCCAGATGCGCTCGAGCGAGGTGACCGCCCGCGCCGGGGAGGTCCTCGCCTCGGGCCTCCTGGGCAAGGTCAAGATGTCGAAGGCCTGGAACGTCCAGCGCCACCGCCACCCGCCGCTCCCGCCCGACGCCGACCCGCCCGAGGGGCTGGACTACGACATGTGGCTCGGCCCCGCGCCCGCGCGGCGCTTCAACCCGCTCCGCTTCCACGGGGGCTGGACCTGGTTCCGGGACTACGGGAACGGCGACATCGGCAACGACGGGTCGCACGACATCGACATGGCGCGATGGGGCCTCGGCGTGACGGCGCACCCGGTCCGCATCACGGCGCACGGGAGCCGGATCGACCTGGAGGGCGCGCGGGAGTTCCCCGACAACATGAGCGTGGCCTACCAGTACGCGGACGACAAGGTCCTCCTCTACGAGGACCGCGGCTGGACGCCCTACGGCCTCCACGGCTTCGACAGCGGGAACGCCTTCTACGGCACCGAGGGCTACATGCTCTTCTCGCGGCGGGGCTACTTCCAGGTCTACCTGGGCCCGAAGGAGGAGCCCGGCCCCGGCCTGCGCGGCGGCGCCGGCATGCCCGAGCACGTGGCGGGATTCCTCGACTGCGTGCGGACGCGGAAGCAGCCCACCGCCTCCGCCGAGGTCGCCCACCTCTCCTGCGCCCTCGTCCACCTCGGCGAGGTCGCCTACCGGGTGGGCCGCGTGCTCCGCTTCGATCCCTCGACGGAGCGCGTCCTGGACGACCCCGAGGCCGACCGCCTGCTCACGAAGGAGCACCGGGCGCCGTGGGGGGTCGCGGGGTGAGCCGCCGAGAGCCTATCCCAAGAGTCCACTTGCTGTGGTCATGAACGTATGATAGCATACGTCATATGCGTAGGACCACGGTTTTTCTGGAGGAGGCTGTCGACAGGGACCTGAAGGCGATCGCCCGGGCCAAGAACGTGCCCGCGGCGGCCATCCTCCGGGAAGCCCTCGCCAGCTACCTGAAGTCCGAGAAGAAGAAGCTCTCTCGTCTGAGCATCGTGGCGATGGGAAGGAGCGGCCGAACGGACGTCGCGGAGACCCACGAGGATGCGCTGTGGGCGGGATTGGAACCGCACGGACCCCGCGGAAAGGAGAAAGGCGCCGGCCCGCGAAACAAGCTCCGCGGTCGTCGAGAGTGAGGCCGCGTGCCGTTGCTCCTTGATACCGGTTTCATCTACGCCCTCGCGGACCAAGATGACGCCTGGCACGCGAGGGCTCGCAGCTACCTTGAGAGCACGCGGGAACTTCTCCTCGTGCCGGCGACCGTGATCCCCGAAGTGGCCTATCTGCTTCGCGAACGCTTGGGGCCCGGCGCCGAGACGAAGTTCGCGAAGTCGCTGGCGACGGCTGAGTTGACCGTAGAGTCGCTGTCGAGGGCCGACTTCGCTCGCTGCGTTGAGCTCATGCAGCGGTATGAGGAGATCGGCCTCGTCGACGCCTCGGTCGTGACGGTGGCGGAGCGGCTCCGTCTCAAGAGGATCGCCACGACCGATCGCAGGCATTTCTCGTACGTTCGGCCCACGCACTTCCCCGCCTTCGAGCTCGTGCCCTGAGCACGGGCCGGAGAAAGCCGCGAGACATCCGGGCCTGGCCGACCGCCTGCTCACGAAGGAGCACCGGGCGTCGTGGGGGCTCGAAGGCTGAAGGCTAGACGCCTCCTCGGCCAGACGCCTCCTCCAGCGCCTCGACCAGGCTCCGCTCCAGCACCGCCAGGATCTCGTCGATGTGCTCCGCCGTCGCGACCAGCGGCGGGCCGAAGGCGATCCAGTCCGGGTCGAAACGGCAGAGGACTCCGTGCTCGAGGGCGCGGCGGCCGACCTTCACGCCCAGCGCGGCCGAGGGCGGGAACCGCTCCTTCGTCCTCCGGTCGCGCACGAGCTCGATGCCCTGGAAGAGGCCCTTCCCGCGCACGTCGCCGATCACGGGGTGCTTCTCCGCGAGCCGCTCGAGCCCGGCTCGCAGGCGCGCGCCCTGGACCCGGGCGTTTCCGCAGAGGTCGCGCTCGAGGACCTCCTCGAGGACGGCGAGCCCCGCCGCGCAGGAGACCGGGTTCCCCTCGAAGGTGTGCCCCTCGACGAAGCCGGGGTTCTCGCCGGCAGGGCCCCAGAACGCGTCGGCGAGGGGCTTCCGGGCGATCATGGCCGAGAGCGGCGCGTAGCCTCCGCCGAGACCCTTCCCCACGCAGAGGAGGTCCGGCACCACGCCGAAGGTCTCCGCCGCGAAGAGGCTCCCCGTGCGGCCGACGCCCGTGATGATCTCGTCGAAGATCAAGAGGACCCCGTGGCGGTCGCAGACCTCGCGCAGGATCGGAAGGTACTCGGGCGGCGGATCGATCACGCCGCCCGTGTGGCCGATGGGCTCGACGATCACGGCCGCCACCGTGGCCGGGTCCTCCATCTCCACGACGTCGCCCACGAGGGTCGCGCACGTGATGCCGCAGTCCTTGTAGACCTTTCCGAAGGGGCAGCGGTAGCAGGTCGGCGGGAAGACGTGGAGGAACCCCGGGGCGAGCGGCTCGTTCACGGTCTTCCTCGACTTGAGGCCCGAAGCCGAGAGGGAGCCCAGCGTCGAGCCGTGCCAGGAGAGGTACCGGCTCACGACCTTGTACCGCCCCGGCGAGCCGGTGAGCTTGTGGTACTGCCGCGCGAACTTCACCGCCGCCTCGGTCACCTCGGAGCCGCCGCACTGGAACTTCACCGCCGAGAGGTCCCCGGGCGCAAGCTCAGCGAGGACGTTCGCGAGGCGCACCGCCACGGGGTTCGTGCCGTGCATGGGGGGCGAGAAGGCGAGGGTCTCGAGCTGGCGCCGGATCGCCGCGAGGACGCGCCGGTTGCCGTGGCCGACGGAGACGACGTAGATCCCCGAGAGCGCGTCGAGGTAACGCTTCCCGCTCGCGTCCCAGTAGTGGACCCCTTCGGCTCGGGCCATGATGAGCGGCCGCTTCGACCACTCGGCCATCTGATCGCGAACGAAGATCTGGCGCAGGAAGCGCTCCTCGGAGGCCTGGGCGTCCGCGATGAGCTCGGGGAGCGCGCGGCCGGAGCTCATGGCGCCTCCCCGGCCGCGTCCGAGAGCTCCGAAAGCTCGAGGGCCGCGAGGGCGTAGGCGCGCGCCACGCGGACGAGGTCATCGATCGAGACCCACTCCTCGAGGGTGTGCTGGCCGCCCGCCCGCGGCCCGTGGGTGATCGCGGGGACGCGCGCCAGGGACCAGAAGCTGTTCCCGTCGTCGACGAAGGGCTTCGGCCCCGGCTCGGGCGGCCGGAAGCCTGCCCCCTCGCAGGCCCGGCGGAACGCGGCGACGAGCGGCGCCTCGAGGTCGAGGGCGAAGGCGCCGCGAATGACGCGGTACGTCGTCTCGACCATCGTCCCCGTATCCCTCGCGAGGGCATCCGTGACCGCACGGAAGCCCGACTCGGCCTCGCCGGGGCTCGTCCCGGGGAGCCAGCGGCGAGTCCCCTCGAGGAGGCACTCCCGGGGGAAACCGTTGTAGATCTCGCCCGAGTGGACCTGCCCCACGAAGGCGCTCTCCCGCCCCGCCAGCGGATCGCGCTTCCGAGCGAGCTCCTCGTCGAGGCGCCCGAGGCGCCGGATGAGCTCCGCCCCCGCGGCGATCACGCTCGGCTCGCCCTCGGGCCGCATCACCTCGTGGACGGGAGGGCCCGGACGGCGCACGGCGACCTTCCACGTCGCCGCGCCGCGGCCCGCGACGGGCAGGCGGTCGCAGAGGGGCTCGGGGATGAGCACGCCGTCGCCGCGGAGACCCTCGCCGATGAGCCGGTCGAGCTGCTCGCCGGAGCCCCAGGGGGCCTCGTGGAGGTCGTGGGCCGTGAGGAGGACCGCCCCGCGGCGCAAGGCGCCCGAGTCCTTGAGCGCCCGCAGCGCCTCGACCGCGGCGGCGAGGCCGCCCTTCATGTCGCAGGCGCCGCTGCCGCGGAGCAGGTCGCCCTCGACCCTCGGCGGCACGAAGGGCAAGTGAACCGTGTCGAGGTGGCCGTCCATCTGCAGCGTGGGGCCCGGACCGCCTCCCCGGAGCCGCGCGATCACGGCCGGGGCGGCCGGGTGCCCCGCGTCACGGCGCTCGACCTCGAGGCCCGCCTCGCCGAGGAGGCCGGCGAGGCAGTCCGCCGCGCGGCCCGCATCCCCCGTCGGGCTCGGGATCGACACGAGCCGTACGGCGGTCTCGAGGAGCCGCCCGCGGTGGACCGCGGCCAGGACCCTGTCTCGTGGGCTTGTGCCTATGCTCATGGCAACGCGCATTGTATCTCATGGCGGAAACCCCTTGACAGCCCCCGCCGCCTCCCATGAGATAGTGCGCCGTCAGGAGGGAGAAAACCAAGAGAAGTGTGGAGAGCTTTCGGCGGGCCTCGCCCGGCGAGGCCAGCAAGCGAGGGGGAATGAACGGAACGAACGGGTTGCGCGCCAGGGGTGTTCTCCGCGTCATCGTCGCCGTCACCGCTGCGGCCGGTCTCGGGATCGCGCCGGCCCGAGGACCCGGCGCGCTCGCGGCCGAGACGCGGATCTTCGTCGTCGAGGACTTGAACGACGGGGAGCTCCTCGCCTACCCCCCGCCTCCGCCGGTCCACGAGGTCGTCCGCGGTTTCGAGGCCTCCTCGAGCGGGCACGTCGAGCAGATCCTCGTCGCCTCGAAGAGCCTGCGCAACCTGTCGGTGACCCTCGAGAACCGGGGCGTGGGCGTCATCCGAGCGCCGTACCTCTTCGGGCCGCGCGGGTGGGACTTCCGGAGCCTCGAGGCCATCGCCCGGGCGGCGACGGCCGGCGCCCGGGACGCGACCGAGAAGTTCCACCGCATCCATGAGTGGAAGGGGCTCCACGTCACCAACGTCCTCGGCGGGTCCTACGCGCCGTACACCGACAAGGCCTTCTCCGGGAACCCCCTGCGCGTCTTGAACCAGTACGGCCACGCCATGTGCGGTCAGGGCACGGACGCGATCAACGGCCTCCTCGCCGTGGTCCCTCCCCTCGGGTCCATGGTCGCGCGGAAGGTCAAGGTGGGCTCGCACCGGACCGGCGAGGCCTTCTGGGACGGGGCCTGGCACGCCTTCGACACGACGCCGGGCACCGGGGTCGTCCAGTGGGTCTACTACGACTCGGACGACGCGACCATCGCCCCGAGCTGGAAGCACCTGATCGCGCGGCCGGAGCTCGTCTCGCGCACGAAGGCCTGGACGGGCTTCACGGCGGCGAGGTACCTCGACGGCGCCACCGGCGAGCCCTTCCAGGTCCAGACCGACTACCCCCACTGGGACTTCAACTACAACCTTCGGCCCGGCGAGAGCCTCACCATGCACTTCGACATGCGAGGCCGCCTCGACAGGACGAGCGCCCGGCAGGACAACAGCTCGATGTACCGCTCGTACTCGGACTACGGCAGCGCCGTCTTCCGGTACGTGCCCGACCTCACGACCAGCCTGTTCCGGAAGCACCTGGTCGAGGAGCGCAACGTGGCGCCGAGCGCGGCCGGGCTCGTGCCCGCCGACCCGGCGCTCCCGTCGCACGTGGTCTTCGAGGCGCGCTCTACCTGGTGCTTCGCCGGCGCGACCATCGCGGCAGCGTTCAAGACCACGGGGAAGGTCTCCGTCGGCGTCAAGGAGGACCCCTTCGACACGACCTACGGCCCCGGCGTGGTGTGGCAGCCGCTCTCCACGGCCCAGAAGGAGTACCCGGGGGCGTCGATTGAGGGGAAGATGGCCTACTGGGTCAAGGTCGAGCTCGCGGGCAAGGGCTCGGGCCTCGAGCGCATCGTGATCGCATCGGAGGTCCAGATGAGCCCCTGGTCCATGCCGGGGCTCGAGCACGGCCTCAACGCGGTCCGCCTCGAGGCGAAGGATATGGGCGGCTGCCGGCTGCGGGTCACGTACCGCTACGATGACGAGTCGCCCTTCCACTTCTACGAGCCGGCGACGGCGAGCTACGGCCGTCACATCCCGATCCGCATCGGGGGCGTCCTCCAGCAGGGCTCGAAGGTGGACTCCTACGACTACCGGAAGGGCAGGTTCTGGGAGCGCCTGGCCAGGAGCCCCGGCGCGCTGGTGAGGGCGAAGGTGGAGATCCGCAGGGTCTCGGGCCCGGGCGCGGGCGAGCTCGTTAGGACCCTCGTCGATCGCGACGTACGCTACGGAGCTTACAAGCTCTTCTGGGACGGCAAGGACGACGCCGGCAGGCTGCTTCCGCCGGGCATGTACTGCTACAAGCTCTCGATCGGCGGGAAGGCCGTGCACGGCGAGAGGCTCTACCTCTTCCCGGGGATCTGGCCCGTGCCCAACGAGGTCTCGAGGGCCTGGGGCCCGGTCATCGACTTCCCCGCGGCCGCGGACCCCGTCGTCGGGGCCGCCGGCGAGCCCATCCGCTTCGAGCTGGCCGCGCGCCGCCTCGAGGGCGAGAAGCTCACCTACGAGTGGAGGTTCGGCGACGGGGAGCAGGGAGTCGGGGCCTCGGTGGTGCACGCCTACGGGCGCCCCGGGACCTACACGGCCCTCGCGACCGTGACGAGCTCGAGCGGCGGGAGCGCATGGAGCGAGGTGGTGGTGAAGATCGTGGAGGCGACTGCGGCGGCTCCGCCTCCTGCGCCGGCTCCGTCCGCTCCGCCGGATCCGCCGGCTGAGCCGCCCCCGGAGTCGCACGCGCAGCCTGCCCCGCCCGAGCCGCCGGCGCCAGCCCCGGCGCCCCCCGTGCCTCTCACAGGCCCCGCGGTCGAGCCGCAGCCTCCCGCGGAGGACGTGGAGGATCCGCCGCCCGCGGAGCCGCCGTCCGAGCCTCCGCAGGAGCCCGAGCCGGCGCCGGAGGGCCTGCCTCCGCCCCCCGCGACCGGCGGCGAGCCCGAGCCGGCCGCCGGCGCGCCGGTGCCGTTCACGGTGCTCGCGTTCTCGGGCACCGTGCGGTTCGACGTGCCTCGCGGCGCGGGGAGGCGCGGGCCGGACACGCTCCGCCTCAAAGGCGTGCTGCCGGACCTGCCCGCGGGCTGGTCCCCCGAGGGCCTCCTCGTGCGCGCCTCGGTGGGCGGCGTCGAGTCGACCTTCCGCCTCGACCGCCGCGGCCGCGGCCGGAGCGAGCTTGGGACCTTCAAGCTGAAGCTGAAGAAGCGGCGAGGTACCTTCGCCGGCGGCCCCGCGAAGCTCTCGCTCAAGCTCCGCGGCGACTGGGCCCACGAGTGGGTGGACGAGGGGATCGAATTCGACTCGGACGACCGGGGGACGCCCGTCTCCCTGCAGGTCGAGCTGACCCTCGGCGAGACCGCCTACGCGGCGGAGGTGCAGGCGGCCCTCGAGGCGCACCCGGGCCTGGTGGCGAGGGTGAGGGGCTGAGAGGTCAGAGCGTTTCCTTCTTCGGCGTGCCCTGGCTGCAAGTCATTGGTGGCCCTGCATTGGGTCATCCCCCCTTGGGGGGATCGAGGGGGGAGAGCACGGGCGTGGTTCTGAACCGCGTAGTCGCGGTTCTTGAACCACGCCCCTTCTTCGATC
>JACQVW010000765.1 GCA_016209535.1 Planctomycetota bacterium | reverse complement strand
GGCGCTTGTTGCCGCCCACGTCCACGACCTGGGGCGTCCAGGCTCCGGCGTTGTTCGTCACGACGTCGTCGCCGGGGAAGTCGTCCTCGAAGTCGGTCGCGAGGAGGGCCTCGCCCTTCGCGCAGACGTTCGCCGGGATCGGCCCCACGGGGACGCAGGAGTAGTTGTCGAACTGCCAGGTCAAGAGGTTCGCGCCCGCCGTGCCGTGAGAGCTGCTCACGACGCCGACGAGGAGCCTCGCCGGCGCGCCGGGGGCTTGCCAGGTGTCGCCGCCGGCCAGAGCCCACGGGCCGGGCTGGCCGCCCTCGTCCATGGCGTACTCGCTGTAGAAGTAGCTCCCGCGCCGCGTGAGCCGCGCCCAGAAGGGCTGCTGCGGGTCCTGCGGCCAGTCGCCATGGATGTGGCCCGATGGGGTCACCTGGTCGCGGGTGGTCGAGCCGGCGACGCGGTGGTACTGCCGCGTCACGTGGGCCGGCACGTCCTGGTCGTTCAAGGCCTCGCCGCGGTAGGGCACGTTGGCGAAGCTGTACTTCGAGTCGAAGTCGCAGGTCTGGCGCGCCATGATGCCGATGCGGCCCCAGCGGGCGTTCGGCGGGTTCGTGGCGTTCAGGAGCCTCAAGGTCGCCTGGAAGTCGCCCTCGACCAGGTCGTACGCGAAGTGCGTGTGGTCGCCGCCGTCCCAGATGTCCGAGCCCGAGCCGCTCTGGGTGTAGACTCCGGTCCCGGCGTCGTAGCTGATCGAGCCCGGGGTCGGCGGGGTGCCGAGGTCCTGGGCGTTCTCGAACTTGCCGTCGCCATCCGGGTCGCCGGTGCTGAAGGTCACGCTCGAGTCGCCGCCCACGATGGCCGTGCCGGGCACATCGCCCGCGAGGCTCACCCTGCCGGGCACGTAGTCGAGCATGTAGCTGATCCCGGAGTTGAGCGCGCTGCGCGGCACGCTCCAGTTGATCTTCTTGCCGATCACGGCGGGCGGGTCGAAGACGTCCACCTTCGTCCCGGACCAGTTGACGACCTTGAACGTGATCGTCTGGACGTTGCAGCCGGCGTCGTTGTGCTCGCTGTTCGCGAAGCCGACGTAGAGGCGGCTCGGGTTGCCGCCGCCCCAGTCGTCCTCGCGGCCGATCCGGGTCCAGAGGGCGTCGTTCGTGGGATCGGTCACCACCGCGACATCATCCGAGGCCCAGCCCGTGAGGACGCTGCCGGACCTCTTCAGCCGGTAGTACGGCGGGTGGTTCGAGACCGCGGGGCCCGTCGTGTTCCGCTCCTCGTACATGCTGCCGCAGTTCCCGTGCCCCGTGCGGCCCGAGAGGCTCCGCGCGTCCTGCAGGTCCGGCATGTGGTCCTGCATGATCGTGTGCCGGGAGCAGCCCGAGATCGCCTGGCGGGCGATGAGGCCGAACTTGCCCCAGCGGCCCGATCCGCTCGAGTGGGCACGGCTCGTCAACTCAACCGACACGTCGAAGTCGCCCTCCATGCGGCAGAAGGCGAACTCGAAGTCGTTCGAGCCGTCCGAGAGGTCGCCGCCCGAGTTCGAGACCGACGTGTACTCGCCCGTGCCGCCGTCGTACGTCGTGGTGCTCGCGCCGCCGCAGTGGTTGCCGACGGCCTGGCGGTGGCAGAAGTCGGGGCCCACGGGCGTGGTCGCCGGGGGCGGAGCCGAGGTCAGGTCGCTCACGACGCCGCCGTCCGAGACGCCCGTCACGGCGAGGTCGCCGGGGCTCGAGGCGGTGAGCCGCTCCTCGACGTCCAGCATATCGCCGTCCGCGCCCACGCACGCCACGCCCTCCACGCGCTGGATCGTCACGGTGACGGGGTCGGTGGCGCCGCAGCTCAAGACCGTGCCCGCGACGAAGCGGTTCACGGAGTACGAGCACGCCCCCTTGCCGACGGGGCCGAGGAAGTCGATCTCGCCGTTCCCGTCCGCGAGGTTCTGGCCGCCCGCGGTGAGCCGGATGCCGAAGGTGGCGTCGAAGCCGCCGGCGCCTTGCCAGACCTGGAGCGTGATCCTGCTGACGCCGCTGGGCAGGAACACCGGCGTCAAGTCCTGGCAGAAGGGCGAGCCCGGACGGCAGACGCTCCTCGTGAGGACCGCCGTGTTGTTGATCAACACCTTGATCGCGTCATCGCTCGCCGTGCAGAGGTACACGATCCCGGCGGCACCGTTGTTCCTGACGTACGTCGTCGCGATGGCCGTGATATTGTCCCCCGGCAGGTCGGGTAGGGTCAGGGGCCCGGCGACGTTCGCGTTGAGCCAGTTGATGAGAGAGCTCCCGCCGTCCGAGTCGTGCCAGCTCAGGCGGTTGAGCCGCGGGATCGTCCCTGCGGGGAGCGAGAAGGCCGCCTCGAGGGCGGCGAGAGTGACCCAGATGGGCGCCTCGTTGAGCTGCCCGGCGCCCCAGCCCGAGGAGGGGGAGGCACCCCCGAAGTCGATGTCCGCCCACTCGTCGCCCGCCTGGGGGTCCTCGGCCAGCATGTCGTGGGGGGCGACCCAGTTCCTGGCCATGGTCGCGGCGCCTCCGCCTCCGCACCCCGGCGGGTTGAGGAGCGGCACCAGCATGTTCCAAGCGTCGTTCCGGACCGTGCCCGCCGTGTTGTACTGGGCTTCGACGGCCGCGGAGGTCCACACCAAGGCGCCACAAGCAACCCAACCCAGGGGAATCGACTTTGCCACGGGCGGATCCTTCCTCCCACCTTCCCCTGCGCCCGACCGGAGATGCTGATCATTCTCTCCCCTGGAGTGCGCGCCCGGAACAAGGATCTTTCGCGGCCCCGGCCTCGGCATTGAACTCCGGAGCGCTTGCCGGTACCCTCTGGGCGAACGCGAGCGGCGTAGGCTCCCTTCGGATGGCGTGACCTCCAAGAAGGCGCTTCACGGCGCCATCCCATCGGGGACAGGTGAGGCCCCTCTTTCTCACGCTTTCTTCCAGTTTGCAGAGGGCCCCAGGGGCCTTCCCAGGCGACGCGCGTGCGGCGCCGGCGTGGCAGCCGAACAGCGTGGGGAGCCGCCGTTCTCTGGATGGCCAATGAGCGGGAAACCGCTGGAGGGCCCCGGAAAACAGGGCATTTCAGCCCAGGAATGGCGTCCGATGGTCCGGGAAAAACGGCGTGGTTCAAGATCGGGTGTTGCCCGATCTTGAACCACGCCGACAGTTCGCACGCCTGCCGCCAGCCCCGTGGCGCGTGGCGCCAGCCGTCCGCTCCAGCACCTGGCTAGATTCTGTGACTGGCTCGGGCCCGAAGCCCCTGCCACGGCTTGATCTTTTTCAGCGCATCCGAGAGCGCCTCCTCTGCAACCTCCGTGTCGTAGGCCGCCTGGGCGCGCAGCCAGTAGCCGTTGGAGAGGCCGAAGAACCGGCACAGGCGCAGATCCGTGTCGGCGGTGATCGCCCGCCTGCCCGCCACGATCTCACCGATCCGCTGAGCGGGAACACCGATCTCCTTGGCGAGGCGATACTGCGAGATGCCCATTGGCTTCAAGAACTCCTCGCTCAGGAGCTCGCCCGGTGTAACAGGCTTGAGCTTGGCCATGGTCCGTCTCCCTCAATGGTAGTCCACGATCTCGACGTCCTCGGCACCTGCAGCCGTCCAGCGGAAGCAGACCCGGAACTGATCGTTCACACGGATGCTGTATTGCCCGGCGCGTTCGGCCTTGAGCGCTTCGAGCCGATTGCCGGGCGGCACCCGGAGGTCCTGGAGTCGTCCCGCGATCTGCATCTGTCGAAGCTTGCGCCGCGCGACCGACTCGATGCTCACGAATCGCCTGACGCGCCGGCCGTTCGCGAGCGCCTCCGTGTCGGCGCACTTGAACGATACGATCATGCCGGATAGTAACGCGCCGCGTTATTCACGTCAAGCGTCATCGTTTGCTGTTGCCCCGTGGCTACCTGCGCCCTCTCGGCCCGGCCGCGTGCTCGCGGTACCCTCCTCCCGGCATGGCCTCGAACCACTCCCAGCCGCAGCCCCAGCGCTTCCTCTCTCTCCTGGAAAGCGCGCTCGGGACAAGGATCTTTCGCGGCCCCGGCCTCGGCATTGGACCCCCCAGCGCTTGCCTGTACGCTCGAAGGGCCTCCCCCATGCACCCCCACGACCTCCCCACCGAGGGCCGGTACCTCCAGGCCATCGGGCCCACGCCGCTCGTCGCCGTGCGGCTCGGGCAAGGACCGCAGGTCCACGTGAATCTCGAGCTCCTCAACCCGAGCGGCTCGATCAAGGACCGGATCGCGCGCTACATCCTCGAGAAGGCCTGGCGCCGGGGCGACGTGCGCGACGGGAGAGAGGTGGTCGAGGCCTCGAGCGGCTCGACGAGCATGGAGCGCTACTTCTCGACGGAGTTCTTCGGACCGGGCGGCGCGGGCGCGAGCGCTGGCCCGCCCGCCGCGACGCTCCGGTAGCGCTCCTCGCACTCGCCCTCGCGGCCGCGGACGATGCGGAGGCCCCGGAGCCTGCCGTACCGGGCCGTGACGACCGTCCAGCGGCCGCCGCCGCCCTGGTCGTCGCGGTAGATGACGACCCAGTCGCGCGTCGCGCCCAGCTCGTGGGCGCGGGCGGTGTTCGAGAAGAGGGCCGTGTAGTGGCGGCCCGAGCGCTCCGTGTGGAGCACCGGCAGCCACGCCTCGCCGGTGGGGTTTAAGCGCCTCGGCGAGATCCTCGGCAGGTCCCGCCTCCTCGCCCTGCGCCGGTACTCCTCGTCCACGTCGAGGAGCTCCTCGACGGGAGGCTCGTCCGCGGCCCGGGGCCTCGGCCGCGCCTCGGGGGCGCGCCCCGCGGGCGGGCGGCGGAACCTGCCCGCGAGGGCCTCCCTCACGGCGCGGACGCGCTTCGGGCCGAAGCCGGGGAACCGCTCGAGGCGCCCGTCGTTCGCCGCCCGCTCCAGGTCCTCGAGCGCCTCGATCCCCAGCTCCGCGTGGAGGCGCGCCGCGAGGACCGGGCCGATCGTCGGCACGGTCTCGAGGAGCCGCTCGGGCCCCGCGCCGCCGCGGAGCCGCTCGAGGAGCCCCAGCTTCCCCGTCCGGAGGAGGCGCTCGATGGAGCTCCCGAGCGACCGGCCGATCCCGGGCAGCCGCTCGAGGCCCACCTCGCCCTCGGCCTCGAAGACCTCGCTGACGGGGCGCGCGAGGCCCTCGAGGACCCCCGCCGCCTTGCGGTACGCCGCGACGCGGAAAGGGTTCGCGCCTTGCGCCTCGAGGAGCCCCGCCACCTCGTTGAGGCGCCCGGCGATCTCGGCGTTCGTGAGCGGCTTCGCTCCGGCTTCGGCTTCGGCTTCAGCTTCCATGCCTGCTCCGTCCTTCCAAGCTCGGCGGCCTCGCCGCGAGGGACGCCTCAAGTTTGCGGCCTGGGCGGAGAGAACTCCACCTCGCTCCGGGAGCCCCTCGGGTATCCTGAGGGTCCCTCGAGCGGGCCGTGCCCGCGCGCGACGCCTCCCTGGAGCCTCCACCATGAGCTTCCTTGTCCCACGAGCCGCGGCCGCCCTCCTCTCGCTCACGCTGCCGGCCGCAGCCCAGGAGCCGAGCCCCCTCGCGCCGGGCTGGATCGCCGCGTACCAGGTGGCCGGCGGGCCCGGGCCGCCGCGAAGCATCGTGCGGGTCGAGCCGCGGCCGGCGTTCACCTGGGGCCTCTCGTCCCCGCACCCGGTCCTCGGCACGAGCCGGTTTCGGGCGCGCTGGACGGGGACGCTCGTCCTCGAGGAGGAGGACCGCGTGCGCTGGGCAGCGCGCGTCGCGGGCCGCGTCGCGCTGCGCGTCGACGGCGCGCTCGCGCTCGAGGGCGCACGGGGCGGGGGCGAGGGCGGGGATGGGGACGGAGACGGCTCCTGGGTCGAGGGCGTGCCGGCGACCCTTGCCGAGGGCGAGCACGAGGTCGCGCTCGAGTACGAGTCGCCCGAGGATGGACCCGCGCGCCTCCAGCTCTGGTGGGAGGGCTCGAGCTTCCGCCGCGAGCCCTTCCCGGCCTGGGCCGCGAGCCACCGCGCGGCCGCCGAGCCGCCCGAGGTCGCAGCCCTCCGGGCGATCGACGAGGGCCACGCGCTCGCCCTGGACCACGGCTGCCTGCGGTGCCACGCGCTCCCGGACGAGCGCGACGTGGCGCCCGGGCCGGGGTCGAGGCTCGAGCGCCTCGGCTCCCGGGCGACGCGCGAGTGGCTCTTGCGGTGGCTCGACGATCCCCGCTCGCTCCACCCTCAAGCGCGCATGCCGCGCCTCTTCGAGCCCGGCGGCCGTGGGCTCGCCGAGCGATGGATCATCGCCGAGCACCTCCTTCGCTCGAGGCGCCCCGCTCCGCCCGAGGAGGCGCCGCGCCCCTGGCGCGAGGGGAAGAAGCGGTTCGTGGAGACCGGGTGCGTCGCCTGCCACCTCCTCCCGGACACGGAGGGCCCCGGCGACGACCCCGCGCGCCGGCCCCTCGAGCGCCTCGGGCTGCGCATGGGCATCGCCGAGGTCGCGGAGGTCATCCTCGACCCCCTCTCCCGGCACCCGGACGGCCGCATGCCGCGCTTCGATCTCTCCCGGGACGAGGCCCTCGAGGTCGCGAGCTTCCTCCTCGAGGGCGGGGCCGGCGGCCCGCTCGAGGGCGCTCCCGCCGCCGCGCCGGGCCCGGCCGACGTCGCGGCGGTCGTGGCGGACCTCGGCCTCGACGCCTCGCGCGTCGGCGCCGCCGGTGACGTGCCCGAGGACCTCCTCGCCGAGGCCGCGAGACGCCTCCTCGAGCGCCGGCGCTGCGGCGCCTGCCACGAGGGGCTGCCGGAGCCGGCCGGCCCGGTGCCCTTCGGGCCTCCCGGGGCCGAGGATGCCGCGAGGGGCTGCCTCGCGGGCCGCACGCTACCGCGCTTCGCGCTCACGAGCGCCGAGCGGGCCGCGCTCGAGGCCTTCCTCGCGGCGGCCCGCGAAGGCTGGCGCGACTCGCCGTTCCAGACGGGACAGCTCACGCTGCGCCGCCTCGGCTGCATCCGCTGCCACCCGCGTGCTCCCGGCGACGCGTCGCCCCTCGAAGGGGTCGTCCTCCGCGTGCACCACGAGATGTTCCCGGCGCGGCTCCCCTACCTGCGGGTGCCGTCCCTGGCGGGCGCCGGGAGCCGGTTCCAGCCCGCGTACCTCCTCGAGGCCGCCGAGCGCGGCGTCTCCGGCGTGCGCCCGCACTGGTACACCTACCGCATGCCGGCTTACGGCCCGCACGGTCGAGAGGCCGTCCGCGCGCTCCTCGAGGGCGATGGGGAGCTCGTCGACCTGCCGGTCGAGGCGCCGGCGGAGGCCAGGCCGCCTGGTGTACCCGGTGCGCCCGGCGTACCCGCGGCGCCCGGGGCGCCTGCGGCCGGCGAGGACGCCGCCCTTGCCGAGGAGGGCCGCGCGCTCGCGGGCCACGGCGGCTACGCGTGCATCGCCTGCCACGCCTGGAAGCGGTCCTCGGACTTCCATGCCGAGCCCGGCTCGGCGGGGCCCGACCTCACGGCGATCGCGCGCCGCGTGCGCCGCGAATGGTTCGACCGGTGGCTCGAGGAGCCACGGCGCTTCCTTCCCGCGACGCCCATGCCGGCCTTCTTTCCCCACGGCGCGGCGCGCTCGCAGCTCGGCGGGGACCCGGAGCGAGAAAAGGAGGCGCTCTGGCGCTACCTCGCCGGCGCCCCGGCAGGGAAGCCGCCGCGCATGCGCCCTCCGTCGCCGCTGCCACCCCCTCGACCGGGCGAACGCCCGAGGGCGTCGCAGCTCCCGCTCCGCGTACCCGGCAGCGGCGCCGTCGAGGCGCTCGTCGTGCAGCTCCCCTCGCGCGACGTGCTCGTCTACGACGTCGAGCGGCTCGCGCTCGGCTCGTGGTGGGAGGAGGCAGCACTCCTCCGCGACGACTCGGGCTGGCGGACGTGGCTCCTCGAGGGGGAGCCCGTCGCCGCGCCCTTCGGGCCCGCCATCCCCTTCGGCTTCGGCGAGCCGCGGCCCCTCGAGCCGCCGCGGAACGCCGACGCGCTCGTCGCGCGGCACCGGTTCCTCGGCTTCGAGGTGCTCGAGGACGGCGTCCGCATCCGGACCCGGCTCGCGGTCGGGGACGCGAGGGTCGAGGCGACCGAGGAGCTGCGCCTCGAGGACTCGGGCCCGGCCCGCACGCTGCTGCGGCGCGTGCGCTGGAGCGGCTTGCCGCCGTGCGCTCAGGTCCACGTGCTCGCGGCGCTCCCGGCGGGCGCCGACCCTGCGCGCTGGGGGCGGCCCGCGCCGGGCCAGGAGCGCGTGGCGCACGACGCGAGCGGCGCCGCGTCGATCACGACGGTCGCTCTCGCGCTGGGCCAGGCGCAGGCGGCGGTCGAGCTCCGCTACGGGCGCGACGCGCTCGCGAAGCCCGCCGCGGCGCGGCGCGACGAGCCCGCGCCCGCGCCGTCGCCGATCTCGCCCGAGGAGCGCCGCGAGCCGCCCGCGGCCCGGCCCGGCTACCGCGCGGTCGAGCTGCGCGACCCGGCGGCGGGGCTCGTCATGCCCTGCGCCCTCGCGGCGCGGCCCTCGGACGGCAAGCTCTTCGTCGCCAGCATGAAGATGGGCCTCGTCCACCGCGTGGATGCCTCCGGGCCCGGCGGGGAGGCGCGCCTCGCCGAGCACGCGGGGCCCTTCCAGGAGCCCTACGGCATGGTGCACCGCGGCGACGACCTCTACGTCCTCCACCGGAGGAACATCACGCGCCTCCGCGACCCGGACGGCGATGGCCGCGCCGAGGTCGTCGAGCGCGTCTTCACGTGGCCCCAGGGCCTCGTCTCGAGCTACGACTGGGCCTACGGCCTCGTGCCCGAGCCCGACGGCTCCTTCCTCTTCGGCCTTGCGCCCTGGGCGAACCGGACGCAGCGCGGCGCCGGCTCCGCGCTCCGCCTGCGCCCCGACGGCTCCGTCGCGGACGTGGCCTTCGGCTTCCGGAACCCCGTGGGCTGGTGCCTCGGCCCCGACGGCGGGCTCTGCATCACCGACAACCAGGGCGAGTGGGTCGCCGCGAACCGCCTCTGCCGCGTGCGGCCCGGCCGCTTCTACGGCTTCCCGAACCCAGAGCAGCTCCAGCACCGCGACAAGCCCGCCGGCGGGACGTCGGTGTGGGTCCCCTACGCCTGGGCGCGGTCCATCAATGGCCTCGCGCTGGACGCAACCGGCGGCAAGTTCGGCCCCTTCTCGGGCCAGATCTTCCTCGCCGAGCTCTACACGGGCGGCGCGATCATCCGGGCGCAGATCGAGGACGTGAACGGCGAGACCCAGGGCGCCTGCTTCCCCTTCTGGGGCGCGGGCCTCCTCGGGCCGCTCGTCCTCGCCTTCGGCCCCGAGGGGTGCCTCTACGTCGGGAGCATCACCGAGCCCGCGTGGATGGGCCAGCCCGACCGCGGCGCGCTGTACCGCATCGACTTCACGGGCGAGACGCCCTTCGAGGTCCGGGAGATGCACGCGAGGCCTCGCGGCTTCGAGCTCGTCTTCACGCGGCCGGCCGACCCGAGATCATCGGGCGACCCCGCCTCCTACGCCATTCACCACTACCGCTACTCTTACGGGCCGGAATACGGCTCGCCCGAGCTCGAGAGGACCACGGTGCGGGTCCTCGAGGCGCGCGCCAGCCCCGATGGCCTCCGCGTGGACCTGGACCTCGGCGCCCTCGTCCCGGGCCGCGTGTACCGCCTCCGCGCCGCAGGAGCCCGCAGCGCGGCGGGTGAGCCGCTCGTCCACGACGAGGCTGCGTACACGGTCAACGAGGTGCCGGGGGGGTAGCGAGGAGGAGAGTCTGCTCCTCTCCTCGTTTCCGTCGTCGTTGCCGGCCGACTGCTCAGGAGGCTGTGCTCCGCCAGCGGTCGTCACCGAATCCAAGAGGTACGAAGCGCGTGATGGGTTGCTTCGCGCGCTCGAGGGCGTAGACTCGTGAGCATGGCTCAAGCCCTTAACGTCCCCGATCGACTCTACGGCAAGCTCGCAAGAAGCGCGGCCCAGCGCGGTCTGTCGCTGGTGTCGCTCCTGGAGCACGTCGTGCGCTGCTTGTCCTCTTCGAGCGGCATCGCGGCCGATGAGGCCCGGACGGGTGAGATCGAACGCTTGCTCGAGAAGCAGCGCGGTGGTGGCTTGACGGAGAGAGAGAGAGAGAAGCTCGAGCGCCTGATCGACGAGGACTTCCGGCGAGCCGGCGAGCTCGCCGATAGGGGGATCGTTCGGAAGCTTTCGAGGCGAGAGCCGGCAGCGCCTGGACAGCCCTCTCCACGCTTGGCGTGGCGGTCTCGGGGAAACCGTTCACTGCGGCACCGCGGTTGAATGCCCGCGAGGAAGCTCGACGTCCGCAAGTGGTACCCTGAGGTCGCTGCGCGGGCGCGCTTCCGCTGCGAGTACTGCCGGGCGCCGGAGGCCTTGTTCCCTCATCGCTTCACTTTGGATCACATCAAACCAGAAAGCCAAGGCGGCCCGTCGGATCCGAGCAACCTCGCCCTGTGTTGCTACGCTTGCCAGTTCCACAAGCAGGACTTCCAGTCCTACCAGGACCCTGGCACGAAGCGAGTCGTCCCGCTCTTTCACCCGCGGCGGCACCGGTGGTCGCGCCACTTCCGCTGGTCGAGGGACGGGTTGCGGATCGAGGGTCTGACTCCGATCGGTCGAGCCTCCGTGGAGAGGCTGGCGTTGAACCACCTGCGCCAGGTCGAGGCTCGCCGCCACTAGAAGCGGCATCCCGAGTTGTTCCCATAGAGGCCGAGGAGTCAGGATCCGGGGTGCGCGAGGGAGAAGTGAACAGGGCCGCCGCGTGGACCTGGACCTGGGCCCCCTCGTCCCGGGCCGCATCTACCGCCTCCGCGCCGCGGGCGCCCGCAGCGCGGCGGGAGAGCCCCTCGTCCACGACGAGGCGGCGTATACGGTCAATGAGGTGCCGCGGGAGTAGTCGGCCGCCACCTGGGCCCAGCACGATCCACGGCTACAAGTAGTCATCCAGGACCAGTACGGCAATCCCCTCCACCTTGACCTTGCGAAGCGGGATGTCATCGGTGAGGAATGCACTGGCCTTCTCTGCCAGCGCCGTCGCGCAGATCAGCGCGTCGGGAACGCGGAGGCCATGGGCCGCCCGAAGCCTTGCGGCCTGGGTGGCGATCGATGCTGACGGCGGCACCACGGCGAGATGGGGAAACGTCGCGACGAAGGACTCCAGCACAGCCACTCGATCGAGGCGTCCGTCGGCGAAGGGCTTGACGAGAAGCTCCGTCAGGGAGATCGTGGACAGCACTCCCGTGGCGGCGCCCGCCGCGAGCCTTTCGAGGAGGATCGCGGTCAGGTCCGAGTAGGGCTTCATGTCCTCGAGGTGGTAGATGATGATCGAGCTATCGAGGCAGATCTTGACGTGGCCTCTCAAATCGGCGGCGAATTGCCTGCCCTTTGCCGTCACTCCCAAGCGTCGCGCTCCCCTTCCAGGTACCGCCGGACTTCGTCCTTGCTTGAGCCCCACGTGCCCTTCAGAAGGCCCTTCGTCTGCTGAGCGTGCCGCCGCGGATCGGCGAGAACGATGCGCTCGCCCTCCAGCGTGATCAACAGCACCTTCCCGGCCTTCAAGTCCAGGGCCTCGCGCATCTCCTTGGGGATCACGAATTGCCCCTTCCCGCTGATTCTTACCAGTCGACTGAGCGTCATACGCAGCTATCTCAAGTAGGATTCTACAGGAACGGTATGACATCGGCTCGGTGTTCCGCCAGCCAATCGCCTGGAGCGCTTGTCCGGAGCCCGGGCCGGGCAGCACAGTATCCGAATCAACGACCAGTACCGAGTCTGCTTCGTCTGGACCGACGCCGGGCCAGCCGAAGTCGAGATCGTCGACTACCATTAGCCTTCGTCCAGAGGACATCATGGTTCGAGTCCCTACCCACCGAGTGCCCACCCACCCTGGAGAGATGCTTGACGAGGAGTTCCTCAAGCCCATGGGGCTTACTCAGCGGGATCTCGCCCAGGGCATTCGCGTGCCCTATCAGCGCGTCAACGAGCTCGTCAACAGACGGCGTGGCGTCACACCGAGCACGGCCCTCCGGCTCGCCAAGTTCCTCGGCACCTCTGCGGACTTCTGGATGAGCCTTCAGCTCAGGTGGGACCTCTTTCACGCCCAAAAGGAAGAGGCCGAGAGCCTGCGAAGGATCAGGAAGGCGTCTGTCGCGGACGCCAGGGCCCCATGACGGCCAGTCTGTACGCGCGCTCTCCCTACCTCCCCACATCTCCCGCCTTCGCGGGCTCCAGGCCGCCGGGCGCGACGCGGATGTGCTGCGCCCGGAGCGGGCCGCCCCACGAGTCCATGTAGACGAAGAGCACCACGTCGGGCGCGACCTCGAGCATGGAGCCCATGGCCCAGATCGACGTGTCGATGTAGGTGCCCTCGTCCCAGGTCCTGCCGTCGTCGCGGGTCGCGTGGATCGTGAGCCCCGGGAAGCGCGTCGCGATCAGGGCGGTGCCGGACCGCGTCTTCAGGAAGGCCGAGGGCGCGTAGCCCGGGAAGGGCCCACGGACGCAGGGCGTCCAGCTCCGGCCGCCGTCGTGCGACCAAGTCTCCCACATCCACGGCGAGTAGATCGGGCGCACGAGGCAGAGGATGCGGCCGTCTCCCGTCTCGAAGCCGGTCGCCTCGGTGAGGTCGAGGTTCCCCATGTCCTCCCGGTCCCCGTCGAGGCTCACGGGCGCGGACCAGGTCCTCCCGCCATCGGTCGAGCGGATCGAGAAGGCCCGCACGTGGACCGCCCCCCAGCGCGTCACCGGCTCCGTGCTCGTGGCGTCCCGGCCCAGGCCGAAGCGGACCAGCGCGCCGTCCCGGAGCTCGAGCTGCCACCCCGTCGAGATCTGCTCGGGATTCGCGGGCCAGCCCGCCGTGGAGATCGGCGCCGGCGGTGACCAGGTCTCGCCGTCGTCAGCCGACTCGCTCCAGCCGCCCCCGCCGGTGCCCACGGCGATGGCGACGAGGCGGCCGTCGCGCAGGAGGTGGATGCTCGCGGCGTAGTACCTGTCGCTGGGGGTGATGGAGGACAGGCTCGCGGGAAGGTCCTTCGTCTCCCAGGTCCTCCCCTTGTCCCGCGAGCGCGCCAGGTACCGCCTCTCGCCGCTCGAGAACGTGCAGAGGACGTCGCCGCGCGGTGTCAAGGTGAGGCCCGCGCCGCCCTGCTGCCCGCTCACCTCGGGGAACGGCACCGACCAGTTCTTCGCCGGCTCGATGTCCTCGCGCCAGGCGGGCGCGGGCGCCTCCCGGCCCCGGACCCGGACCCTGCCGTGCTCGAAGCGGTGGAAGCCCGCGAGCCCGACCCTGCCCGACGCGTACGTGCCGTCGCGGGCGTCGAGGGCCGGGTGGCCGTTGAGCCAGACCTGGAAGCGGTCGCCCGCGACCCGGACGCGGGCCCGGTGGCGCAGGCCGAAGGGGTTGCTCGCGACGCGCTGCACGTGCGCGAGCTTGACGAGACGCAGGTAGCCCGAGCCGTCGGCCACCGAGAGCGCCGCCCAGAAGTGCTGCGCTCGATAGGACTGGCCGCCCTGGGGGAAGTGGATCAAGCAGAAGCGCGTCGGGTCCTGCGCCCGCACGACGAGGCCCAGGTCCGCGTGGTTCGTGGGCATGGAGACGGTGAGCTCCGCCTCGAGGTCCGAGTAGGCGGCGGGCTCGTGGAAGGCGAAGGAGTACCCCTGGAGCCCCGCCCCGTCGCCGCGGCGCGAGCCCGCGATCTCGCCCTGGCCCGCGTCCTTCCACTCGCCCGCGACGCTCGTCCACTCCGACCCGTCGCCGATCGCGAGCCGCCGCCAGGCGCCCCGGACGGGAGGCTCGACCTCCAGGTCGCCCGTGCGCAGCACCCAGTCGGCGGTCCACCGGACCGCATCCGCATCGTCGGTGATCGTGAGGAAGACGATGCCCTCGACGCGGCCGGCCCGCAGGAGCTCGAGCGCCGTCCCGCACTGCCGGGCGAGGAGGTCGAGCGGCATGCGCCGGCCGCCGCCGTAGTCGTGGAGGTAGATGCCGAGGACGAGGGGCTTCCCGGGGAAGCGCTCCTCGCAGCGCTCGACGTCCTCCTCGAGGCGCGGGAAGTCCTTCGCGTGCCAGACCCAGAGCTGGATGCCGTCGAGCTCGCGCACGTAGTCGTCGATCCGCTCGCGCCCGAGGCTCATCGTGTAGAGGACGCCCCAGAGCTTGACCTCCGCGCCGCCGCCCGGGAGGAGCTCGCGGACCCGCCGGACGTGCTGGGGCAGGAGGCCCACGTCGATCGCCACCGTGCTCAGGTCGTCGAGGAGGACGCCCTCGATCCGGCGGTCCTCACGGCGGAGCCTCTCGAGGAGCGCGAGCTTCTTCTCGTAGGCGAAGGGAGGCCCCTCGCCCCCGTCGGGCGCGACCTCCCAGACGAGGCGCGGCGCCCCGGCGGCATCGCCCAGGATGCGCCGCGCCTCGACCTCGTCCGCCGGCAGCCCGCGACCCGCGAGGACCACGTTGGGCACGCCGAGGAGCCGAGCCCGCTCGGCCGGGCCGGCGCCGGCGAAGGTCCCGTGGGAGTGCGGGCCCGGAGCCGCCATCTCGGGGTTGCCCCAGACCCAGAGGCAGTCGCGGACGCGGAGGGGGCCGCGGGCCTCCCCCTCCGCGAAGCCGCGTCCGTGAAGGCCCGCGGCCGCGAGGACGAGGACGGCCATCCTCAGGGGGCCGGAGCCTCGGGAGGGCTCGCGCGAGCTCGGGGACCTCATGGCCGCGTCCACCTCACGACCCCATGTGGACGACCACCATCTTCGTCTCCGTCATCTCCTCGATGGCGTAGCGCGGGCCTTCCTTGCCCATGCCGCTCCGCTTCAGGCCGCCGTAGGGCATGAGGTCGACGCGCCACTGGGGGCCCCAGTTGATGTGGATGTTGCCGCTCGAGACCTCGCGGGCGAAGCGAAGGGCGCGGTCGATGTCGCGGGTGAAGACGCCCGCCGAGAGGCCGTAGCGGGTGTCGTTCGCGAGGGCGATCGCCTCGTCGACGCCGCGGCAGCGCCGCACGCCCACGGCGGGGCCGAAGAGCTCGCTCCCCCACAGACGCATTTCGGGCGTCACCTCGCTCACGACCGCCGGCTGCACGATCGTGCCCCGCCGCTCGCCGCCCGTGACGAGCCGGGCGCCCTGGGCCACGGCCTCGTCGATCCACCCCTTCACCCGGACCGCGTCGGCCTCGCGGACCATGGGGCCCACGCGCGTCGTCTCCTTGAGCTGATCGCCGGTGGTCAAGGCCTCGACCCTGGGCTTGAGGGCGTCGATGTAGTCGCCGTAGACCTTCGAGTCCACGAGGACCCGCTGGGCCGAGATGCAGACCTGTCCCGCGTTGGCGTACCCCGTGGCCACGGTCGCATCGACGACCTTGGCGATGTCCGCGTCGTCCATGACGATGAGGGGCGAATTCGAGCCGAGCTCCATGGTCACCCGCTTCATGCCGGCGGCGCGACAGACGTGGTCCCCCACCTCGTAGCTCCCGGTGAAGCTGATCTTCCGGACGCGCTCGTCGCCGCAGAGCGCGTCGCCCAGCGCCGCCCCGCTCCCCGTGATGCAGGCGATGGCGAGGGGCGGCACGCCGGCCTCGAGGAGGACCTCGACGAGCTTGAGCGCCGAGAGCGGCGTGTCGCTCGCGGGCTTGATCACGACCGAGTTCCCGGCGGCCAGCGCAGGCGCGACCTTGTGGCAGACGAGGTGGAGCGGGAAGTTGAACGGCGTGATCGCGAGCACGACGCCGCAGGGCACCCGGATCGTGAAGCCGAACTTCCCCGCCCCGCCCGGCGCGGCGTCCATGGGCAGGACCTCGCCGAGGATGCGCTTCGACTCCTCGGCGGCGATCTGGAAGATCTCGCCGGCGCGCCCGGCCTCCATGCGGCCCTCGGCGATGATCTTGCCCTCCTCGAGGCTGATGGTGCGTGCGAAGTCCTCCTTGCGCTCGTCGAGGAGCCGCGCCGCCCGCTCGAGCATGCGGAAGCGGTCGTGGGCCGGCACCTTCGCCATGACCGCGGCGCCCTCGACCGCGCCGGCGAGCGCTTCCTCGACGTCGCCCCAGTCGGCGCGCGGCACGGTCTCGATCACCGCTCCGTCGTAAGGGTTCAGGACATCGATCCTCTCGGCCTTCTCCTTCCACTGCCCGCGGATGAACATCCTCATGGCGGCTCCTCTCGGGTTGTCGGGGGTTGCGTCGGGCCGCCATTCTACCTCCCCCTTGGCCGCCCGACCGCCCGGATGTAGGCTGTGCTGCATGATGCCCGTCACACGCTGGACCGCGCGCGCCAGGGGCTGGTTCTCGATCTCGCTCGCCCTGTTCGCGATCCTCGCCACGGCGCATGCCCAGAGCCCGCCGGCGCCCGGCACCCACGGCCATTACCTCGTCCTCACGGGGAAGACGCACGCGCCGGCGCCCTTCGCGTCGGTCGACGTCGTCTACGGGCCACGGGAGAAGCTCGCGGCCGGCCGCGAGGCCCTCTGGTGGGAGCTCTCGGCCCGGCCCCGCGCGCCCGAAGGCAAGGAGGCCGAGGCGCAGGCCCCCCTCTTCCGCCTGCGCGTGCTCACGCGCCGCGATCCGCTCGCGAGCCCCGCGGAGCCCCTCGACTTCCTTCGCTACGTGCTCCGGCTCGACCGCACTGGCGAGACCCTCGAGTACCGCGACGTCCGCACGGGCCGCGCCCTCCTCCCGGGCTGGCGCGGCTTCGAGCGGCTCTTCGTGCCGCGGCGGGCCCGCGCCACGGGGGGCGCACCGCTCCCGGAGACCGCGGAGCTCCTCGGGCACGTGCTGACGCTCCAGCACACGGGCGGCGGGGTGGCGTGGGAGCCATGGGACGGGACGGTCCTCCTCGACCTCGACCCCGAGCTCCTCGTCGGCACGGGCCGCAACTTCCGCGACGCCGAGGGGAGCCGCCTGCCCCAGAAGCCGGAGCGGAGGAACTACACGTACGTGCCGTTCACCCGCGAGGAGTACGGCGTCATGATCGAGACAGGGATCAACCTCTTCACGGTCGATCCGAAGCAGGCCGAGTGGGTGCGGGGAAAGCCCGTCTTCTTCCTGCGCGGGGCCGGCGGCAGCCCGCCGCTCGAGTACCCCGCCGACCTCTATCGCTCGAACTACCTCGGGCCCGTCATGTTCATGGACGAGCCGGCGATCATCCTGGTCGGCGACGTGGAGATCCACCGCACCCTGCGGCACTTCTCCGACGCCGCGGCCGCCCTTCACAAGCGTATCCGCGAGCAGTACGAGGGCGGCGAGGGCTACAGCGCGTTCCACCTCGAGCGGTCGCTCGAGCAGGCCGGCGCCAACCTGGGCGACATGCGCCTCGAGCAGCACGACTTCCCCGCCTGGGAGACGCTCTTCGAGTTGAGTCACTACGAGCTCGCGGCGGGCCTGGCCGGCGTCGTCCACGAGGCCCGCTACCAGCTCGCGCCGTTCGACGAGGCGGTCGCGCGCTGGTCGGGGGCGCCGAGGAAGCACACGGCGCGAGAGCTCCTGCGCTACCACTACGCCTTCCTGCGGGGCGCCGCGAGGACCTTCGAGAAGGACTGGGGGACGAGCATCTACGGCCAGTGCGATCCCGCGATCGCGCCCGAGGCCGTGACCCTCGCCTACGACATGGGCGCGCGGTACGTGTGGTTCTGGACCTCGGACCACGACCACCACATGCCGTGGCCCGAGCAGCTCGAGCTGGCGCGCCACCTGAAGAGGCATGCAGCGGCGCACCCGCGGCCCTCGATCCGCGGCCCGGCGCCGGTCCTCGACGTGGCCATCGCCATCCCCGACGGCTTCTTCGTCTCGCTCGAAAACCTGTGGTGGGTGCGCGCCCTCGACAAGGAGCGCACGAACGAGGCGTCGCAGCGCTACAACCGGCTCCTCCGCCGCGTCCTCGAGCAGTTCCACCGCGCCTGCGACGCGGGCGAGGACTTCGACGTGGTGGTCGACGACGGGAGGACGATCGCCGGGTACCGGAGCGTCGTGCGGGTGAGCGAGGGGGAGTGAAGCCCTGGGGGACTGAAGCCGTGAGGCGGTGAAGCCCTCAGGCGGTGGAGCGTGAGCCGATGGAGCGTCCGGCCCGCTCGCGCTATCCCGCCTCCACGCGTTCCACCCGCTCGCGCCAGTAGGAGGGGACGCCGCGGAAGGCCTCCATGTAGGAGGGCTCGAGGGGGAGGGGCACGTGGCCCTCGTCGCCGAGGAAGAGGGGCATCTCGGGGAGCTGCTCCCCAACGCGGAAGGGCTCGACGTACGCCGTGATCTCGATGTCCGCCTCGTACGCCGCGGCGAGGAGCGGGCGGTCGCGGGGCAGATCCGGCGGAGGCTGGGCCAGCGCGGCCCAGAGGGCGCCGTGGATGCCCTGGGGATCGAGCCGCCCCGGCGGGTGGACGTCGACGACGAGGAGGTGGACGTGCTGCTTGAGAGCGGACTGTGCCTTGGTGAGGAACCGCTCGAGCTCCGCACGGCTCGCCTTGTTGGCCCTCGAGATGATCTCGATCAAGGCCACGACCTCGTGGCTGGAGCTGTGGCGGATCACCACCGTCTTCCGCAGCGAGGCATAGGAAGGGCTCTCGGCGCGCGCCACGATGGTGGCCCGGGGCGGGGTCAAGACCGCGGAGCCCGCGTGCTGGCCAGGTCCGTGCCCTTCCGCAGCCGTCCTCCGCTCGCTCCTCGGGACGAGCTCCAAGGCGATCAAGTCGGGCGCCGCCCCCCCTGTGACCTGCTCCGTGAGGGCGTAATAGCCCGGGGGGAGCAACCCGGAGTTGAGGGCGTTCCTCAGGGCCACGACCCACGAATTGTGGAAGTCGTGGAGGATCCCCTGGCTGACCTTGGTCCAGTCGTGCGCGGGCATGACGCCTGCATCCTACGGCATTGGTAGGCCGGGATCGACGGTATCCCTCACCGTCCCGGCACGATATCGATCCCGTCAAACAGGCGCTCCACCCGGGACCGCGAGAGCCTTCCGACGCGCTTCCCGAGCAGGGTGCGGTCGAGCGCGACGATCTGCGAGATCACCACTCGGTCCTCTCGAGCGCTCTCCGCGCTGCCGCGGAGACGAAGGGATCGCAGCCCGGCTTGACCTGCGCGCAGACTCTGTTCATGGCTTCCGTCACGGAGTCGGAGTCGTGGCGGCCCACGTACTCGGCGATCGCCTCGCTGTAGAGCTGGCTTCGAGACTTCCCCAGTTTCCTGGCGAGGTTCTCCGCTTTGCGGAAGACCCTGTCGGGGATGGAGATGGCCGTTTTCATACCTGGAGTATAACCCTGCGGTTGGCCTGCGGACGGGCCTCCCTGAGGTCTCAGTGCACCCGCCTGAGGACTCCGGCCAGCCCCACCCGCGCCGCGTGGTCCGCCATGCGCTGCGGCTCGGGCCCCGTCGAGGCCGTGCCCGTGGCCGATGGACATCCTGGACATGCTCGCACTCGGTCCAGGCCGTGCGCCGAGCCACTGGCCAAGCGAGGTGCACCCGGATAGCCTCAGCCCATCTTGGGAGCTCCCACCATGAGTCCATCGCCCCTTGCCGTGCTCGTCGCCGCCGCCGTCCTCGCCTGCGCCCTCGCGCCCTGCCCGGCGCAGGCCGTCGAGGTCACGGCCATCACCCTCTTCCTCTGCGACGACCGCGGCGTCGTGAACGCCGCGGGCCGGTGGAACACGGGGCCCATCGACGCGGCGTGGGACCTCTTCGTCCGCGAGGGCGGCGCGCTCCCATCCGGGACGATCGACCCGGCGAAGGTCCGGTGGCTGAACGGCCGGGACCACACGGTCAAGATCCCCCTCGCCGAGGGGACCCGCACCTTCGCGATCCACTTCGACGGCGACGCCCCGCTCCCCATCGCCGGGATCAACCTCTTCCTCGACTCGAGGAACGACCGGCCCGCAATCTCGGCCTTCACGCGAGCCACCTCGGCCGGCGCGGCCGCGCCCGAGCCCCGGGCGAACGGGGCGAGCCCCACCATGGGCTGGCCCATCACGGACGTGCCGGGCGCGGGGACCTTGACTCACGAGGAGGAGGCCGGGCTCTGGAGCGACCGGGTCGAGGACGAGGCCTGGCGCGTCGCGCTGGCGGGCTTCCGGGTCATCGAGCCGCAGGCCGGAGGCCTCGACCTCGTGGGCCCCCACGCCGCGGGCCCGAGCGGCCGGCCCGACGGCGTCGCGCAGCTCACGCTCGCGGTCGAGCGGCGCGTGCCCCGGCCGGCGGAGCCCATCCTCTGGCTCCGGACCGCCGGAGGGGTGACCGGCGGGGACCCGGCGCGCGCCGGGGAGCTCGCGCGGCGCTTCGGGACCGGCGCTGCCGCGCCCTTCTCGTTCTCCTTGGGCGGCGTGCCGTCGCGGGACCTCCTCGGGCGCTGGGAGCGCAAAGCGGGCTCGAGGGACCTCGGCGGCGGCCGCACCGCGCGCACGCTCGCGCATCTCGACCCCGCGACGGGCCTCGAGGTGCGCTGGGAGGCCGTCGAGCACGCCGACTTCCCGGCGGTCGAGTGGACGCTCCACCTCAAGAACACGGGGAGCGCCGACACGCCCCTGCTCTCGGAGATCCTGGCCCTCGCCGCGGACCTCCGCCGGCGACCCGGGGACGAGTACCTGCTGCGCCACTGGAAGGGGACCTTCGTCCGCCGCGACGACTACGAGCCGCTCCAGACGGTCCTCGAGCCGGGGGCGAAGCTGCGCCTCGCGCCGCCCGGCGGGCGCCCCTGCGGCCAAGTCTTCCCCTACTTCAACCTCGAGGCCGGCGGGGAAGGGCTGATCATCGCCGTGAGCTGGGCCGGCCAGTGGGCCTGCGAGCTCCAGCGCGACGCCGAGCGCGGGCTCCGCGTGACCGCGGGGCAGGAGACGACGCGGCTCGTCCTCCGCCCCGGTGAGGAAATCCGCACGCCCATGATCGTCCTGCTGCCATGGAAGGGCGGGGACTGGATCGACGCGCAGAACCTCTGGCGGCGCTGGATGGTCCGCCACAACCTGCCGCGGCCCGGCGGAAAGCTCCCGCCCGTCCCCCAGCTCGCCGCGTGCAGCTCGCACCAGTTCGGCGAGATGATCCACGCCGATGAGGCGAGCCAGAAGGTCTTCATCGACCGCTACCTCGAGGAGGGACTGAAGCTCGACTACTGGTGGATGGACGCGGGCTGGTTCGTGCAGGAGCGCGGCTGGCCCCAGACGGGCACCTGGGAGGTCGACCGGAAGCGCTTCCCTCGCGGCCTCCGGGCGGTGAGCGACCACGCGAAGGCGAAGGGCGTGAGGACCATCGTCTGGTTCGAGCCCGAGCGCGTCGCGGCGGATACGTGGCTCTCGAGGGAGCATCCCGAGTGGATCATCGGCGGCTCCGGCGGCGGGCTCCTCGACCTGGGGAACCGCGAGGCCTGGACCTGGCTGTCGGACCACGCCGACAAGCTCATCCGCGACGAGGGGATCGGCCTCTACCGCCAGGACTTCAACATGGACCCCATCGGCCACTGGCGCTCGAAGGACGCGCCGGACCGCCAGGGCATGACCGAGAACCGCCACGTGACGGGCTACCTCGCGTACTGGGACGAGCTCCGGCGCCGCCACCCCGACCTCCTCATCGACTCCTGCGCCTCCGGAGGCCACCGGAACGACCTCGAGACCTTGCGCCGCGCCGTGCCGCTCCTCCGGAGCGACTACATCTTCGAGCCCGTGGGGCAGCAGTGCCACACCTACGGGCTCGCGTCGTGGTTCCCCTTCCACGGCACCGCGGTCTCGCCGCCGGGGGCCTACGATCCCTACACCTACCGGAGCCACATGTGCCCCCACAACACGGGCTGTTTCGACGTGCGGCGGAAGGACCTCGACTACGAAAGCATCCGCCGGCTCGACCGCGAGTGGCGCCGCGTCGCGCCCTTCTACCTCGGCGACTACTACCCGCTCACGCCCTACAGCTCCGCCGACGACGCGTGGATGGCCTGGCAGTTCCACGACCCCGGGTCGGACGCCGGCGTCGTGCAGGCGTTCCGCCGCTCGAGGAGCCCGTTCTTCGGCGTGCAGCTCCGGCTCCGCGGGCTCGCGGCGGACGCCGAGTACGAGCTCGAGGACATGGACGCCCCCGGCACGCGGCGCGCGAAGGGCCGCGAGCTCCTCGAGCAGGGCCTCCGGGTCGCCATCGAGGAGCGGCCCGGCGCGAGGACGGTGCTCTACAGGGCCGTGGTGCCGGCCGCGAGGTGACGGGCGCGCGCAGGCGCGCCGCCCGCGGTGCAGCGGTGCACCGCCCGCTTGACTTCTCCCCCCCGGCCGGACAAGATCCGGTTAGGTTGTTCCTGAGTCCGCTTCGTGAACATCAACCGGCTACGCCCAGTGCAGGAGCTGAGCCGGAGGGAGAGGCGTTCCGACCCATGACCACCGCGCGGCGAGGCCGGATCGTGACGATCGCGGCCGGCCTCGCCGCGGCGGGGCTTGTGGCCTTCGGCCTGCTACGGTGGGAAGAGCTGGCAGCGCGTCGCCACCTGCTGCGCCTGAAGGGGGAGCCAGGGTATCTGGGCACGATGCTCGACGGCCTCGAAACGCGGGCAGAGGCACGGGCGCTGCTGGAGTTCCTGAAGACCGAGGCGGGAGGGGAGGCGCTCATCGCGGGAATCGCCCGCCGTCTGGAGACGACCGGCGTTCGAGTCACGGATCGCTGCTTTGGGCTCGTCATCCCGGTGGAGATGGAAGGTCACGAGAGGCTCGAGCTCTACCCTTGGCTCGAATGGCGGATGGGCCCGGTCCTCATACGATCGGGAAGCTTCGCCTTGTGTCGCTGGCCTGTGAGCGATCCTCTCCTCGAGCCGCTCTCGGGCCGCGAGGTGTCGGTCTCCGACTGCCCCGGCGTGACGTTCCGAGTGCTCTCCACCGAGGCGGCAGTACAACGATTCCGGGAGCGGGGCGTTTCCATTGATCTGGACGACCTGCCTCGCGGCAGGCAACCCTACACCCTTGTGTTCGAACGCCGCCGCGAACCCGTCCGCTGGATCCCTCGCTGGCTCAAGAAGCTCGCGGGGAGGAGCGAAGGGTGACCCCGCCCTGACGCCCCGCGTCAGGAGCCCGCAAGGCCGGCTTGACATGCGCCGGCGCTGGGACCGCGCCCGCCGGAGCCCAACCCCCTGCGACGCAAGGGGTTCCTGAGAGACCCGGCGCGCGGGCAGCGGGTTTGCATCCTGAGAGGGAGTCAGGGCCTAACTCGAGCTCCGCCCCGTGGCGCGCGCTCATCGCAGGAGATCTCGGCCCATGACGTCATCCGCCTCCCCCTCACCCGCCTCCGTTTTCGGGGCCTCCGTACTTCACCCCAACGTGGTCCCGCGGCGTGCCCCTTTCCCCCGGTCCCTCCAGGCTCTACCCTGGATGGGCATGAGAAACCTCACGAAGACTCTGGGCCTCCTCGCGGCCCTCTCCCTCTGCGCCTCCGGCGCCCCGGCGCGGGCCGGCGAGCCCGGCGGCGTCATCGCCGCGCCGGAAGGGCTCCTCGCCCAGGAGCTCCTCGCCGGGCTCGACGCGGCGACGCGGGACGCGCGCAAGGAAACGGTGGCGGCGGCGCTCGACGCCTACCCCGGCAGCGCCGAGGTCTTCGCCCTCGCGCTCCTCGAGGTGGCGAGCCAGGACAAGCTGTGGGCCGACCCCGCGCGGCTCTTCGGGCCCCTGGATCCGGGTGCGGCGGGCTTCACCTACGGCGGCCGGGCCTTCGCCGTGGAGGCCTTCGCCCCGGGGGCCCTGGACGGGCTCTCGGTGACGCGCGGCGACGTGCGCTACGTGCCCGCGCGCACGGGGTACGTGAGCCCGCTCGTCCTCGACCTGGAGGGCGACGGGATCGACATCGGCGCCCGCTGGCAGCCGCACACGGGGATCGACACCAGAGACCTCCTCATCGCCGATATCAACAGCGACGGCTTCCCCGAGGTCACCGAGTGGGTCCAGGGCACGGACGGGATCCTCGTCGACCCCGAGGACCCCTCGCGGATCTCGCGGGGCCTCGAGGGCCTCGTCTGGACCGGCCCCTGGAGCGGCCGGGACCTGGTGGGCACTGCCGAGGGGTACCGCGATGGCTTCGAGAAGCTCTCCCTGCGCGATGCCGATCACGACGGCGTCGTCGCTGGCGCCGAGCTCGAGGGCCTCCACGTCTGGCAGGACCTCGACGCCGACGCGGCCATGGATCCGGGCGAGCTCAAGACCCTCGGCGCCTGGGGCGTGACCGCGCTCCGGCCCCCCGCGCCGGGCGAGGCGGTGGGCTCCTTCACCGCCGAGGGCCGCGCGGGCATGCTCTGGGACTGGTGGCCGAGCTACGCGGTCGCGAAGAAGGCGCCGGTGGGGCCCGTCGCGCCGGGCGAGACGACGCTCGACCTCACGGGGAAGACCATCACGCTCGAGGTCGAGGAGATCGTCATCGGTCCCCCCGCCGACCTCGATCTCGACGGCTTCTCAAACGAGTTCCGCATGCAGGCCGCGGTGCCGCAGCAGCTCGCCTTCTCCACCCTGCGCCTCGCCGCCGTCTCCCCCGACGGAGAGTGGATCGTGCTCCTCCACAGGGGCCTGCCCGCCGACCGCGTGAAGGCCGGGGCGGCGAGCGCCCTCGTGGCGATCCACCGGCAGGGGGACGCGTACGGGACGCTCCGCTACGGCGTGGGCCTCACCGACACGGAGCAAGTGGTCTTCGACACGCTCCATTCGGTGATCGTGACGGGCGACGGCGGCGGGAAGATCGTCCGGATCGACCTCGAATCTCGGCAGGCGACGCTCCTCCACGAGCCCGTGGCGGGCCGGCGCGGCTTCCGCTGCGGCGGGCTGGCCTGGAACGGGGGCGAGGCTCGCATAGGGAGCTTCTTCGATGTCTTCGTCGAGGGCTACTTCTACGACGAGAAGCAGGTCGCGGGACCGCAGAGGGTCGCGCGCCTTTCCCCCGCCCCCGGCCTGGGCGGCGCGGGCTGGGAACTCGGGCATCTGCAGAACCAGGTGGAGGTCGCCGATATGGAGGGCGAGGTCCGCGCGCGCCTCTACCACTGCTGCCGCACCGGCGGCGGCGGGATCGAGGGCTACATGTTCATCGCGCGACCCGTGGACGTGAGCTCGGTGCAGCTCCTGCGCGTCGCGCCCGGCGCGGACCCCGTGCCCGTCGACGAGGGGGTGCTCCTCCGCGGCGCGGCCGCGAGCGGCTCGCGGCTCCTGTACTTCCGCCGGCCGAGCCTCGCGGACCTCGCCCCGGGTGAGGCGGAGGTCGTCCTCGCCGACCTCGAGACGGGCGAGAAGCGCGTCCTCGGGACGGGCGACTACTGCTACCCGTACCTCGGCGGCGGCGGGACGGTGGCCGTGGTGGCGAAGATCGATTGGAAAACGGGCGGGATGCAGTTCCTCGTCGCCGCCAACGACGGCCCCATGCCCCAGTTCCGGTCCCTGCGGCCCTTCCTCTCCTCGCGCGGGATCGGCACCTTCCGCCTCTCCGCGGACGGCAGGACGTTCGCCTTCCTCGGCCCCGAGTACCTCGAGGTGCGCTCGATGGACTTCGGCGAGATCGGCTTCTTCCTGCGGGGGAACGCGAACGGCTCGGCGGTCCCGGAGGGCGCGCCGTGGGAGGCGATCGACATCTCCGACGCGATCTTCCTCTTGAGCTTCCTCTTCCTCGGGGGCCCCCAGCCCCCGTGCATGGATGCCGCCGACTCGAACGACGACGGCAAGGCCGACATCTCCGACGCCGTGAGGACCCTCGGGTACCTCTTCGGCGGCGGCACCACGGAGGTCACCCTCCCCCCGCCCTGGCCCGAGCTCGGCCCCGACCCGACCGCCGACGACCTGTCCTGCGACGTGCCGCAAGGATGAGCCGGCGGCCCGGGCTGCCGAGCGCCGAGCCATCGACATGCGAGCATTCCCCGCCTTCACAGGGCAAGCGTCAAGCGAAGCGCGTCATCGACTTCCTTCATGCGATGCGCCGGCATGATTCCCGCCAACGCGGGCCGTCCGCTCCGTGGATCGACGAACCGTGCGGGATCCAGCGAGCGGATCTGGAAACACAGGAACACGGTGTCAAGCGGTAGCCCCGTCTCCCTGGCGGTAACCCGGACGTTGGTGGGGTAGTCCCGGGGCACGTTCTTCGCGTCGGTTCCCACGACCACCGCGATGACGAGAGGCTGCCGATTGATCGCATCCGCCGAAACCACCAGGACGGGCCTGCGCCCAGACTGCTCGCGCCCATGGGTGGAACTGCGCTGGACGAAGTAGATCTCGCCGCGGCTGATCATCTCCCCAGGCCATCCTCTTCTGCCGCCAAGAAGTCCTTGGAGATCTCGCCAGAGACGGCCCTCATTCTGGGGTCGCGCGCCATCTGCGCCATCGCCTCCTCGAACTCTAGCTCCTTCTTCCGCGCCACGAATTCACGCAGGGCAAGGGTGACGATCCCGTTCCAGTTCCCCGCCAGGTCGGGCGGCGCGGCCCTCATGGCTTCGTCGACCAAGCGTCCTTGGAGGGCCACGCTCCGTCTCACGGTCCCACCGGTTCGCTTCGTGCTCTTCATGCAACACCTCTTTGCATACAAGATGTATGCCCCAGTGTATCCCATGCAGGCATCAATTGCCCCCATAGAGTGGACGAGCTCAAAGGAATGGAGAAAAAGCCCGCCGGAGATCGCGGCGCGGGTGCCTCTCGCGCTGGAAGTTGCGCGTGCCGGCTGATATCTTGGGCGACCTGACGAGGCCGTGATCCATCCCGTACGGTGTTATCCCACGGTCCTGCCCCACGGTGTTATCCCACGGTCCTGCCCCGCAACCCCAACCGGCCCAACCGGAGAGTCGAAGCATGAACGAGAAGAGAGCCGTCTCCCGCCGCAGGTTCCTCGGCGCCGCCGCCGGCGCGCTCGCGGCGCCCTACGTCGTCCCCTCGAGCGTCCTCGGTCTGGGCGGCGCCGCGCCGCCGAGCGACCGCATCGTGATGGGCGTCATCGGCCTGGGCGGCATGGGGAGCGGGAACGCCCGCGCGTTCATGGGCCAGAAGGACTGCCAGGTGGTGGCCGTCTGCGACGTCGACGTGAAGCACCTCGAGGAGGCGGCCGCAAACGTCAACAAGCACTACGCGAACAACGACTGCAAGAAGTACTCCGACTTCCGCGAGCTCCTCGCTCGAGCGGACATCGACGCCGTGGTGGTCGCGACGCCCGACCACTGGCACGCGCTCTGCGCCATCGCCGCCGTGCGGGCCAAGAAGGACGTCTACTGCGAGAAGCCGGTGACGCACACCTTCGCCGAGGGGCAGGCGCTCGTCGCCGCGGTGAAGCAGCACGGCCGCATCCTCCAGGTCGGGAGCCAGCAGCGCTCGGAGTGGGGCTTCCGGCGCGCCGTCGAGCTCGTCACGAACGGCAAGATCGGAAAGGTCAAGCGGGTCGAGGTCGGGCTTCCGACGGGCCACAAGAAGGCCGAGGGCGACACGAAGCCCCAGGACCCGCCGCCCCACGTCGACTACGACTTCTGGTGCGGCCCGTCGCCCAAGCTCGCCTACGTCCCCGCCCGCCTCCACTGGAACTGGCGCTGGCACCTCTCGTACGGCGGAGGGCAGCTCATGGACTGGATCGGGCACCACAACGACATCGCGCACTGGGGCCTCGGGAGGGACGAGAGCGGTCCGATCGAGGTCAAGGCCGCCGGTTTCGAGTACCCCGAGGACCGCACGGTCTGGAACTCAGCCTGGAACTACGAGGTGCTCTGCACGTTCGACGACGGCGTCACCTCGAGCATCTCGAACAGGCACCCCATGGGCTGCAAGTGGATCGGCGAGGCCGGGTGGGTCCACGTCGACCGCGGGAGGCTCGAGGCGTCGGACCCCGCGTGGGTGAAGAAGGAGCACGACCCCGGGCCCAAGAAGGCCTACGAGTCGAACGACCACCGCGGGAACTTCCTCGCCTGCGTGCGGTCGCGCAAGCCCACCATCTGCCCCGCCGAGGTGGCCCACCGCTCGATCACGCCGGGCCACCTCGGGCTCCTGAGCGAGTCCCTCGGCGGCCGCGCGATCCGCTGGGACCCCAAGGAGGAGAGGGTCATCGGCGACTCCGAAGCCGAGAAGCGCTTGAAGTCGGTGGACTTCCGGAAGCCCTGGGCGCTGTCCTGAGCCGGGCCGGCGCGAGAATGGCCGGCGTGACCTGAGGGCGCTCAGGCTCTGGGCCCGACGTGACCTGGGGCCGACGTTGACAGGCCCCGCTCCCAACGGGACGATGGCGGAGACCCGCTCTGTCGGAAAACCGAGAACCGCACTCCGTCCGCAGGATCCCACCCGTGATTCCCCAACGCTGCTTGCTGGCTCTCGTCCTCTCCTCCCTCCTCGCCCCGGCCCTCGCCGAGGCGCAGATTGACGTCAGCGGCCTCACCGACGAGACCGTCTACGTGGACCAGGTCACCTTCACGGTGGCCACGGCCGCCGGGTACGACACCACGGCCGAGCTGAACGGCAGCCCCGTCGCGACGGGCCAGAGCGTCACCGTGGCGGGGGCCGACTACTACGAGCTCCTCGTGAGGCGGAAGCTCCGGACCACGGGGGCCGAGGAGACGCTCCTCCTCCAGTTCATCATCCGCTCGAGCGAGCGGCGGAACTCCGAGTGGGGTCTCCCGCCCTGGGTCCCCTACCCCGCCGTGGACTCGGCGCCGGCCGAATTCGCCGGGGCTCGGCTCGCGGTCGTGGTCCCGCCCCGCTACCCCCAGGGGCTCCAGATCCCCGTCGTCGGCCTCCTCGAGGACGCGGGAGGGGGCCGCGTGGGGGCGAACGGTCGCCTGACGGCGCCGGAATACCCGGGGCTCGCGATCCAGCTCCGCCGGGGCGTCGGGTCCGGGCGCCTCCCGGCCGCAGCGAGCGCGGGGACGATCGACTACACGGCATCCGCAGGGCCCCTCACGGCGCCCAGGCAGGTCGCGATCGAGGCCTCGACGGCCTGGGCGTCCCGCTCGGGCACGGTGAGCGCCTCGACGGACTGGGGCGAGGACGCCCGGGTCCGCGTGACCTCGGGGTTGACGGTGGCCGCGGGCGCGACGCTCACGGTGGGCGCGGGGAGCGTCGTCCAGCTCGCCGCGGGCGTCGAGGTCACGGTGGAGGGCTCCTTCGTCGTGAACGGCACGCGCGAGCGGCCCGTGGTCTTCCTCCCCGCGAGCGCCGGTTCGCCCTGGGGCGGGATCGTCCTCAGGACGGCGGCCTCGCGGCTCAACATGACGGGCGCGATCCTCACGGGGAGCGGCGCCGACCCGGACTGGTTCGGCAACAATCCCGGGAGCGGGAGCAGCCACAAGGACGAGCAGCCGCTCATCTACCTCGGGGGCGGCGCGCGCGCCGAGCTCACCGACTGCTACTTGATCGACAACGCGGGTCAGGCGACCCACGGCGAGGGCTCGTTCCTGACCATGACGCGCTGCCTCGTCCAGCGCTGCATCACCACGGGCCAGCACAACGACGGCTCGGTCACGCT
Organism: Planctomycetota bacterium; assembly: GCA_016209535.1. Lineage (GTDB taxonomy): Bacteria > Planctomycetota > UBA8108 > UBA8108 > SXIK01 > JACQVW01. The sequence continues at coordinate 6,965 of JACQVW010000765.1, read as the reverse complement.
CAGGGGCTGCGCCTTGATCGAGTTCCCCTACGACGGCGCCCCGTTCGCCGACGACGACAACGACGGGCTCTACCTGACGGGGGGCTCGCACTCGCTCGAGGACTGCCTCGTGGGCTGGGCCGGCGACGACGGCATCGACTCGGGCTCGGGCGACGGCGGGCTCGTGGCGGTCACCGGCTGTTGGTTCGAGTCCTGCTTCCACGAGGGCATGGCCTGGTCCGACGACGACGGAGAGCGGGTCCCCACCGTCCGGGACACGGTGTCCATCAACAACGGCCAGGGGATCGAGTGCGGCTTCGGGGACCCGAAGGTCACGGCCCAGCGCATCCTCGCGACGGCGAACCTCTCGGGCGCCCGCTTCGGCGACAACTACGACTGGGACTACAACGGGTTCCTGCGGGTGACGGATTCCCTCCTGCTCTACAACCGCCGCGACGTCTGGGGGCGCAACTGGGACGACTGGGCCGAGCACACTTCGCAGATGGACATCCGCTCGAACCTGCTGACGGCCGCCGACCCCAACCACCCGAGCAACTTGGTCTGGCAGCCCGCGGCCGACGCGGCGCGCCTCGTGCCGTTCCTGCCCACGCCGGCGACGCAGGTGGGGGTGGCCATCGCCCTCCGCCGGGACGAGCTCGACATCGCCGAAGCCTCGAAGGGCGTCCCCGTGCGGCTGAGCACGTTCACCACGGTCCCCGTGAGCGTCCGGTACGACGTGGTCTCGGAGGACGGCCCGCTCCCCGGCGGGACGCTCTCGTTCGCCCAGGGGGAGACGGTGAAGAGGGTCCCGCTCGATCCGGCGGGCTTCGCTGGCCACGACATCGTCCGGGTCCGCCTCCGGAGCCCGATCAACGCGGCCATCACGGGTCTCGACGAGGTCACGTTCGTCCGCACGGTACCCGAGGTCCTGATCGCGACGGGCTCCGTCTGGCGATACTTCGACCTCGGAAGGGACCCCGGCGCCGGCTGGAAGGACATCGGCTTCAACGACGCCTCCTGGAAGCAGGGCCCTGCGGAGCTGGGCTTCGGCGACGACCAGGAGACGCCCATCGACGGCGGCCCCTCGGACGACCGCTACATGGCGGCCTACTTCCGCCGGAGGTTCGAGGTGGCCGAGCCGGGGCTCTTCCGGAGCCTCCGGATCAACCTCCGCCGCGACGACGGCGCCGTCGTCTACTTGAACGGCGCCGAGGTCTTCCGGAGCAACATGCCGTCGGGCCCCGTGAGCTACTCGACGCCCGCCTCGTCGTCGAGCACCTCCGAGACGGCGTTCTTCCCGGCCGACTTGCCCGCGAGCGGCCTCGTCGCCGGCACGAACGTCGTGGCCGTCGAGGTGCACCAGGCGAACGCCACGAGCTCGGACATGAGCTTCGAGCTCGAGCTGATCGGGAACAAGCTGCCGGTGGCGCCCGCCCCGGCCTTCGTGCGCGGCGATGCGAACGGCGACGGGAGCGTGGACATCTCGGACGCCGTGAAGGCCCTCTTCATCCTCTTCGCCGGGGCCGCGACGGACTGCGAGGACGCCGCCGACGCCGACGACTCGGGCACGCTCGTCCTCACCGACGCGGTCCACATCCTCAACTACCTCTTCCGATCGGGCCCCGTGATCCCGGCGCCCTTCCCGGAGCCCGGGGCGGACCCGACGGCGGATGCGCTCTCCTGCGGGCGAATGTGATTCCGCAGGGATGCGCTGAGGGGAGCGCCGATCGCCCTTGGCGCCCCTGTCGGGTTCGCGTTCACACCGCTCCGTAGTATCCTTTGTAACAGGAGACACCGAGGCCCGACTTGAAGCCCCAGAAGACCGAACAGGTGCCGCTCCGGGTGGACGATGATGGAACGCTCCGCGTCGGCGAGACTCAGGTCACCCTTGACGTCGTCATGGCTGCCTACGACCAAGGCGCCACGCCCGAGCAAATCGTGCAGAAGTTCGGGGAGCTCGCGCTCGGCGACGTGTACGCGGTCATCGGCTACTCCCTGCGGCACGAGGCCGAGGTGCTGTCTTACCTCGAGACGCGCCGCGCAGCGGCCGACAAGCTCCGGGCCGACATCCAACGTGAGGCGCCCACCAAGCGCTTCCGCGAACGGCTCCTGAGGATGAAGAGAGATCGAGGCCTGAGCGGCGGCGGGGCATGATCCGCCTCCTCGCCGACCACTGCTTCGATGAGGATATCCTCCGCGCCTTGCAACGCAGAGCCGGCCGGGAGGGTCTCACGCTCGATGTCGTCCTCGCCCGGGACGTCGGCCTCGCCCGGGCCAAGGATCCGGAAGTCCTGGCCTGGGCGGCACTGAACGGCCGAGTAGTCCTCTCCCACGACAGAAACACGCTGGTCGGTTTCGCCCACAAGCGTACGCGATCAGGTCTCGCGATGTCCGGACTTATAGCCGCAGCGCTTTTGAGGCCATGCCGGACCACCATGCGGACTACGGACAGTCGCGGACGGCCTCGGCTGTGATCGACCCGGGTCTAACCTCCGCTACCTGTAGCTGTTCAGCGCCTTCATGTAGTTCGCCCGCTCGAAGGCCGACGGGTCGCTGCAGGAGGCGTGGCTCATGCTGCCCTTCATGAGGGCCACGGACTCGTAGCCGTGCTCCTCCATCCAGGCCCTGAGGCCCTGGACGAGGAAGGCGGCGCGCCCGGGGCCGTGGCGGAGGAGGGTGGAGCAGACCATGGTCACGTCGGCCCCCGCCATGAGCATCTTGACCACGTCCTGGGGCGTGTCGATCCCGCTCGAGGCCGCGAGGCTCGCGTTGAGCCTCCCGCGGAGGATCGCGATCCACCGCAAGGGGAGCCGCATGGCGAAGGGCGTCGAGAGGCGCAAGTTGGGGTAGACCTCGAGGCTCTCGAGGTCGATGTCGGGCTGGTAGAACCGGTTGAAGAGGACCAGCGCGTCCGCGCCGCTCTCGTCGAGGCGGCGCGCCATGGCCGCCAGGGCCGTGAAGTACGGGCTCAGCTTCATGGCCACGGGGATCCGGACCTTCGACTTCACGGCCCGGAGGATCTCGAGGTACAGCTCCTCCACCTTCCAGGAGTCGAGGTGCGCGTCCGTGGGGATGTAGTAGACGTTCAGCTCGAGGGCGTCGGCCCCGGCCTCCTCGATCCTCCTCGCGTAGTCGATCCACCCGCCCGTCGTGGCGCCGTTCAAGCTCCCGATCACGGGGATGTCGACGGCCTCCTTCAGGTGCCGGATGTGCTCCAGGTACTCCTCGGGGCCGACGGCGTACTCCTCGGCCCGCGGGAAGTAGCTGAGCGCCTCGGCGTAGCTCTCGGTCCCGTGCTCGAGGAAGTGCGCGAGCTCCCGCTCCTCGTGCCGGATCTGCTCCTCGAAGAGGGAGTAGACCACGATGGCGGCCGCGCCGCCGTCCTCGAGGGCCCGCACCGTGCTCACCTCGCGCGACAGGGGGCCCGAGGAGGGCACGATGGGGCTCTTGAGCTCGAGCCCCATGTACGTCGTGGAGAGGTCCGGACGGTTCTGGCTCATGGGGCTTCCTCCCGCGCGGGCGCCTTCTCGACTTTCTCGGTTCTCTCGGCCTCCTCGGCTCTCCTGGGCACCTCGGCCTTCGCGGCTCCCTCCGCCGGGCCCTCGCCGTCCTCGCCGCCGCCCGGATGGAACTTGGCGAGCTCCGTGTACAGGCGCCACCTCCGCGTCGCGTCCTCCTGGGCGAGGCGCAGGAGCTCCTTCGCGGCCTGGGGGTGGCTCTTCCGGAGCATGGTGTACCGCGCCTCCTTCGACGCGTAGGCCTCGAACGGGATCGACGGCGCCTGGCTGTCGAGCCGGAGCGGGCTCTTCCCCTCGCGCGCGAGGGCTGGGTCGTACCTCATGAGCGGCCAGTGGCCGCACTGGACTGCGGCCTTCTGGTCGTCCATCCCGGTCCGCATGTTGATCCCGTGGGCGATGCAGTGGCTGTAGGCGATGACCAGGGACGGACCCGGGTGCCGCTCCGCCTCGATGAAGGCGTGCACCGTCTGCGTGTCGCTCGCCCCCATGGCCACCCGGGCCACGTACACGTCGTCGTAGCTCATGGCCATGAGAGCCAGGTCCTTCTTCGCCGTGGGCTTCCCGGCGGCCGCGAACTTCGCCACGGCGGCCCGCGGCGTCGACTTCGACATCTGCCCCCCCGTGTTCGAGTACACCTCCGTGTCGAGGACGAGCACGTTGACCTTCCTGCCGCTCGCGAGCACGTGGTCGAGGCCGCCGAAGCCGATGTCGTAGGCCCAGCCGTCGCCGCCCACGATCCAGACGGACTTCTCGACGAGGGCGTCGGCCAGGCCGAGGAGCGCGTTCGCCTCGGGCCCCTCGATCTCCTCGAGCCTCTCCTTCAAGTCCTCGACGCGGAGCCTCTGCTCGTGGATGTCGGCCTCGTCCGCCTGGGGAGCCTCGAGGATCGCCCGCGCCAGCGGCTCGCCGACCGCTCCCGCGAGCCTTCCGAGGAGCGCCCGCGCCTGCTCCTTCTGCTGGTCGAGGGCCAGCCGGAAGCCCAGCCCGAACTCCGCATTGTCCTCGAAGAGCGAGTTGGACCACGCGGGCCCGCGCCCGTCCCGGTTCGCCGACCAGGGCGTCGTGGGGAGGTTGCCGCCGTAGATCGACGAGCACCCCGTCGCGTTCGCGACGAGGAGGCGGTCGCCGAAGAGCTGGGTCAGGAGCTTCACGTACGGCGTCTCGCCGCACCCGGCGCAGGCGCCCGAGGCATCGAAGAGGGGCTCGAGGAGCTGCGATCCGCGAACCGTGTCCACCTTGACGGACCTGCGGTCGATCTCGGGGATCTCGAGGAAGAACTCGTAGCTCGCCCCCTCGGGCTCGCGGAGTGGCGCCTGGGGCGCCATGTTGAGGGCCTTGAGGCGCGTCTCCCGCTTGTTCTTGGCCGGGCAGACGTGCACGCAGATCCCGCAGCCCGTGCAGTCCTCGGGGCCGACCTGGATCGTGTACTTGAGGCCGGCGAGCTCCTTCCCGCGGGCGGCCGTCCACTTGAAGGTCGCCGGGCACCCCTCGAGGCGCTCCTCGTCGTAGACCTTGATGCGGATCGCCGCGTGGGGGCACACGAGGGCGCACTTCCCGCACTGGATGCAGACATCGGCGTCCCACACGGGGATCTCCTGGGCGAGGTTCCGCTTCTCCCAGCGGGCCGTGCCCGTGGGGAACGTGCCGTCGCAGGGGAGACGGCTCACGGGCAGCTCGTCGCCGCGCCCCGCGATCAGGCAGGCCGTCACGTCCCTGACGAAAGCCGGCGCCTGCGGCGAGACGGCGGGCGGGATCTCGATCGTTCCCGTGGCGCGGGCCGGGACCTCCACCTCGTGCAGCTCCTCGAGGGCCCGGTCCACGGCCGCGAAGTTCCGCTCCAGAATCTCGTCCCCCTTCCCCGCATAGGTCTTCAAGATGGCCTTCTTGATCTCCGAGAGGGCCGTCTCGGCGGGGAGGATGCCCGAGATCTTGAAGAAGCAGGTCTGGAGGACCGTGTTGACCCTCGCCCCGAGGCCCGTCTCCTTGGCGACCTTGTAGGCGTCGATGACGAAGAACCGCAGCCTCTTCGCGATGACATCCTCCTGGACCTTGCGCGGGATCCGATCCCAGACCTCCTCGGGCCCGAAGAGGGCGTTCAGGAGGAAGACTCCGCCGGGTGTGGCGTGCTTCAGGACGTCGACCCGCTCGAGGAGGTGGAACTGGTGGCAGGCGACGAAGTCCGCCTTCTCGATCAGGTACGGCGCGCGGATGGGCCTCGGCCCGAAGCGCAGGTGCGAGACCGTCGTGGATCCCGCCTTCTTCGAGTCGTAGACGAAGAAGCCCTGGGCCTGGTTCTCGGTCTCCTCGCCGATGATCTTGATCGTGTTCTTGTTGGCGCTCACGGTGCCGTCGGAGCCCAGGCCGAAGAAGACCGCCTGGAAGACCCCCTCCTCCCTCGGGGAGGGAGCGCCGTCGAGGGACAGGCTCGTCCTCGTCACGTCGTCCTCGATCCCCACCGTGAAGTGGTTCTTGGGCGCAGGCTTCGCGAGCTCGGCGAAGACGGCCTTCACCATGGCGGGCGTGAACTCCTTCGACCCGAGGCCGTAGCGGCCCCCGATCACGCGGAGAGCCTTCCCGAAGGGCGCCTCGCCCGAGGCGAGGGCCTCGGAGATCGCCGTGACCACGTCCTGGTAGAGGGGCTCGCCCACCGAACCGGGCTCCTTCGTGCGGTCGAGGACCGCGATGGCCTTCACGGTCCGGGGCAGCGCGGCGACGAAGGCATTCACCGAGAAGGGGCGAAAGAGGCGCACCTTGACGACGCCGACCTTCTCCCCGGCGGCGCTCAGGCGGCAGACCGTCTCGGCCACGGCCTCGGCGCCGGAGCCCATGACGACGACGACGCGCTCGGCATCGGGCGCACCCTCGTAGTCGAAGAGCCCGTAGCGGCGCCCCGTGAGCCGCGCGAAGCGGTCCATCTGCTCGAGGACCACGCCCGGGAACCGCTCGTAGTAGGGGTTCACGGCCTCGCGCGCCTGGAAGAAGACGTCGGGGTTCATGGCGGTCCCCCGAAGCACGGGCCTGTCGGGCGTCAGCGCCCGCGCCCGGTGCGCCTCGACGAGGCCGTCGTCGATCAGGGCCCTCATGTCCTCGGCCGAGAGCTCCTCGACCTTCAGGACCTCGTGCGACGTGCGGAAGCCATCGAAGAAGTGCAGGACGGGCACGCGCCCGGCGAGGGTCGCGGCCTGACTGATCAGGGAAAGGTCCATCACCTCTTGCACGTTCCCGGAGGCGACGAGGGCGAAGCCCGTCGCCCGCGCCGCCATGACGTCCGAGTGGTCGCCGAAGATCGACAGGGCCGAGCAGGCCACGGACCTCGCGGCCACGTGGAAGACCGTCGTGGTCAGCTCCCCCGCGATCTTGTACATGTTGGGGATCATGAGGAGGAGGCCCTGCGACGCCGTGTAGGTCGTCGCGAGAGCGCCCGCCTGGAGCGCCCCGTGCACGGCGCCGGCGGCGCCGCCCTCGCTC
>JACQVW010000770.1 GCA_016209535.1 Planctomycetota bacterium | reverse complement strand
GCGCCGACCCCGTGAGGAGCGTGTAGAGCATCGCGCCCAGGGAGTACACGTCCGAGCGCTCGTCGATCTCGCCGACTCGACCGCCGCGACCGCCCGCTCGAAGGCGCCGCGGTCGCCGCGCTGTGCCTCGACGATCCAGGCTCTCAATTCCGTGGGTGGTGTCATCGACGCTCGCATTCCGCCCCCATCAGTCGGCGAGGGCGCAAAAGGTCTCACGAAATCTTCAATTTCCGCCGGTTGCCGGCATTGTATGCGCGGATGGCCTGGCCCTGGTGCTCCGGAAGGGCGACCGAGGACCGGGCAACGGCTACCGGGCAACGGGCGTTGAGCCCTTCCGAGAAGAGGGGGGAGTGGGACCCAAATCGGGATCCAGTTCCGCTCATGCTTCTCACTGTGGCATGGTCCTGCCCGCAAGGGTACCATCGCGGCCATGGAGCCCATCTTCCCTGGAATGGACCCCTACCTCGAGGCGCCGGAGGTATGGCCTGACTTCCATGACTCGTTTCTCTTCTGCGTGCGTGAAGCGCTGCAGCCGCTGCTCCCTCCCCGCTACTATGCCCAGTTGCGCACGCGCGAGGAGATCGGGGTCGCCGGGTATCCATCCGACCTCGTCTTCCAGCCCGATGTTGTGGTCAAGAGCCTCGACACAAGGCCACCCCTGACGTTCGGGGTGGCCTCGAGCTCCATGCAGCCATTTACAACTCCGGACCAGCTCGTGATCGCCGCAGAGGAGCCCTTTACCGTCAATTTCCTCGAGATACGCGAAACGGCTCTTGGCGGGCGACTTGTAACCCTGATCGAGATCCTGAGCCCGAGCAACAAGCTCCCCGGTCACGACCGGAAAGCGTTCGAGAAAGAACAAAAAGAGGTTTTCGCAAGCGATACCCACTGGGTCGAGATCGACCTCCTACGAGCTGGGGAGCGCCTGGGGGGCCACCCGCGCGTCGACCTTCACTGTCGCGCAAGGGGATACGACTACGTCGCCGTCGTGAGCCGTTCCACGAAGCGAAGCCCGAGGCTCACGCTCGAGGCCTACGGTTTCACCGTCCAGAATGCGCTGCCGGTCGTGGCTGTCCCTCTTCGCGAGCCAGACCCTGACGTCCCTCTGGACCTGGGGTGCGTGTTCCGGAGAGTCTACGAGACGGGACCGTACGCGAAGATCATCCGCTACGACATGGACCCGACTCCGCCTCTATCCAACCTCCACGCGGACTGGGCGCGAGGGGTGCTTGCCGCGAAGGGTTTTGGTCGGGCCAGGTGATCCTCGGTCCGCCGGAGGGCCTCCTCCCTCTCGCCGAGGGCCCGGTCCTTCTCCGCCAGCGCCTCGTCCTTCGCCCCGAGGGCCGCCGTCTCCTTCTGCAAGGCGGCGCTCTTCGCATCGCGCTCCAGCGTGAGCTCACGCCGGGCCTTCTCCTGGATCACGATGACCGCGACGAGCCCCGCGAGCGCGAGGAAGAGCGCCGCGGCGATCGACGCGGCCATGCCCTTGTTGCGCGCCACCCACTTGAGGAGCTCCGCGAGCGCCCCCGTGCGGTAGGCGCGCACGACGCGGTTCTCGAGGTAGGCCTGGAGGTCGTCCCCCAGCTCTCGCACGCTCGCGTAGCGCGCCTCCCTCGAGCGCGCCATGGCCTTCTCGCAGATGGCCGCAAGCTCGGCGGTCGCGAACCTGTCGACGGACTGGACCGGCCGCGGCGGCCCGCCAGCCTCGACCAGCGGCATGGTGAAAAGGCCTCGAAGTCCATCGGCTCGCCCCGGGACCGGCGGCGCAGGAGCTCGGCGTACGCGTCGTCCGCCGCCGGCCTGGGGCTCCCCGGCACGCTCATGGGAGGCCCGCGAGGTCCTTGAGCTTCTTCAAGGCCCTCATGAAGGCGACGCGCACGGCTCCAGCCTGGGCGATCCCGAGCTCCGCCGCCACCTCCTCGTAGGACATGCCGCAGAGGCTCCGGAGGATGATGAGCTCGCGGTGGTGCGCGGGCATCTCCAGGAGCGCCTCCTCGAGCCTCTCCGCCAGGTCCTCGGCGCTCGCGAGCCCGCTCGGGCTGGGCCCCGCGCCCTCCAGGATGGACGAGGCGAGGACGGAGGAGCCGAGATCCGAGAAGCGGAGCGCCTTGCCGGCCCCCCGCTTCCTGCGCCCCGCGTGCCGCGCCTGGTCGGCGACCTCGTGCTCGACCAACCGCGCGAGCCAGTTGCGGAAGCCGCCCTCCGAGCGCTGCTCGAAGCGCTCGAGGCCCTTGAGGACCCTCAGGAGCACGTCCTGCACGAGGTCGTCGGCCTCGGCGACCTGGCGCAGGCGCCAGCCCATTCGCAGGGCGACGACCTGGCGTATCCAGGGAAGGTGGCGCCGGAGGAGCGCGTCGAGCGCCCGCGAGTCCCCCGCTTGGGCGGCGCGCACGAGGCTCACGGTGTCCTCGAGGCGGCCGGCCTCGTGTCGTTCCATGGAGGCGTGCCTTCTGCAGGTCAAAGTAGGGCCCGTCACCGGGGTCCAGTCTATGCCAGGGGCCAGGGTCGATCAAGGCACGGCGGCGCGGCAGGCCCGGCCCTCGAGCCGGAATTCTCTTGATCCGAGCCGCTCCATGGCTCGTCATAGTGGGGTCCCTTGTAGAGAAACGGAGAGATCCCTGGCCTCCAGCGCGGCGGCCGGGGGCGGTCCCCTTGAGCGAAAGGAGCGTCGTCATGAAGCACGCGGCAGTGAGCGTCGCCGGCCTGGCCCTCCTCGCCTGCTCCACAGCTCGTGGGGCGGCCGAGGTCGGGTCGCCGGCGCCGGCCCTCGAGCCCACCGAGTGGCTCAACACGAAAGGCCCCCTGGCCTGGAAGGACCTGAAGGGGCGCCTGGTCCTCGTCGAAAAGTGGCGCACCACGTGAGGCCCCTGCGTCCAGTCGATCCCGCACTTGAACGAGCTCACGGACAAGTTCGAGAAGCGGGGTCTGACGATCATCGGAGTTACCGATGAGTCGACCCAGAAGATCAAGAGCTTCATCGCCGAGAAAGGGATCAAGTACGTCATCGCGATCAAGGGGGCCGGGGAGTACAAGACCGATGGCGTCCCGCACGGCTGGCTCGTGGGGCCCAACGGGAGCATCGTCTGGGAGGGGCACCCCGCCGAGCTGAAGGACGACCTCATCGAGGAGAACCTGAAGGGCGTGTCCCTCACGCCGGTCTTCTCCCTCCCCAAGGACCTGCGCTCGGCGCAGAAGGACCTGAACGCGGGCAACCTCGCTAGCGGCCTCGAAGCCCTCGAGAGCCACCTGAAGAAGCCGAAGAGCCCCGAGACCGAGGCCGCGGCCAAGGAGACCATCGAGAAGGTGAAGGCCTTCGGACAGGAGAAGCTCCAGCGGGCCGAGGATCTGGCGAAGGAGCGCCACTACGGCGACGCCGCGGGGATCTTGAGGAGCCTCGAGAAGTCCTTCAAGGGCCACGAGTACGGGGCGAAGGCGAAGGAGACGCTCGAGGAGTGGAAGAAGGACAAGGCGATCAAGCTCGAGCTCGACGGCGCCTCGACCCTGGAGAAGGCGGACGCCCTCGTCCAGGCCAAGCAGTACCGCCAGGCCGTGGGCCTCCTCGCCCAGCTCACGAAGGGCAAGAAATACGATGGCACGAAGGTCCGGGAGGTGGCCGAGAAGAAGCTCGCGGCGGTGCAGAGGAAGCTGTAGCCGCCCGCCCCTTCAGCACTCCAGCCCATCCGGCGTCGGGTCCGGTCCCGGGGCCGCGCCGCCGGGGTACGGGAGCGTCCCGTTCCCGAGGAAGAGGAGCTGGAGGAGGCTCAGGGGGTCCGCGATGTCGAGCCCGCCCGTGTCGTCGACGTCCGCCGCGTCGGGGCAGCGCGGCGGCGGGCTCGCCTTGAAGAGGTGCTCGAGGATCAAGATCGCGTCCGTGAGGGTAAGGGCCCCGTCGCCGTCGGCGTCGCCTCGGTCGAAGTGGCCGAGGTCCGGGTCGACGCGGAGGCTCTCGCCGAAGAAGACCCGCGCGCCGCCCGCGGTCACCTCGATGGGGCCCTCGAGGGGCGCCGCGACCGCGGGCGCCCTGAGGACGAGCCGGTCCGGGAACCGCGCGACGACCTCGAGCGGCACCTCCCCCACCCGCGCCTCGAGGGCCGGGCCGAGGAGCTCGCCGTAGATCGTCCACAGCTCGCCCGGCGCCACGGGACCGCGCGGGTGCACGTCCCAGAGGACGGGCGCCAGGCCCGCGAAGTTCGCCGCCGCCGCGAGCGCCTCCGGGGGCAGCGAATCGAGCGCTCCTCCCTCGAGCGCAAGGAGCCTCGCCGCGAGGGCCCGCAGGTCATCGCGCCCCGAGGTCGAGCCGATGAAGTGGACGACGGAGCGCTCCTCGCCGGCCGGGACCTTGACCTCGAAGGCCACGCGGAGGAGGTCCGGCGCCGCGAGCTCCACGGACCTCGGGATCGACGAGCCGCCGAAGACCCAGAGGAGCCTCGCCGCCCCCGCCTTGAGGAGCACCCAGCCGTCGCGGGCGTCGGCGGCGGCGTCGCCCGACGACGTGGCGTCGACGGCCGTGCGTGAGTCCCCCGCGCCGTCGAGGCGGAGCTCGACCTCCAGCCGCGCCGGGGTCTGGCCCGGGTTCCGCAGGACGTCGGCGATCCGGATGAAGCGCGAGGCGGGGTGGGCGTAGAGGAGGCGCGTGGCCTCGACGCCGCCGTGGAGCGCGGGGCCGATCCGCACCACGGCGCCGCCCGGCTCCGCGAGGCACGAGGCGGCCGGCGGGAGCGGCTTCCCGCCGACGAGGATGACCGCGGCGTTGTCGGCACCGGGGCCCGTGAGGGCCCAGGAGGGCAGGACCTGCCACTTCCCCGCGGCGCCGACCAGGGAGGCGGGCAGCCGGGCCGGCGCGAGGCCGTCCGAGGCGTCGAGGGGATCGGAGCCGCGCAGCGCCTCGTCGCGGTCCCGCGCCCCGTCGCCGTCCGAGTCGGCCGTCCAGGGGAAGGTGCCCCTCTCGAGGAAGGGCACGATGACGCCGCTCCCCGTCTCGAGGGCGTCGCGGAAGCCGTCCCCGTCCGTGTCCGCGGCAAGGGGGTCCGTCCCCCGCTCCACCTCGAAGCGGTTGGGGAGGCCGTCGGGCTCCTCGTCCCTCGCTGGCTCGAGGAAGCGGAAGAGGGCCGCCGCGCCGGCGATCCCGAAGCCGCCGCGGTCCTCGACGGTCACGCCGACCGAGCCCGGCTCCGCGGAGCGCAGGTCGACGACGAGCCACTCGCCGCCGGGCCGGAAGACCGGCGCGAGCCCGCCGCCCGCGTCGAGGAGCTCGCCGCTCACGACGCGCACGACCTCCAGGGGTCGCTCGAGCGCGAGCGCGAGCCGCACGGCGGTGAGGTCCCCCCCGGCCGCGAGCGCGCCGCGGCGGTCGTCGATCTCGAGGCGCACCCGGAGGCGCGCCTCCTCGCCGGCGATGGCGTTCACGGTAGGCCGCACGCGCGCCGCGAGTCTCGCGACCGGCAGTGGATCGGCGCCGTCCGCGAGGCCGTCGCCGTCGGTGTCGCTCCTCAGCGGGTCCGTGCCCGCCTCGCGCGCCTCCTTCCCGTCGGCGAGGCCGTCCTTGTCCGTGTCGGCCTCCCGCGGGTCGGTGCCGAGGCGCTCCTCCTCGAGGCTCGTGAGGCCGTCGGAGTCGGGGTCGCCCGCGGCGTCGCGCGGGTCCAGCGGGTCGAGGCCGTGCCGCCGCTCGTAGGCGTCTGGGAGGCCGTCCTTGTCGCGGTCGACGACCCAGTTGACGACCTCATCGAGGTCCTCGTCGCGGAGGTCCGCGAACGCGGCGTTCTCGAGGCCGCGGATCGCGGCGAAGACGCGCTCCACCTCCTCGAGGCTCGGGGCCAGCGTCGCGAAGTGGCAGAGCGCGGCGCGGCCCTTGGCGGGAACCCTGAGGGAGTACGAGACGGTGGAGGTCACCTCGCCGAGGACAGCCGTCCGCGGCCGCACGCGGGCGTCCTGGCTCCGGAGGTAGAGGCCCAGGTAGGGGCCCGTTTCCGCGGCGCCGAGGCGGAGCACGTAGGACTCGTCGCCGGGGTCGAGGGTCAGGTCCCCGCTGCCCGTGGCCGCGACCTCGACGCCCGCGACAGACTCCGCGCCGCCGAAAAGGTCGATGGGGACCTCGACCTCGCGGTCCCCGGGGTTCTCGATGACGTCGAGCCACCGGAGGAGCCGGCGCTCGGGGCTCACGAAGAGGCTGCGCGTCACCGTCAAGCCTCCGGGCTCGCCGGGCTCGGAGCGGATGACGAGGGTCCGCCCGCCGGCGGCGAGGACGCCGGTCTCGGCGAAGACGTCGAAGCCCTCGACGGTGAGCACGTTGATGTGCACGAAGGAGTCGTCGCCCAGAAGCACAGCGCTCCCGAGCGCCGTCGCGATCCACTCCGTCCCTCCCCCGTCGGCGAGCCGCACGCCGAAGTCGGGGGGCCCGAGGTCGACGAGCGCCTCGTCGTCGGCAGGGTCGTGCGGGTTCCGGCCCCCCAGGACCTCGCTCCCGTCCACCTCGCCGCCGTCGTCCGTGTCCGGGTCCAGGGCCAGCGTGCCCGTGTCCCCGGCGCCCGCGAAGACCCCCGTCCCCGTCTCGACCTTGTCCTCGAGGCCGTCCGAGTCCGTGTCGCGCGACGCCGGGTCGGTGCCGCGCGCGAGCTCCGTCCCGTCGTCGAGCCCGTCCCCGTCGAGGTCGCCGCCGGGCTCGAGGAACTCCACGGCGTCGTTCCCGCTCGCGTCGTCCAGGCGGAAGTCGTCGATGAGCCAGCCCCGGACGCTCCCCGGGTCCTCGAGACCGACGAGGAACAGGAACCGCACTCGCTTCCCGAGGTAACCGCCCAGGGGAAACGAGAGCTTCTGGTACCTCCCCTGGGTCCCCGGGAGGGGCTCTCCGAGGAGCTCTGGATCCTCCTCCTCCACCTGTATCGCCACGAAGGCGATGTCCGCGAGGCCGAGCTCGAGGAAGTGCGAGATCTCGAGGGCGGGCTCGCCGCTCGATCCCAGCACGTACTGGGGCGTGGCCAGGATGTCCAGCACCTCCCTTCCGGGCCTCGGCGTGAGCCCCGTGCCCCAGACCTTGGTGCCCGAGGCGGCGCCGGGCGGGACGGGAGCCTCGCCCCACTCCCAGAGCACCTCGAAGCCCTGCTGCTCGAACCCGCCATCGGACGCCTCGAAGTCCTCGAGCGTGCCCTTGCGCTGCGCGATGCCCTGTGCCTCGGAGTCCACGACCTTGATCGTCCGCTTCCCGCTCGACGCCGCGCCGAGCCGCAGGCGCGCCAGGCCGCCCCGCGCCTCGACGAGGACCGACCGCGTGCCGAGCCCATCGAGCGCGATCCCCTCCTCGACGGGGCCCTGGAAAGCGGCCTCCGGGCCCTCCGCCTCGAGCCGGAGCCGCACCGGGACCGATGCGAGCTCGCCTCCCGCGAGGACCCGCGCCTCGACGCGCGCGGCGCCTCCAACGAGGGCATAGGGGTCCGCGGCGAGGACCGCCGCGAGGGCCGCCGCCGGCACCGGGTCCTTCGCGTCGCCCACGCCGTCCGAGTCCGTGTCGCCCGAGCGCGGGTCCGTGCCCAGCTCCTTCACCTCCTTGCCGTCGGCGATGCCGTCCGAGTCCGTGTCGGGGGACCGCAGGTCGGTGCCCGCCTGAAACTCCTCGAGGTTCGTGAGGCCGTCCGAGTCGAGGTCCCCCGCGGCGTCGCGCGGGTCGAGCGGATCGAGGCCGGCCTGGACCTCGAGGAAGCCCGGGATCCCGTCCCCGTCTCGGTCGAGGCCCATGTTGACCACGAGCGCCTCGTCCTCGGGCGAGATGCCGAGGGCCGCCTCGGGCCCGCCGGCCCCGAGGAGCCGCGCCGCCTCGCGCCCGGCGTCGAGGTCGGCGCTCTGGGCCGCGAAGAAGAGCAGGGCCTTCCGCTCGCCCGGCTCGAGGGCGAGCTTGAAGCGGACCTTCGCCACGCCGGACTCGAGGCCCACGGCGTCGGGCTCGAGGCGCGAGCCCGCGTTGGCGTAGAGCCAGAGCAGGGACGGCATCCCGTCCGTCGGGTCCCGGTCGTTGAAGTGCGCATGCCCGTCGGCGGGCGTCCACTCGGGCGCGCCCGTCGCCGTCGCCTCCACCTCGGCCCAGCGCTTCGACGCGAGCTCGCTCGCGTAGGCGACGTCGCCCTCGACGCGCGCAGCCGAGCGGTTCTCGAAGAGGTCGAGGTAGCGGAGGTATCCGAGCTCGGCGTGCACCGTGAGGTGCCGCGTGACGGCGACGGGCCCAACCGCCTCGGGCCCGAGGACGAGCGCGCCCCCGGCGGCCTTCGCGCGGTGCCCCTCGGCGAGCCGAGGAAAGCGGGCGCTGCCGACGCCGAGCCGGAAGCCTCCCGCGCCCGCGAAGATGGCCTGGACCGGGTCCGCCGCGGACTCGCCGGCGGTGCCGTCGCCCCGGATCGTCCAGAGGCGTCCGGCGCCGGCCGGGAGCGTGAGGTCGAACCCCTCGCGAGCAGGCTCGTCCGCCGGGTCGAGGGGGCTCGTGCCGAGGGCGACCTCGAGCCCGTCGAGGACCCCTCCCGAGTCCGTGTCGGGCGACGCCGGGTCCGTCCCCGCGCTCGCGGGGCCCGCGAAGACGCCCGTCGAGTCCTCGGCGGCGTCGCCCAGCCCGTCCGCGTCCGTGTCGGAGACCGTCGGGTCGCTCCCCCTGGCGAGCTCGACCTCGTTCGCCGCCCCGTCGGAGTCCAGGTCCTCGCCCGGCGCCACGATCCTCAGCTCGAGCTCGGTCGCCTCGACGCGCACCTCGTCGATCGTCCACCCCTCGCCTCCCTCGCCGCAGGCGTCGCAGCCCGTCGCGAGGCGGAAGCGGATGGTGCCCCGCTTGCCCGCGAGGGCCTTCAGGTCGAAGGCGTCCCGGCGGAAGGCCCCCCCCGTCGAGCCGACGAAAGCCTCCTGGCCCTCGATGGGGCTCCTGCACGCGCCGCGCACCGCGCCGGGGTACCCGCCCGCCGGCACGACCGCCGTCCACACGCCCGGCCGCGTCTCGGCCTCGACGCGCGCGCCGTGGCGCGCGTCCGGCGCGAGGCACTCAGGCGGCTCGAGCCCGTAGCGGTGGACGAGAGTGAGGACCGTCGCGCCGCGCTGCGGGATCCTGAGAGGCCTCACGAGCAGCGCGCCGTCCGCCTCGAGCTGGACCGGCCCGCTCCACCACGCGCGGCCCTCGGCGCCCGGCGCCTCGGCGATGGCCCAGGAGTGGGGCCGCCCGCCCAGCGTCTTCCCGTGGAGGAGAGGGCGCGGGCCGTCCGCCCCGTCGGCGAAGAGCGTCTGCACGAGGGGCCCCACGCCAAGGGCCGACGTCTCCGAGAAGTGGAACGCGAGGGCCTCGGCCACGGGGTCCTCGAGGTCGACCTCGAAGACGCCGGCCTCGGTCTCGCCGCCGAGGAAGGGGGTCCCCTCGCCGAAGACGATCCTTCCCTCCCGCGCGGGGCCGGCGAAGACGGCCTTCCCCGTGACCGCGAGCTGGAAGGCGACGGCGGCCGCGAGCGGCTGGCCAGCCTCGTCACGGAAGACGAGCCGCACGGGGACCCGGGCGCCGCGGAGGCCGAAGAGCGGCGCCTCGAAGCTCCCCGTCACAGTGGCGGGCAGGGCCGGCGCGGCGCAAGCGAGGAGGGCGAGGGCCGCGCACGCGTGGCGCGCGCACGGGAGGAACCTACGAGCTGTGCTCATCTCCAGCGCCTCCTCTCAATCTCCGCAGGTGAGCCCGTCGGGCGTCAGGTCCTCCCCCGCCTCGGGGTACGGCTCGGGCGGGGCCGGTCCACCGGCGAAGAGGTGGAGGAGCAACCGGATGGCGTCCGTGATCTCGAGCGTGCCCGAGTCGTCCGCGTCGGC
>JACQVW010000762.1 GCA_016209535.1 Planctomycetota bacterium | reverse complement strand
GTCTCGGCCAGCCCCAGCTCCCCGGGGACGCCGCCGTGCTTGATGCTCGTGAGCGGCGACGCCCCGGTGCCGCCGTCGTGGCCGGAGATGAGGACCACGTCGGCGTGCGCCTTCGCCACGCCGGCCGCCACGGTCCCCACGCCGACCTCGGCGTCGAGCTTCACGCTGATCCGGGCCGAGGAGTTCGCGTTCTTGAGGTCGTGGATGAGCTGGGCCAGGTCCTCGATCGAGTAGATGTCGTGGTGCGGGGGCGGCGAGATGAGCCCGACGCCAGGGGTCGAGTACCGCACCTTGGCGATCCAGGGGTAGACCTTGTGGCCCGGGAGCTGCCCGCCCTCGCCGGGCTTCGCACCCTGGGCGATCTTGATCTGCAGCTCCAGGGCGTTGACGAGGTAGTGGCTGGTGACGCCGAACCGGCCCGAGGCGACCTGTTTGATCGCGCTGTTGCGCGAGTCGCCGTTCTCGTCGAGCACGTACCGCGCCGGGTCCTCACCGCCCTCACCGGTGTTCGACTTGCCGCCGAGCCGGTTCATGGCGATGGCCAGGGACTCGTGCGCCTCCTTCGAGATGGAGCCGTAGGACATGGCGCCCGTCTTGAATCGCTTGACGATAGACTCGACGGGCTCGACCTCGTCGATGGGGATGGGCTCGGGAAGGAGCTTGAGCTCGAAGAGACCGCGCAGCGTGCAGAGCCGCTCGGACTGGTCGTCCACCAGTCTCGAGTACTCCTTGAAGACTCCGTAGTCGCCCGTGCGGCAGGCGTGCTGGAGCTTGTGGACCGTCTCCGGGTTGAAGAGGTGGTGCTCGCCGTCGCGACGCCACTGGTACTGGCCTCCGACCTCGAGCACGCGCCCCTTGACGGGCCTCTCGGGGAAGGCCTGCTCGTGGCGGATCTGGACCTCGCGCGCGACCACGTCGATCCCGACTCCCTCGACCCTGGACGGCGTCCAGGTGAAGTACTTGTCTATCATCGACTGGTTGAGGCCGATGGCCTCGAAGATCTGGGCCCCGCGGTAGCTCTGGATCGTCGAGATGCCCATCTTCGAGATGACCTTGACCACGCCCTTCACGGCGGCCTTCACGTAGTTCTTGACGGCCGCGTCGTGCTCCATCTCCGTGAGCATCCCCTGGCGGATCATGTCGTCGAGCGACTCGAAGGCGAGGTACGGGTTCACCGCCGAGGCCCCGTAGCTGATGAGGAGCGCGAAGTGGTGCACTTCCCTGGGCTCGCCCGACTCCAGGACGATGTCGATCTCCGTGCGCGTGCCTTCGCGGATCAGGTGGTGGTGGAGCCCCGAGACGGCAAGGAGGGCAGGGATGGCGGCGTTCTCGCGGTCGATGCCCCGGTCCGAGAGCACCAGGAGCGTGATCCCCTCGTCGATGGCCTCGTCCGCCTTCCGGAAAAGGTCCGCCATGGCCTCCTCGAGCCCGCGCCCGCCCTCGGCGGCCTTGAAGAGGATCGGCAGGGTGCGCGCCTTGAGGCCCGGCCGGTCCACGTGACGCAGCTTCTCCAGCTCCTCGTTCTTCAAGACGGGAGCCTTGAGCTTCAAGTGCCGGCAGCTCGCGGGCTTGGGATCGAGCAGGTTCCCCTCGGCGCCCACGGTGACACCGGTGGACATGATGATCTCCTCGCGGATCGAGTCGACGGGCGGGTTCGTGACCTGGGCGAAGAGCTGCTTGAAGTAGTTGTAGAGGGGCTGAGGCTTGTCCGAGAGGACCGCGAGCGGCGTGTCCGTGCCCATGGACCCGAGCGCCTCGACGCCGTCCTTCGCCATGGGCCCCATGAGGAGCCGCAGATCCTCCATGGTGTACCCGAAGGCCTGCTGGCGGAGGAGCACCGTCTCGTGGTCGGGCTCCTGGACGTGCGGCGGCTCCGGCAGGTCCTCGAGGGCCACCAGGTTCTTATCGAGCCACTTCCGGTAGGGCTTGGCCCTGGCCATGCGAGACTTCAGCTCCTCGTCGTCGACGATGCGGCCCTCCTCGGTGTCCACGAGGAACATGCGCCCCGGCTGGAGCCTGCCCTTCTGCAGCAGCTTGTCCGCGGGGACGTCGAGCACCCCCACCTCGGAGGCCATGATCACGAGGCCGTCCTTCGTCACGTAGTACCGGGAGGGACGGAGGCCGTTCCGGTCCAGGACCGCGCCGATGCGCACGCCATCCGTGAAGGCGATCGAGGCAGGGCCGTCCCAGGGCTCCATGAGGCAGCCGTGGTACTCGTAGAAGGCCTTCTTCTCGTCGCTCATGGTCTCGTGGCCGCTCCAGGGCTCCGGGATCATCATCATCACCGCGTGCGGGAGCGACCGGCCCGTGAGGACGAGCATCTCGAGGGTGTTGTCGAACATGGCCGAGTCGCTGCCGTCCGTGTCGATCACGGGGACGATCTTGCGCAGGTCATCGCCGAAGAGCGGCGAGCGGAAGAGCTTCTCGCGCGCGTGCATCCAGTTGATGTTCCCCCGGAGCGTGTTGATCTCGCCGTTGTGGGCCAGGTACCGGTAGGGGTGGGCCCGGGCCCAGCTCGGGAAGGTGTTCGTGCTGAAGCGGGAATGGACCAGGCACAGGGCCGACTCCATGGAGGGGTCGTCGAGCTCGGGGAAGTAGAGCGGGAGCTGGTAGGAGATCAGCATGCCCTTGTAGACGATCGTCCGGGCCGAGAGGCTGGGAAGGTAGAACTCGCCCCGCCCCGGGATGTCCGAGCTCCGCACGGCCCTCCTGGCGAACTTGCGGATCACGTACAGCTTCCGCTCGAAGGCCATGGGGTCCGGGAGGCCGCCGTTCGCGATGAAGGCCTGCCGTATCACGGGCTCCGCGCGCCGGGCCGTCTCTCCGAGCGAGGAGTTGTCGACGGGCACCGTGCGCCACCCGAGGAAGCGATGCCCCTCCTTCTCGACCACCCTCTCGAAGACGCGCTCGCAGGCTAGGCGCGCCGCGGGCTCCCGGGGAAGGAACACGTTGCCCACGGAGTAGCTCCCGGGCGCAGGGAGCTCGATCGCGAGCTTGGCGGCCTCCTTCTGGAAGAACGCGTGGGGGATCTGGAGGAGGATCCCGGCGCCGTCCCCGGTGTTGGCCTCGCAGCCGCAGGCGCCGCGGTGCGACAGGTTCAAGAGGGTCGTCAGGGCCTTCCTCACGATCGCGTTCGACTTCCGCCCCTTCACGTCCACGACGAAGCCCACGCCGCAGGACTCGTGCTCGAACGCCGGATCGTACAGGCCTTGCTTTTCCGGAAACCCTGTGCTGGTCATTGCAGTAACCCCACCTCCCCGCCTCGGCGGGGAGCCGATGATGACGACCTAGACCCTCCGCGCGGCTGGCGCGGGCCCACCCTGCCCCTTGCCTTGCCGTCTCCGATCTCCTTTCGCCTCCCCCCGCCGTCCCCGGATCGCAGTGAGAGGAAGCGCCGTCCCGTTCGTCTGGCGCAGGAGGTCCATGAACTTCAGGACCGCCGCGTTGAGGCGCCTCTTGCGCCGGTAGATGATGCTGACCGGCCGGAAGAAGGGCGCCCCCGAGAAGGGGACGGCCCCGAGCGCGCGGCGCTCGACGTCCCGGCGCAGGGTCGGCTCGGGGAGGATCGCGACGCCCGCGCCCTCCTCGACCGCCTGCTTGACGTTGGCCACGTTGTCGAACTCGGCGGCGACCTTCACGCGGACGCCGTGCCGCCGCAGGAACCGGTCCATCTCGCGGCGGATGGGCAGGTCCTTCTGGAAGCTCACGAAGGGCTCCCCCTCGAGGTCCGAGGGCCTGACGGACCGGCGGCGCGCGAGCCGGTGGCCGGGGAGGCAGGCGAGGACCATCTCCTCGTTGCGCCATGGGAGGGTCACGAGGTCGTGGCGCCCCTGGACGAAGGCGATGAGCCCGAGGTCCGCCTCGTCGCCCAGGACCGTCTCGTACACGCGCGCCGGGTGCATGTACTCGAGCTCCACGTCCGCCCCCGGCGCCTCCTCGCGGAACCGCTCGACGTAGTGGCTCATGTCCTGGAGGCCCACCGAGTAGATCGCGGCCACGCGTACCTTGTACCCGGGCGTCCCATCGCGCCTCCGGACCGCCTCCTCGAGCTCCAAGTAGCGGCTCACGATGTCCTGGCAGCCCTCGAAGTAGAGCTTCCCCTCGATAGTCAGCTCCCAGGGCCGCTTCGAGCGGTCGACGAGCTGCACCTCGAGGCGGCGCTCGAGCTGGTGGACGGCCTGGCTCGCGGCGGGCTGGCTCACGCCGTTCGCGCTCGCCCCCCGCGAGAAGCTGTGGTAGCGCACGACGTCGCAGAAGATCTTGAGGGTCTCGAAGTACATGGGAAGAGTTCGGAATGTACCACAAGCGTTGTTAATGGCAATCGAAATTATTCATAAACTCTGCTTATGCTCTGGCCGCGGGCCTCGTCGGCTCTCGACACGGGGCCTTGATCCTGCCGCGCCCGGGCGGGAGACTTGGGTGCACCGAAAGAGAGGGTCGCAAGCGTCGATGGGAATGCTGCCGAGATGGATGCTCGTCACCTGCCTGCTCCTGCCGGCGGGGCTCGCCGGATGCTATGCAGGGGCGGCGGGCATCGCCCTGGGCCTTGTCTCTTCGACACGCCCCGGCGAGGGCCGCGCCGACTCGCCGCCGGTCCTCGCCCAGCTCGAGCTGCTTGAGCACAAGCGGTCGCCGGCACACATTCGCTTCCGCCTGGTGGACGCCGATTCCGACCCGGCGGACGTGGCGTTCTCCTTCGACGACGGTCAGCGCTCGGAGCCCCTCTTGATCGTCGGCGACCAGACCAGCCTCAGGGACCTGGAGACCGCGCCCTCGGGCATGGACCACCACCGGCTCTGGGACTTCGCCAGCCAGCTCGGGTCCGGCTACAAGGACGCGATCACCTTGAGGGTGCGAGTGACGGGAGCGCCCAGGCCCGCGGACTTCGTCGTGGCCGTGGGCAACGACGCTCCGGAGCTGGCGATCGACCCGAGCTTCCCTCGCCCGGAGCCGTACGTGGGCCTCGTGGGGCTCCGCTTCCGGGTCAAGGACTCCTCCGGGGACCAGGTCTCGGTGGATGTGGAGTATGCCCTGGATGACCTCGCCTGCCCGCCGGGAGCGCCGCAGTGCTGGCGCCCCGCAAGGCCGGCGCTGACCCCCGCGGACCAGGAGACGCCCGCGACCGCGCTCGACCGGGTCCAGGCCACACGGGAAGGCGCGGACGTCCAGTTCTTCTGGGACGCCGTCCAGGACCTGGGGAACACGCCGCGCCGAGTGCGGCTCCGCCTGCGGCCTGACGACGGGACGTACGCCGGTGGCTGGTCCGTCACGGAGGCGTTCGTCGCCGACAACAACGCGGACCCCTCGGCGGTGCTCCTGGATCCGGGCTCGACCTCGGACCGGTCCTTCGAAGTTCCCTTGAGCCTGCTGGTCAGGGACCCGGAGGGCCACCGCGTCACCGTCGTGCCCCAGTGGGCAGCTCCGGGAGAGGAGATCCAGGACCTGGGCCTCCTCGTCGCCGAGGGCTGGATCGGCTCTCTCGACAACCCGTCCCCCGAAGACCTCGCCTTCCTCGCCGAGCTTCCCTGGAGGCGAGGGGCGGAGGCGGAGTCCATCCGGAGGCGGCTCCGCACCCTGACCGGAGCGCGGGTCGCCGTCCGAGGCGCCATCGACGATTCATCGGGTCTGCCGCCCGGCCGCGTCCGGGTGAGCGACCTCGTGCAAAGGGGCCTCCTCCACGCGCCCCCGGGTGTGGAAGGGCCCGCGGCCCTGCCCCCGCCTCCCTTCCTCCTGGCCGGGACGCCCGGAGACGGCGAGACGGTGGGACTCACGGCCGCGGACCTCTCGCCCCTGGGCCGGCCCATCCGCCTCCACGACGAGGACGGCCTGGACGTCCGGGCGGTGGTGGCCGGGTTCGACCCTCGCGACTCCGTCCTCGTCCTCGAGCCCCTCGCCGGCGAGGAACTGCCGGCGACCTTCCGTCCAGGCACCCGCTACGAGCTCGAGGTCAGCGTCCCCCTGAGAGAGCTCGCCAGCTCGCCCGGGGGAGTCATTCACTCCTTCGTCTGGGACGCTGGCAGGGACCTCGGCCTCGCCGGCGTGTCTCTCGCATCGAGGGTGAGGCTGCGGGCCACGGCGATCGACTCCGAGGCGTCGCCATCCCCCGAGGCGACTTTCCCCCTCGAGCTGGAGCCGCTCGTCCCTCACCAGAGGCCCAGCACGGGCACCCCGCCGGGGGACAGCTCCTTGGCCGTGGGGGACTTCGACGGCGATGGGCGGCAGGACCTCGCGGCGCTGTTCTCGACCAGGGGCCAAGTCCGCCTCTTCCTCCAAGACAGCTTCGGCAACTTGCCGGACCTGGGAGGCTTGCCGCTGGAGGGAGACCTCGACGGCCCCAAGGTCGGCTTGACGGGCGACTGGAACGAGGACCGCCGCGACGACCTGGCGATCCTCGACCAGGGCTCGAGCCGGATCGTGTTCTTCCTCCAGCTCCCGGGCGTTCCCGCGGGAGAGGCGCCGCTCGCGGCCTGTCCCTGCACCCTCTCCGTCGTCAAGCGGCCGGTCTCGGCCGCCGCGGGAGACCTCGACGGCGACGGGAGGAAGGACATCGCCGTCTCCACGAACGGCTCGGTCGCCGTGTACTTCCGCAAGGCCGGCGCCCCCGGCGCCGTTGACTTCGAGGGCCCCGGCCTCCTCGTCGACGCGCCCGGGCAGCACCAGGTCGCCATCGGCGACGTCGATGGGGACCGGCGCGAGGACGTGCTGGTGGCGACCTTCGAGTCGCGCTCGGTCTCGGTGTACGCGCGGCCCGACGGCCGCGCTCTGGCCTGGAGGTACGACCTGGCGACCACCGCGAGCCCCAGGTCTGCGGCCGTCGCCGATCTGGATGGCGATTCCGACGGCGACCTCGTGGTGTTGAATCAAGCCCCTGCGGCCGCCCCGGCGTCCCTGGACCTCTTCCGCCAGGAGTCCGGTCTCCTCTCCCTCCAGGAGAGCCTCGTGGTCGATCCGAACCCGACGGCCATGGCCGTCGCGGACTTCGACGGAGACCGGCGGCAGGACCTGACGGTCTGCTGGTCCTCGTCCTCGGCGGCGAGGGTCTTCCTGCAGAGCGTCCAGAGCGACCGTTCCTTCGGCTTCTCGGCCGCGCTCAGCCAGACCCTGCTCGTCGACAGCGGACCCACGGCCCTGGGCGCAGGGCATTTCGATGCCGACGGCCGCCTGGACCTCGCCGTCGCGCACCGCTCTTCCGCCACGCTGAGGACCTTCCTCCAGCGGCCCGCCGGCACCCTTCCCCTCGAGCCCAGCTTGCGGCTCCGGGCGGGCGAGAAGCCCACATCGCTTGCGATCGGTGACGTGGACGGCGACGGGAGAGCCGACCTCGCCATCGCCGACCGCGCGACCCAGGCCGTGCAGATCTTCCTGCAGGTCCCCGGCGGGACCCTCCTCGAGCAAGCGACGTACTCCCTGGCCCCCTCACGCCGGGACCCCGACCCGAGCGCGTTCACCTCGGACCTGAGCCTCGTGGCCACCGGCGACGTCACCGCGGACGGCCGGAACGACCTCGTCCTCATCAACAGGGCCTCGGGACTGCTCAGCGTCTTCGCGCAGCGGGACTGCCGCACGCCTTCCGGCTGCGGCTCCCTGGGCGTCCCCGTCGAGGACGGTCCCCGTTCGCCCGATACGGAAATCCCCGTGGGGCCGGCGCCGTTCTCGGTGGCGATCGCCGACTTGAACGGCGACGGCAAGAGCGACGTCTGCGTGGCCGACGAGTCCGAAGCCGCGGTCCGGGTGCACCTCCAGGGCCCGGCGGGACTCGAGCCGAGCCCCGAGGTCGTGGCCTTCGAGGTTCCTGCGACCTCCATGACCGTGGGCGACTTCGACGGCGATGGGCTCAAGGACCTCGTCGTCGCAGGCGCCGGGACGGCCCCATCCTTCCGCGTGTACCACCAGGCGCCCCGGGACGGTGGACCGGCGTTCCCCTTCGAGGCGCCCGTCGAGCACCGCCTCGCCGACAAGCCAAAGCTCGTCGAGGCCGCCGACCTGAACGGCGATGGCAAGCAAGACCTCGTGGTGGTGAACCAGAGCCGCCACTCCTTCCTGGTCTACTTGCAGGCGGCCGCGGGCACGCTCGAGCTCCGGGCCACCTCGACCAATCCGGCGAGCTCGTTCACCTCGATCGCCGTCCTGGACCTCGACGCGGACGGCCTCCCGGACATCCTCGGAAGCGTGCTCAACAACGACACCGGCCTCCAGCGCGTGGCGGTCTTCCTCCAGCGGCCGGCATCCGGGGACGCGCCCTTCCCGCCCTCGCCGGACTGGTGGTTCCATGCGGAGCCCGCCGTCGTCGTGAACCACGTGATGGCCCACGGGGACCTTACGGGCGACGGCAGGGAGGATCTCGTGATCCTGAGCCCGGCCAACACCGCGGCATGGGTCTACCTGGCCCGGTGAGTCTGCCTGGCCCGGTGAGACAGCCTCCCGGGCAGCCCCCGGGAGCTGCCCGTCACCCCTCCTTGGGTGTGAGCCCTCCGCAAGGCGCGCAGGTCGGACAGGACTGGCATTCGGAAACGCAGGCCTCGAGCGCATCCGGGGTCAGGTCGGCGCCGCAGTCCTCCGGGCCCGGAGGCGGAGGCGGGCGCCCGCCCAGGAAGAGCCAGTTCAGCGTGTAGATCGAGTCGGTGAGGATCAGCCTGCCGTCGTCGTCCGCGTCCGCCGCGTCGGGGCAGGAGGGGCACACGGATCCCAGGAAGAGACAGTTGAGCAGGCTCACCGGGTCGGCGATGTTGACGATGCCGTCGCCGTTCACATCCCCGCGCCGGAGGGACGGCACGACGGTGAGCTCGTAGCTGATCTCCAGGCGGAAGTCGCCGACCCCCGACTTGTAGGAGATGGTGTGGTCGCCCGGCGCCGGCGGCTCGAAGAGCAGGTAGAAGCCATCGCTGATCAGGTTGTAGTCCCCCCCGGCCACGTCGAGGATGTTGTCCTCCGGGAGCGCGCACGTGAAGCACCTCGAGAGGACCCGGTAGCCCCTCATGTTGGGGACGGGGACGCCGTCCGCGGTGACATCCAGGAGGTCGGTGTCGTCGAGGGCCGCGCAGCCGGCGGGCAGGCCGGCGCACGGGACCGTCGTCTCGAAGCTCCCGCAGTTGAGGACCGGCACGAGGATCTTCTTCCCGGCGGGGACGACGCACTGCGATCGGTCCGCCTTGCCGGACTCGTTGAGGATGCCCGCGAGGAACCAGACGGGCCCCGACTGGGCCACCGTGCACTTCTCGCCCGTCTCGTCGAAGAGGGGGTTGTCGGCGCCGGGGATGGACGCGACCCAGCACCACCAGCAGGCGCCCCAGTCGGCCACCGTCCTGCCGTCCACGACGGCGTCGGGGGGGTAGATCTGAAGCCCGCCGCCCTGGGCGAGGGCCCCGGACCGGGGAAGCGCGCCGGCGCAGGCGCACGCGAGAGCGAACGCCGCGATCCGCCAACTCGACAGTCGTCTCGATAGAGTCGTGCTCACTCGTGGCCTCCTTGCCTCCTTGCCTCCTTGCGTGGCAGGGAGCACCTGCCATGCCCTTCGTCCGCGCGGACCGGTCCGCCCGCTGGAGGACCGTCCGCGAGCCCCATGGTAAGCAGGTCACGCCGGAGCGGACAAGGTCAAATCGCCCCCCCACCAGGCAGAGCGCCCCGAGGCCAGGGACCCGATCCTCGACCGAACCTCGGGTCAAGGACGACTTCGCGCCCGGCTGCCGGCTCCAAGCTATCGGCTGCCGCCTCGGACGCGAAGCCATGCTGGCGCGTCCGCCCATCCCCTGGTAAGGTGTCCCCCTGCCCAGCGCGGTGCGGGGGTGAAAAGGCACCTGGTGGGCCTCCGGGACTTCAAATCCTTGGTGCCGTGCGAACAACACGGTAGGTGGGTTCGATTCCCATGCGCCCCCGCCATCTTGAGCCCTCGCGGCCGGGGGCCCCCCTACGCCGGCGCCGATTCCTTCTGCGGCGCATGCCAGCGCTCGCGCTCGGCGACTTCCTCCTGGTGGAGGCCCCCCCGGCGCGTCCTGAAAAAGCGCTGTCTCACCCCGATCTGGAGGGACGCGCTCTCGGGGGCGAGCCCACAGCTTCCTGGGCTCTCCCGTAGACCCGCGGCAGCTTCAAGGAAAGCCGTGTACCAGCGGACGGCCCCGCCAGGAGAGCGTTTGGCGATCCAGTCGTGGATGCTGTCGACATCGACGCGGGCCCGGAAGAGGACGTGGACCGTGAAGCTCATCGCCCCGGGCCGAGTCCCCGCCTCTCTCGAAACTCCCGGTCAAACTCCTCGAGCGGCTGACCTGAGTCGCCAGCCTTCATGTCCGCGATCGCCTCCCTCAGCGCGGCGACCGCCTCGGCATGCTCGTCGGGTGATGGATTCTCCGCGCGCCACAAATCGAGAGCCTCTTCGGGCGACAGGTCCCCGGCCCCCTGCCCGAGCCGGTCGGAGATGAATCTGTGAAAACGAATCAGTTCCGCCTGCAGTTTGCTCGGCATGCCGTTTCTCCAGAGTGGAAGGGCTCGACGTCGAGGATTCTACCACACCCCGTGGGTGCTTGCCGAATTCCAGGACTTCGCCCCCCTTACGCCGGCGCCGGCTCCACCTGCGGCGCGTACCAGCGCTCGCGCTCGGCGACCTCTCCCGCGAGGCCCTCGAGGAGGCTGGCGAGCCCCGGCGCGTCGAGCCCGGTCCACGCGGGCGCCTCCGGCGCGGGCGGCGCCGCCTCGCGCCGCGGGCCGAGGAAGTCGAGCCCCGCGTGCACCGCCCACTCGTCGGCGAGCCGCACAAGGTCCACGGCGCGGGCCACTGCGGGGTCGAGGGCGCCGCGCCCGCCATCCGCCGTCTCGTGGTGGCGGATGCACTCGCAGACGAGGCCGGGAAGCCTCCAGCGCGTGGCGAGCGTGCAGCCCAGCTCCGCGTGGGAGATCCCGAAGGCCTGCTCCTCGACCTCGGTGAGCCTGCGCCCCTCCGCGGCGAGCTTCAGCACGTAGGGGTAATCCGCCGCGAGGTGCTGCGCCAGGAGCACGACCCCCGCGTCGTGGAGCAGCCCCACGACGTAGAGGTCCTCCTCCTGGGCGGGCAGGAAGCGCGCCGCGAGCCTCTGGCAGCCTACGGCCACGGCGATCGAGTGCTTCCAGAAGAGGAAGGGATCGAACCCGGCGCAGGACTTGTTGAAGAGGTTCATCACGGACACGCTGAGCGCCATGCTCTTCAGGGTCTTCGTTCCGAGAAGGGAGCTCGCGTGGCGGAGGGACGAGATCGGCGTCCTCAGCGAGTAGAAGGCGCTGTTCACGAGGCGCAGGACCTTCGCCGTGAGCCCCTGGTCCGTGGCGACGATGTCGGCGAACTCGCGGGGGCTCGAGTCCTTGTCGGAGAGCTTGAGGAGCTTCTGCACCGCCGCGGGCAAGGACGGCACGTCGACCAGGGTCTTGAAGATCCTTCCGATCCTCTCGTCGGGCTGTTTCAACATGGTCTCGCCGTCCCGATGTCGGTGCGGGAAGGCCGAGACCTGTAGCGCGGCGGCCTTCGAGGTGACAAACCGGCGCCGCCTGCGTATGATTCCACCCGCCGGCCGCGGCACACTTTTCAGGACCCTGCTGGAGCCCGTTGAAGTGACGACCGAAGTGCCCATGCCCCAGATGGGGGAGAGCATCGCCGAGGGGACCCTCGTCAAGTGGCACAAGAAGGTCGGCGACAAGGTACTCCGCGACGAGCCCCTCTTCGAGATCTCGACCGATAAGGTGGACACGGAGATCCCCGCCCCCCAGGACGGATACCTCCTCCGCGTCCTCGTCAAGGAGGGCGAGACGGTCCCCGTGCACACGACGGTCTGCGTGATCGGGGACGGCTCGGCGCCGGAACAAGCGGGAGATGCGGGAGAGGCTCGGGAGGCTCGGGAAGAGCAGGAAGCGCGGGATGCGCAGGTCGGGGCGGACGGGAGGCGCTCCGCGGCCTCGACCGCGAGCACGATCGCCGGCAAGGCCGATGCGCCGGTGGCGACCCGGACCTCCGGCAGCGCCGAGTCACCTGCGGCGGCGTCCGCCACCGCCGCCACGACCGCCGAGGAGGGCCTGCGCGCCAGGTCGTCGCCGCTCGTGCGCAGGCTCGCGGCCGAGCACGGGATCGACCTCGCGACGCTCGCGGGCTCGGGGACCGCCGGGCGCGTCACGAAGGAGGACATCCTGCGCCGCATCGAGGAGACGCGGGCCGGCGCCGCGACCCCGGCACCGGGGTCGACCGAGGACCGGGTCGAGCCCATGACCGTCATGCGCCAGCAGATCGCCGAGCACATGCTCGCGAGCCGGCGGACCTCGGCCCACGTGACGAGCGTCTTCGAGGTGGACATGACGGAGGTCAGGGCGGCGAGGGACGCCCTGGCGCCGGGCATCCTCGAGCGGCACGGGGTCAAGCTCACCTACATGCCGTTCATCGTGCAGGCGGCGGCGCGGTCCCTCCGGAGGTTCCCCGATATCAATGCCTCGGTCGAAGGGAAGAGCGTGCGCTACCACGACGACGTCAACATCGGCGTGGCCGTCGCGCTCGACGAGGGCCTCATCGTGCCCGTGCTCAGGCAGGCGGACCGGAAGAGCATCTCCGAGACCGCGGTGGCCATCGCCGACCTCGCGCAGCGGGCCCGCTCGAAGCGGCTCCGGCCCGAGGAAGTGCGGGGCGGCACCTTCACCATCACCAACCCCGGGGTCTTCGGGAGCCTCTTCGGCACGCCCATCATCCACCAGCCCCAGGTCGCAATCCTGGGCGTCGGCGCCGTGACGAAGCGTGCGGTCGTCCTCGAGGATGCGGACGCCATCGCGGTGAGGTCCATGGCTTTCCTGAGCCTCTCCTTCGACCACCGGCTCATCGACGGGGCCCTGGCCGACCGGTTCCTCGCCGACCTGAAGGCCGGCCTCGAGAAGGGCGGCTTCTCGGAGTGAGGGGGGCGATGGCCCAGCGCGAGAGCATCAGGGCGGACCACGGCGAGAACGTCCTCATCATCGGCGAGAGCGAGACCGACGCCGACCTCTACTATGCGACGCGCTTCCTCGTGAGCGTCACCGTCATGTACCTCGAGGCCGAGGGGAAGAAGACGCTCCTCGTCAACGACCTCGAGTACGGCCGGGCCGGTGCCGAGGCGGAGGTCGACGAGATCGTCTCCACGACGCCCTACGAGGACAGGCTGCGGGCCGCGGACGAGCCCGTGCGCCTCACCACGGTCCTCGACCTCTACCTGAGAGAGCGCGGCATCCGCAGCCTCACGGTGCCCGCGGGCTTCCCGGCCGCTCACGCCGAACGGCTCCGGGAGCGGGGCTACGTCCTCAAGCTGCGGGATGACCCCTTCTTCCCCGCGCGCACCGTGAAACGCCCCGACGAGATCCGTGCCATCGAGGACACGCAGCTGCACAACGAGGCGGCCATGGACCTCGCGGTCTCGATCCTGCGGGAGAGCGAGATCCGCGGCGACTTGCTCTACCACGGAGGGAAGGTCCTCACCGCGGAGCGCCTGCGGCTCGAGATCCAGCGGTTCCTGCTGGAGCGGGACTGCCTCGCGGCGCAGCCCATCGTGGCCGGCGGCGACCAGGGCGCCGACCCGCACACGCGCGGGAGCGGACCCTTGCCGGCCCACAAGACCATCATCCTCGACATCTTCCCGCGATCGCTCGCGACGCTCTACTGGGGCGACATGACCCGGACCGTGGTGCGAGGCAAGGCGACGCCGGAGGCTCGCAAGCTGTACCGGGACGTGCTCGACGCTCAGGACCTCGCCTTCTCCCTCCTCAAGGACGGCGCCGAGGGACACAAGGTCCACGAGGAGGTCTCGAGGCTCTTCAAGGACCGAGGGAACGCGAATGAGGAGGTGGCGGGCAAGAAGACGGGCTTCATCCACAGCACGGGCCACGGGATCGGCCTCGACATCCACGAGTCGCCGCGGATCGGGAAGATCGAGTCGCGGATCGCGGAGGGCCAGGTCGTCACCGTGGAGCCGGGGCTCTACTACCCCGGGGTGGGCGCCGTGCGCCTCGAGGATACGGTGGTGATCACGAAGGACGGCTGCAGGAACCTGAACGTGTTCCCGAAGGTGCTCGAGATCTGAGGCGGACCCATGCAGATCCATTTCCACGGCGCCGCCCGCACCGTGACGGGCTCCATGCACCTCCTCGAGGTGAACGGATCGAAGCTCCTCCTCGACTGCGGCCTCTATCAGGGGAAGCGCAAGCTCGCCTTCGAGCGGAACCGCTCGCTCCCCTTCAAGCCCAGCGAGGTCCACAACGTCGTCCTCTCCCACGCTCACATCGACCACTCGGGAAACCTGCCGCAGCTCACGCGGAACGGCTTCCGGGGCCGGATCGTCTGCACCCCGGCCACTCGCGACCTCTGCGAGTGGATGCTTCGAGACTCGGCCCACATCCAGGAGCGAGACGTGGAGCACGTCAACGCGAAGCGCCTGCGGAAGGGCCAGGCGCCCTTCGAGCCGCTCTACCTCGAGGATGACGTCGAGCGCTGCCTCGAGCAGTTCGAGGGCATCCCCTACGGTCACGAGGTGAGGGTGGCCGCCGGCGTGGCGCTCCGCTTCGAGGACGCCGGGCACATGCTGGGCTCGGCGGTGACCCACCTCGAGCTCGACGAGGCCGGGCGCAGGCTCAAGCTCGTCTTCACGGGCGACGTGGGGCGCCCCCGCGCGCCCATCATCCGCGACCCGGCGCCGCCCCGCGAAGCGGACGTGCTCTTGAGCGAGTCCACGTACGGAGACAGGCTCCACGCCGCCGACGTCGACGTGAAGGCGCGCCTTCGCGAGGTCGTCGCGGCGACGCGGGCCCGGGGCGGCAAGGTGCTGATCCCCGCGTTCAGCGTGGGGCGCACCCAGAACGTGGTCTACCACCTCCACCAGCTCTTCCTCGAGCGCGCGCTCCCGCCGCTCCCGATCTTCGTCGACAGCCCCCTGTCGGCGAACGCCACCGACGTGTTCCGAGCCCACCCGGAGTGCTACGACGCGGAGACCTTGAAGTTCCTCGAGACCGGCAAGGACCCCTTCGGCTTCCACCGGCTCACGTACATCCGCGAGGCGGAGGCGTCGAAGGCCCTCAACGACTTGAGGATCCCGGCGGTGATCATCGCCGCCTCGGGCATGATGGAGTCCGGCCGCGTCCTCCACCACTTGAAGCGCATCGCGCCGGACCCGCGCAGCACGATCCTCATCGTGGGCTACATGGCCGAGCACACCCTCGGCCGCCGCGTGGCCGAGGGCGCCGAGGCGATCAAGCTCTTCGGCGAGGAGTACCCCTTGCGCGCCCAGATCTGCGAGATCTCGGGCCTCAGCGGCCATGCCGACCGGGACGAGCTCACCCGCTTCTTCGGGCGGCTGAAGGCGCCCCCGGCCCGCACGTTCCTCGTGCACGGCGAGGAGAGCCAATCGCTCAAGCTCGCGGAGCACCTCCGCGCCCGGGGGTTCCCCCGGGTGGACGTGCCGTGCCCCGGGGAGCGGTTCGCCCTGTAGGGCCGATTTGCCGCCCTCACTCCCCGCCAGCGAGGGCCACCTCCACCGCCACCGAGAATCCCTCGAGGAGCCGCGAGGTCGCGCGCTGGCCCTTGCGGAACTCGCCGTGGAGCTTGTACGAACGCCGCTGGAGCGTGTACACGGCGATCACGGCCCTCCGGGGGTCGACGATCCAGTACTCCTTGACGCCGGCCTTGGGGTACTCCCGGAGCTTGGTGATCCAGTCGCGCTCGGGGTCCTCGGGGCTCACGACCTCCACGACGAGGTCCGGTCGGGTGAGGTACTTGCTCCTGCGAAGGTCCTCGGCGCTGGTACGGACGAAGACGACATCGGGCTCGCGGTGCTTGCCTGGCCAGAGCTTCACCGGGACAGGAGCAGGGAGCGCTCTCCCGAGACGCCGTGCTCGGACGAAGCCCTGGAGCGCCTCGTGGAGGTACGACACGATCATCTGGTGGAGCGGTGTCGGCATGGGGAGAACCTCGACAGAGCCATCGGAAAGCTCCACCAGGTGGTTGGTAGGGAGGCTCAAGTAGTCCTCCTCGCTCCACCGCCCCTGGGCTGGGTACAGGGTGGCGATGGCCCAGGGAGGCTCCGCCTTCGCCTCCGCGCCACCGGGAGGGGACATCACCCTGTTCTTGAGCTTCAGCTTGTTCTTCATGCTTGACGAAAGTCTATCGCGGGTGCCCCGGAGCGGCAAGGGCACGACGGAGCGAGGTTAGCCCCTCGCCGCCTCCTCCCGGTAGAACCGCTCGTAGAACGCGCGGTCCAGCCGGTGGGCCTGATAGGCGAGGACGGTGCGGAACGGCCCGCTCGAGGCCGGGAAGCGCCCGTAGCGGCCGTGGATGTGCTCGCAGTACGCGACCGCCGCCTCCACGGCCCGCTCGGAGCACCGTGGGATTCCCGCCTGGACGCGCGCCCCGTCCTTCCAGGCCGTGAAGGCGCCGCCGTCGCGGAGGGTGCCTCGTCCCTCGGCGAACTTGTAGTCGACGAAATCGAGGACGGCCTCCCGCATGTCCCGGTAGTAGGGCGGGCAGAAGGGCTTCAAGAGGACGCGGCCGTGCCGCTCGAGCCCCACGGGCGTGGGCACGGGGAAGTCCGCGCCGCCGGGCCCGAGGCCCGAGACGCGGGAGAAAGGCACCGCCTCCATGCGGAAGCCGAGGGCCTGGGGCCACCCGAACGGGTGCGCCGCGAAGTGCGGGAATCCGCCCAGCCCCAGGGCCTCGGCCATGAGGCCCAGGTTCTGGAGGATGCCGCCCTGCTCTATGGCGCAGAACTCGCAGATCCAGGTCTCGAGGGAGCTCACGGTCGCGACGCGCCCCGATCGCGGATCGTCCTCGAGGTGGCCGCCCGCGGAGCGAGCGAAGCGGGCGATCCCCGCGGGTCGGTAGCCGTCCCGGTCGTCGAGGACGAACATCGCGAGCTCGTCGTCGAAGGCCGTGAGGAGCACGTTGATGGAGAGCGCCGTGAGCTCCGCCACGGGCAGGAAATAGGTCGTTCCAGGGACGTTCGCCGAGTACTTGTTGAAGGGCGCGACGAAGGGCCACTCCCGCGGCGTCTCGACGCGCTCGTCGGCGACGCGGACGCGGCACCGCTCGTAGAGCTCGACGAGCCGCCGCTCCCGCGCCGCCCGGATGAGGTCCGCGAGGTCCGCTCGAGGGTGGTCCTGCGGCCGCTTGAGGAGCCAGGCCCCCTCGTCGTTCCAGACGAAGACGGCGCAGTCGTGCATCGCGTCGCCGCTCGCCACCGTGCGCCCCACGAAGTGGGTCATGATGTTGCCGCTCGAGGCGTCCCGGAGGCCGCCCGTCTGATACGGCAGCTCCGCGAGCGCATACCCGGTGATCCCGCAGGCCGCGAAGGCGAGCGCTGCCTCCTCCTCGATCGCGAGCGGCTGGGGCCGCAGGGCGCTCTCGTAGGCAAGCGGGCCCCCGTTGAGGCGCATCCCCTTCGCGAAGCGCCGCGAGCGCCGGTCGAGGAGCGCGTCGAGGAGCGGATAGGTCGCGAGCCTTCGAGCGACATCGGCCTGCGCAGGTCGTGCGTTGGTATCGTCCATGGTCCTGTCCTCTCTCCGCCTTACCTCGCGTCCCGCAGGACGCGACGCCGCTTGTCCGTCGCTCCGCGCTCGTCCTCGAGAGTCTCCGAGACCTCGACCCGCGCCGAGCCCGCCGCGACCCCGTGGGGCGCGAGGGCGCGCGCCACCGCCTCCTCGACGGCGCGGCCGAGGCGTTCGCGGTGCTCGCGGCCCTCGGCGGAGCCCCCCCGCGGCGCGACCACGACCGTGAGGACGCCTTCCGCGGCGTGGAGCTGGAAGCGGCGGACGCCGTCCAGGACCTCGAGCGGCGTCTCCACCACCGTCGGGCTCACCGCGACGAGCGCCCCGTCCGCCCCGCGGAGCTCGAGGACCTCCTCCCGGCGCCCCTCGATCGAGACGATCCTCGCGAAGGGCAGTCCGCAAGGGCAGGGCTCGTCCGAGACGCCCAGCATGTCGCCCACGCGGTAGCGGATCACGGGGAGGGTCCCGTTGAACAGGTTCGTGACGAGGACCGCGCTGCCCCGCTCGCCGGGCGCGACGGGTCGGTCCTCCTCGTCGACGGGCTCGAGGACCACCGCGTCCTCGTCGATGTGGAGCCCGCGGTGCTCGCGGCACTCCCAGGCGATCACCAGGGTCTCCGTGAGACCGTAGCAGTCGAAGACCTCGGCCCCCCACGCGGCGCGCACGCGCTCCCGGAGCGCCGGAGACACCGTCTCCCCTCCCGTGAGGACCACGCGCGGCCCGATCCGGAGCCGTCCCTCGAGCGTCTCCCGCGCCAGCGCGTCCATGGCCGAGGGATACCCCGCGAGCATCGCCGGCCCGAACGCCTCGAGCCTCCGGAGACTCTCGCCGCGCAGCTCCCCCGCCGGCACGGCGAGCCTCTGGCCGGGGACGAGCTCGAAGCTGCGCGCGAGCTGCGTGCTCGCGTGGATCGGGTTCTGGGTCGCCACCGAGGCCATCCGCCCCCCGACCTTGAGGAGCCCGAGGAGCCCCGGCGAGTGGCGCGCCTGGCCGCGCATCGAGCACGCGAGGCCCTCGATCCACTCGCGGCGCGAGTAGGGCACGATCGCCGGCTCGCCCGTGGTCCCCGACGTGGCGAGGACCACGTAGGGGTGCCGCCCGGGCAAGCCGAGGTACCCGCGGAGCTTCTCCCGCGTCAGCGAGCGGTCCGTGAGGGCCTCCTCGAGGCCCTCCCCGAGGAGCTCCCGCTTCGAGATGGGCTCGAGGGAGCCGAGGTCCTCGGCCGCCGGCACCTTCCCGCCCCACCGGCGCACGTAGAAGGGCGACCTCCGCGCCGCGTGCTCCAGCAGGCGGGCGAGCCTCGCGCGCTGGAGGGCGAGGATCTCGCCCCGCGAGGCGCGCTCGGCGCGGCGCAGGCTGCCCCAGCGGAGCGCGGCCGCCCGGAGCAGGTCCGTGGCGCGCCCCAGGAAAGCGGGGCTCATGGGGGGAGCACCCCCACGGCCCGCGCCGCCTCGACGAAGCAGCGGACGGCGTGGTCGAGGTCCTCGGGCGTGTGGGCCGCCGAGACCTGCACCCGGATCCTGGCCTGCCCTTTCGGGACGACGGGGTAGGTGAAGCCCACGGCGAGGACCCCGCGGCGGAAGAGGTCCTCCGCCATGGCGGCCGTCTTCCGCTCGTCGCCGATCACGATGGGCACGATGGGGTGCTCCCCGGGCGCGATGGAGAACCCGGCCCCGGTCATGGCCTCGCGGAAGCGCCGCGTGCTCGCTCGCAGGCGCTCGACGCGCTCTGGCTCGCGCTCGAGGATGTCCAGGGCCTTGAGGGCCCCGCCGGCGATGGGCGGCGCCACGGAGTTCGAGAAGAGGTACGGCCTCGAGCGCTGGCGGAGGAGCGCGATGAGCTCGGCGCGCCCCGACGCGAACCCGCCGGAGCCTCCGCCCAGGGCCTTCCCCAGGGTGCTCGTGACCACGTCCACGCGGCCCTGGACCCCGAAGCGCTCGGGCGTGCCGCGCCCCGTGGGCCCCACGAGGCCCGTCGCGTGGGAGTCGTCCACCACGACGAGCGCCCCGTGCTCCTCCGCGAGGCCGCAGATCTCGGGCAGCCTCGCCAGGTCCCCGTGCATGCTGAAGACGCCGTCGGTGACGATCAGACGCCCCCGTGCCGAGCGGTGCTCCTCGAGCCCGGCGCGCAGGTCGGCCATGTCCGAGTGCTTGAAGATCCGGCGCTTCGCCTTCGCCAGGCGCACCCCGTCGATGATGCTCGCGTGGTTCAGCTCATCCGTGAGGATCGCGT
Source organism: Planctomycetota bacterium (assembly GCA_016209535.1). Classification (GTDB taxonomy): domain Bacteria; phylum Planctomycetota; class UBA8108; order UBA8108; family SXIK01; genus JACQVW01. Next base: position 7,406 of record JACQVW010000762.1, on the reverse strand, counting down.
CCTCGGGGCCCAGGAGCGTCTCGAAGAGGCCCCCGTTGGCGTCGAAACACGAGCCATAGAGGATCGTGTCCTCCGTGCCGAGGAACCGCGAGATCCGCGCCTCGAGCTCCCGGTGGAGGTCCTGGGTGCCGCAGATGAAGCGCACCGACGCCATGCCGAAGCCGTGCTCCCGCGCCGCGCGGCAGGCGGCCTCGATCACCTCGGGGTGGTCGGCGAGGCCGAGGTAGTTGTTCGCGCAGAGGTTCAAGGTGAGCCTCGGCGCGCCGCCGGGCTCCCTGAGCGAGAGCCGCGGCCGCTGCGCCGTCGTGATCTCCCGCTCCCGCTTCCACATCCCCGCCTCCTCGATCTCCTTCAACGCTGCCCGGAACCGCTGCCGATAGGGCTCGAAGCTCATGGGTGAGATCCTTGGGTCGACGACCTCCGCTGGACGCGCTTGACGAGGGCCGCCCGGCGGCCCATGCTGGGCCCCTTGCGGCCGACGAGCCTTCCTACGTAACGCAAGCCCTTGAAAAGGTCCACCCCCAAGCCCCACCGCACCAAGATCGTCTGCACCCTAGGGCCATCGACGGCCACCCTCGATGTCGTGCGGGACTTGATCGAGGCCGGCGCCGACGTGTTCCGCATCAACCTCTCCCACGGGACCCGCGAGGCCCACGCCGAGGCGATCGAGCTCGTGCGGCGGGCCTCGAGGGAGCTGAACCACGACGCGGCCCTGCTCCTCGACCTCCAGGGCGTCAGGATGCGCACCACCGCGTGCCGCTCGGGGCCCTTCGAGCTGCGCGAGGGGACCGAGGTCGAGGTGTCGGGCGGCGAGGAGCCGTCGGACTCGAAGCGCATCCACATAGCGCCCGCGGCCGCCCTCCAGGGCCTCCGGCGCGACGACCGCATCTTGATCGACGACGGCAAGGTCTGCCTCCGGGCCGTCCAGAAGGCCGGCGAGGCCTGGACGTGCCTTGTCATGGCGGGCGGGCTCGTGAAGGACAGGAAGGGCGTCAACCTGCCGGACACGCCCACCCGGGAGCTGCCGGCCCTCACGCCGAAGGACATCGCCGACATCGAGTGGGGCGCGAAGCAAGGCGCGGACCTCTTCGCGCTCTCGTTCGTGCGCTCGGCGGCCGACGTGGTCGCGGCGAAGCGCGCCATCGGGGGCCTGGGAGCGGACACGCCGGTCATCGCCAAGCTCGAGAAGCCCGACGCCCTCCAGGACCTCGACGGGATCCTCGAGGAGTCCTTCGGCGTCATGGTCGCCCGCGGCGACCTCGGCGTGGAGGCGCCGCCGGAGAAGGTGCCCGTCATGCAGAAGAAGATCATCGCCGAGGCGCGGCGCCTCATGAAGCCCGTGATCACGGCGACCCAGATGCTCGAGAGCATGATCGAGCGCCCCGTCCCGACCCGCGCCGAGGCCTCCGACGTGGCCAACGCCGTCTTCGACGGCACCGACGCCGTCATGCTCTCGGGGGAGACCTCCGTGGGCAAGCACCCCGTCGAGACGGTGCGCATGATGGGCCGCATCGTGGCCGAGGCGGAGGCGGAGATGCTGCGGACGAGGAAGCCCAGGACCCTCTCGACGAGGAAGGTGACCTTCGCGACCGCTGTGGGCGCCGCCGCCTGCGTCGCCGCCGAGAGCGTTCGCGCGCGGTGCATCATCGTCTACACCCACAGCGGGTACACGGCGACCCTCGTCTCGGGCTACCGGCCCGTGGCCCCCGTGTACACGTTCGGGCCCGACGAGCCGGTCCTGCGGCGCCTCGGCCTCGTCTGGGGGATCGAGACGCGGAGGCTCGCGCGCCCGCCGGCCTCCGTGGAGGACCTGATCCGCGCCGGCGAGGCCGCCCTCCTGGCCGAGAAGGCCGTCGACCCCGGCGACGCGGTCGTCCTCGTCGCGGGCATGCCCTTCCACCAGACGGGCAACACGAACTTCCTCAAGATGCACCGGATCGAGGAGGGGAGCTGAGAGCCTGAGCAAGAATCCCCGCGTCGGCCCGAGGTCGAGCGAACGGCCGCGAGGCAAGGAGCAGCGACGATCGCGTACAGCGGAGCGTACGCTGAGGAGCTGCGACGCAGCATCGCGGCCGTGCAGCCGGCCGAAGCCAGGGGGGATTCTTGCTCAGGCTCTGAGGGGGGCGGTCGGCGCTACCCGCGATCCGAGCGGCTCGGACCCGGGCCTAGACCCCGATCGCATCGCACTTCGCGTGCTGCGCCTTGAGGGCCTCGAGCACGGCACCGACCTCGGCGGGGTCCATGGGCCAGAAGTCGGAGCGCTCCAGGTCCCGCAGCAGGGCCAGCCAGTCAGCGTGGTTCCAGTGGTAGTCGTGGGCCTCAACCCAGCGCTGCGGGTGGCCCGAGGCCTTCCAGCGCTCGAGGTTGGAGGCCGCGGACGGCTTCTCGTGCTTGGCGGCCACGTCCTTGGCCAGCGATTCCTTGGCCGTCGTCTCCTTGGCCACCGCGTCCTCGGCAGCCGCCGTCGGGGCGGGCGCCGCCGCCTCCCGGGCCACCCCCTCGACCTCCCGCGCTGCCGCCTCGTTCACGTCGCGTCGCTTGAAAACCTTGCGGAGGGATCTCATCACATGTCCTTTCTCGATCGAGCCGGGGGCTCTCTCGTGGTTTCTCCTCACCGGTCAGGAGATCAAGATACCTCAACAGGCGGCAACTTTCAAACCTCCTGACGGCCCGCCGGGCCCGCCGGCTCGCTATTGGCAGGGCGGCACGTCCCCTCCGTATCGCCCCTCCGCATCGCCCCCTCCCGCACAAACGGGGCCGCCGGGGTCGTCGTGGCGGGCAAGCATTCAGCCGAAGACCGTGGCTTGCGCCTGCGGCTGTCACCGCGCGGCGGCTTCCTTCCTGGCCCGCTCCTTCACCCAGGAGGACACGATCGCTTCGGCGCGCACTCCTCGCCTGGCCGCCAGGGCCTCGATCCGCCGGAGCACACTGCCGTCGACCGGAATGGTCAAGGTCCTCGTGCGCCGAGGGCTTTTCACCTTCAAGGCGACCGGCTGCGTGTCCCCGACGTAGTCCTCGAAGTCGTGCGTGTCCCAGAATTTCGCAGCCTCTTCCAACGAGCTGAAACGAGGGATCTTAGCCATGCCTCTTGCGCCTCCTGTGACCTCTCTTTTCGCGGTCGCTCATGTCGCGTGCGGTCAGCACCAGCGCGGCGTTCCCGCTCTTTCGGATGAATACGACGAAGAGGTACCTCCCTGCATAGGTTTGACCGAGCGCGTAGTAGATGTCCTCCCCGATCCGCGTTCCTCTCTGTCCCCGCCGGACCTCAGGGTCCTGAAGAAGAACTTCTTCGACTTCCCGGACGTCGACGCCATGCTTGGACTCGATCTTCTCGACGATCTCATCGAGCCAGATGATCTGATGGATCTCCATGTCATCGTAGAGAAGTGTCGCGGCGTGCCATGATGACGTCAAGCGGATCTGGCCAGCAAAAGTCTTTGCATTTCCCTCCCCCCCGGCGATAAACGTCCACTCGCCTGCGGGCGCTCGCTTGCGGAGGCCCGCGGAACGACGCCATGACGCTTCCGAACTACCGCGTGGACGGGAAGGTCGCTCTCGTGACGGGCACGGGCTCGGGGCTGGGCAAGGCCATCGCCCTGGCCCTCGCCGAGTCGGGGGCCGACGTCGGCCTCACGGAGCTGCCCGACCGCCTCGAGGCGGCGCGGGAGACCGCCCGCGAGGTCGAGCGGCTCGGGCGGCGCGCGCTCGCGATCCCCCTCGACGTGCTGCGGCTGCCCATGATCGAGGAGGCCGTGGGCGCGGCGCTGGGCCACTTCGGTCGCATCGACATCCTCGTCAACAACGCCGGCCTCAACGTCCCGAAGCTCGCGGTCGACGTGACCGAGGCGGACTGGGACCGCGTCGTCGACGTCGACCTGAAGGGCGTCTTCTTCGCGTCCCAGGCCGTCGCGAAGGGGGCCATGATCCCCCAGGGCGGCGGGAAGATCGTCAACATCGCCTCCATCATGGGCGCCGTCGGCTACACTCACCGCGCCGCGTACTGCGCCTCCAAGGCCGGCGTGGTGAACCTCACCCGCGTCCTCGCCATCGAGTGGGCCCGCTACCGGATCAACGTCAACGCGGTGGGGCCGACCTTCGTCGAGACGCCCCTCACGAGGCCGATGTTCCAGGACCGCGAGTTCCGCGAGGACGTGATGCGCCGGATCCCCCTGGGCCGCCTCGGGACGCCGGAGGACGTGGCCGCAGCCGCCGTCTACCTGGCCAGCCCGGCGGCCGACCTGGTCACGGGGCACAACCTGATCGTGGACGGAGGCTGGACGGCGATCTGAGGACCCGAGGCCTTGCGGCGACCGGTGCGTCGATCCGTCACCCGAGTCCCTCCCGCCACCCGAGTCCCTCCCATCACCCGAGTCCCTCCGCCAGCCGCGGCAGCTCCTCCACCAGGTAGAAGGGCAGGTGCAGCACGTTCCCTTCCAGGCTGGGCAGCAGGGTGGAGAACCGCACGCCGAGCTTGCTTCGCTTCTCGTCCATGAACACCCGGAGGCTCTTGAGCTTGCCGCGCTTGCCCGCCTTCACCTCCACCGGGACGACCCGAGCCCCGTGCGCCCAGAGGAAGTCCACCTCGGCCTCGGAGCCTCTCTTCTCGCGCGCCCAGTGGTAGAGCTCCGGCGCCGCGTAGGCCGGTCGAAGGTCGAGGAGGTGCTGGCCGATCCACTGCTCCGCCAGAGCGCCCTCGTTGACCCTGAAGAGCGCCTCGGCCCCGGCGAGGTCCGTGATGCGGAGGCCGAGCTGCGCCCCCGCGAGGCCGACGTCGAGGAAGAGTACCTTGAAGCTCCGCTCCTTGCGCTCGGCCGCCAGGGGGATCCCATTGCCCGACGAGTGGCAGACGCGGTGTGCGACGCGCGCCGCACAGAGGGCCCCGAGGGCGCTGTTCACGGCCTCGGCGCGCGCGCCGGGCTCGACCCGCGCATGAACCCACTTGCGGCCGAGCTGCGCCGGGATCTCGACGAAGAGCCGCTGGAGCCGCTCGAGGGGGACCCGCCTCCGGTACTTGGCGAAGTCCTCGCGGAAGCTGTCCAGCGTGGACCGGTGAACGCGTTCTATGGCGAGGAAGTCCCGCTCCTGGGCATAGCAGGAGACGGCCTCGGGCATCCCGCCCACCCAGCCGTAGTCTCGCACGGCCTCCAGCAGGCGGCCGTGGAACGGCTCGACGGCGGCCTGGACGCCTGCGTCCCCGGGCTTCCAGGCGCGCAGGAGCTCGACCCAGGCTCCGTCCCCCCTCGCGAATAGGAGCTCCTCGAAATCCATGGGTCCAAGGTGAAGGTACTCGACGCGACCGACGGGGACGGAGTGCTCGATCTCGGCGAGGGCAAACTCCAGGAGGGAGCCGGCGGCCAGCACGCGGAGGTCCGGCATGTCCTCGTGCAAGTACCGCAAGCGCGAGAACACCTCGGGTGCCGCCTGGATCTCGTCGAGGAAGAGGAGCGTCTTCTCCCCGAGGGGCTGGCGGAAGTGAGCCTCGAGGACGCGCTGGCGAGTCTTGGCGTCGGGGGGACGAAGGAGCCTGGCCAGATCGGGCTCCTTCTCGAGGTTCAGCTCGAGGAGGGTGAGGCCGTTACGGCGGGCGAAGTCCCTGACCAGGTAGGACTTCCCGACCTGCCGGGCTCCCCGGATGACCAGAGGCTTCCGCCGGCTCGCCGGTCGTCCATGCCACTCCTCAAGGGACTGTAGGGCCTTGCGCCACATGGGCCAGGATAGTTTACAGCGAAGGCGATGTTTTTAGGGGGTGAATTCATCGAGCACCTCGATGTTTCATGTGGGTAAATCCGTCCTTGCAGGCCTTGCAGTCAGGAGGCCTGGTGGGTCCAGCGGGAGCCGTCACGACGTTCCGTCGGCCTGATCCAAAGGCAAAGGGGCGCGGCGTTGACCCAAGCCCCTGAGTCTCCGGGGCAGGTAGGCGAATCCGCCGGTGCACCCGAACGCCTTGAGGTTTCCCGGTGCTCCGCGTCGTGCACAAAGCCCTACCGCGCCCCGGCGGCGGGACGCCGGCGGCGGTGGGTGGATCGGCGCCTGGCTCGGCGCCCGGCAGGCGTCCCGGCGGTCGTGCTGCAGCTTGGGACCGGCCTGGGCATCCGCGAGCGGCGCCACGAGCGGACCCGCTCCTCTGCCCAGCCGGCGTCCGCGGGGCGCAAGGGCGGCAGCGGCGCTTTCGTGTAGTCGATCTCACGGTCGTAGCTTGCCCGTTCGTAGACGCCGTGGAGGAGCGCGTTCAACGAGACCTCGACTTCCTCTCCGGCGGAAAGCAGGGGAACACGCAGCGCCGGCAAGAGGTCCCGCACGCCGAAAAGGTGGAGATCCGCCAGGGGGCGCTTCTCGGCGCGGCTCACCAGGATCCGGTAGTCGCTCTCCGGGACCTTGCTCCCGACGGGCATCCTCCGACCCGCGCGAAGGAGGTCCACCTCGACGAGGTGGGTCCGCGACTTCAGCACCTCCTCCCGCTTCCCGAGGTACTGTGCGCGACCCTTCAGCGTCAACTTGTTCGTCGGGGACAGGAGCTCGATCGCTGTCACCACGCGGCCTCCCGGACACCGGCGGACCTCGAGATAGCTTTCGCTCACCTCGAGGCTCATGGGCAGTTTGACTTCGAGGACCCCCGAGCCGCTGCGCGACGGTGCGCCGAGCCCGCCGCCACGGACCGGAGGCCGGGCCCCGCCAGCTCCCCTCGGCGCGCTCTGGACCGCGACATCGGGAATCCCGAGCAAGACAAGGTCGTCGCCCTCCAGCTCGAACGTCCTCCGAACCACGCGGACCACGTACCTCGGCCCGAGAAGCGGCGCCAGCGAGTCCGCGACGGCCACTGCCAGACGGTGGTGCACGTCGGGCCAGATCTCGGGGTCCTCGAGATACGGGTCCATTCCCGGAAAGGGCGAGGACATGGCGCGAGTCTATGCCGGCATGGAAGCGGCGTCAAACGGCCCATGCCGGACACCCTTGCCGGATGCTCGACGCTCGACCCGCTGGCCGTGGACTTGGCCTCCCCGCCGGTCTCCAACGGCGGGGCCCATGACGCGCTCGGTCCGCCCCCTCGCCACGGCCGCCCCGTTGCCCCCGCGCCTGCCGTCCCTCCCCCTCCTCCTGCCGTGCGGAACCTGACGACTCCAGCCGATGCGCCCGCAGCGCCCCGAGGCGGCCTTCGCCTGCGCGCCTTCGACGTGTTCGCTGGCCTGGTGCTGCCGGTCGTGTGCATGTTCCTGGACCCGGTGGTCTTCGGCGGGTTCTTCGTGTCCTTCCGGTGAGCCTGCATGAATCCGCCCGGCGCCTCGGCTACCCTGGGCCGGCATGGAAACCCACCGCCCACCGGCATGCCGGCGCCGCGCGCCGAGCCTTGCTGCGGTCCGACGCCAGATCGACGCCTGGCGCGCGACGTGCGTTGGCCCCCAGGGCCG
>JACQVW010000761.1 GCA_016209535.1 Planctomycetota bacterium | reverse complement strand
CCCGTAGTAGCCGCTGGGCCCGAAGGCGAAGATGGCGAAGGGCAGGAAGAGGTAGACCGACGCGAGGAAGTCGACGAGCCCGAGCTTGCCTCCCGGGCGCGGCGGGACCCGCACGAACTTGTTCCGGCCGAGCCAGAAGATCAGGGTCGCGATGCCCATGAGGATCCCCGGGATTCCGAAGGCGATCTCGGGGCCGGCGGTCTTGTAGACGAAGGGGATGAGGAGCGTGGCGAAGAACGACCCGAAGTTGATGCTGAAGTAGAAGATCTGGTAGACCGCCGGCACGAGGCGGGCGTTGGCCGCCGTGAACTGGTCGCCCACGTTGGCGGACACGCAGGGCTTGATGCCGCCCGAGCCGACGGCGATGAGGGCGAGGCCCACGTACATGCCCCACTCGTGGCGGCCCGCGAAGGCGAGCATCGCGTGGCCCGCGCAGTAGATCAGCGACACCCAGAAGATCACGGTGTACTTGCCCAGGAGGCGGTCCGCGAGGATGGCACCGATCATGGGGAAGGCGTACACGCCCGCCATGAACGTGTGGACGACCTGCGTGGCCTTGGTCTCGGCGGCCTTGACGGCCGCGGGGTCGAGGCCGGCCTTCGGGGCGAAATCGAGGTACAGCGCCGTCATGTAGACGAACAGGATCGCCCGCATCCCGTAGTAGCTGAACCGCTCCGCGGCCTCGTTCCCGATGATGTAGGGGATCCCCGGCGGGAACCTGGGGCGCGGCGCCTCCCCGGCCGGGGCGGGGGTGGCTGCGGTCCTCGCTGGCTCGCCGGCGCTCATCCCGCCCCGTCCCCTACCCGAGCCTCTGGAGCAGGTCGGCCAGCTCGAGCCCGCCCGCGCCCTTCGCGCGCACGCGGTAGGCGAGCCGCCGCCCCGGGTCCCTCTCGCGCTCGAGGCTCCAGGCGCCCTGGCCGTAGAGCCTCGCGAGGACCGTCTCGAGGGCGGGCCGGAGGTCCCGATCGGCGTCGTCGTCGTTGGGCGCGAGGAGGCGGTCGTTGAGCACGACCTCCAGCTCCCCGCAGCGAGGCCTCACGCCCTGGGGGAAGTCCGCCTCGCCGAGGAGCCTCCGGCCCTTCTCGAGGAGGCCCCGGATCGCCTGCGCGAAGCGCTCCGCGGGCGAGCCGCTCAGTCCCTTCCGCGTCGAGAAGAAGAGGCCGGGCACGCCCTCGGAGTTGTCGATCCCGAAGTGCCAGCGGTGGCTCACGAGGAGGCAGCCGGGCCCGTGGTCGACGTGCGCGTAGTCCGCCAGGTCGATAATCTCCTCCCCCTGCTCCAGACGCCAGCGCCCGAAGATCGCGAGGAGCACGTCGTTCTCGAAGGCCCGCGGCGCGTCCAGCGGCAGCTTGACGTTGATCTTCTGGATCCCCGAGCGCTCGGCTGCGCCCGGCGGGCCGCCGGCGGGGGTTCCGGCGGGGGTGCCTGGGCTCTCCAAGGGGGCTTACCTCACTTCGTGGCGGACCCCGCCATGCGCCCGTAGACGACGTTGGCCTCCTCGACGAACAAGTTCGCCTCCTCGGTGAGCTGGCGCGCGCGCTCCGGGGTCACCGCGGTGAGGTCCTGGCCCGCGGCCTTGAGGAAGTACTCGCCCACGCCCACGAAGAACCTGCCCGCCTCATGGAACCGCGTCCGGAACTCGGCGGCCGTGTCGTACTTGTCCGAGAGGAGGAGCCCCTGGGTCGAGAGGAGCCCGTCCGCCGCCGAGACCATGGCCTTGTAGGCGAGCTGGGCCGCCTCGGGCGCCTTGCGGACCTCGAGGGCGAGGGTCGCCTCGAAGACGAGGCGCTCGCCCGAGTCGAGCAGGAACTCGGCCTGCGTCACCACCTCGCCGGCGCACTCGCCCGCCTCGACGTGCTTCACGTAATCCCAGGGCTGGCGGTTGTCGTGGAAGTACGGCTCCGCCGCCTCGATCTCGGCGAGCGCCGCGAGCTCGGCGTTGATCCTGGCCTTGCCGAGGCGCTCCATGCAGGCCCGAAAGCTCTCGCCCGGCCTCTTCTCGGCGTCGTAGAGCCCCATGAGCTTCCGGACGGCGTCCGGAGCCTTGTGGGCGGCGACCTTGCCGGCCATGAGGCCGTAGGACTCGGCGTTGTTCTCGGTGGTCCCGCCGATGATCACTTGAAAGACGGGCGCCACGCGCTGGCCCTGGCGCTTCGACGAGCCGAAGAAGCCGATGTTGGCGACGTGGTGCTGGCCGCAGGAGTTGTAGCAGCCGCTTATCTTGATCGACACGTCGCCGCGCGGGGCTCCGTCCGGGCCCGCGAGGCCGTTCCCCGAGCCATTCCCCTTCCGCATCTCGTCGAGGAACTGGCGGTGCAGGACGCCGGCGAGGCCACGCGAGGAGGCGATCCCGAGCTTGCAGGAGTCCGTGCCGGGGCACGCGGTGATGTCGGCCACCGAGTCGGCCAGGGGGAGCGCGAGCTGGAGGCCTCGCAGGTCCTGGTAGAGCGCCGGCAGGTCCGCGTTCGAGACCCACCGCAGGATGATGTTCTGCGCCACCGTCGTGCGGACGGTCCCCCTCGTGTACTTGCGGGAGACGCGCGCGAGGCCCCGGAGCTGGTCCGCGGTGATGTCCCCGAGGGGCAGGAAGACCGTCGCGATGGAGTAGCCCGTCTGGCTCTGGGGCCGCACGTTGGCTCGGCTCCACGCGAGGAAGTCGGACCACCAGGCCGCGTCGACGGGCGGCATGCTCCTCCAGTCGATCTCGGCCCCGGGCTTGAGGGGGCGCTCGATCTCCCGTTCCGCCTCGGCGAGGTAGCTCGTCCAGCGCGGGTCGCCGGGGAGCCTCGCCCGTTCGGCGAGGACCGCCGCGCGGAACTTCTCGATGCCCATCTGCTCGACGAGGAACTTCATGCGGGCCCGGGCCCGCGCCTTCTTCTCTCCGAGGGCCGCGTAGACGCGGGCGATGGCCTGGCCGTGTGGCAGGAGCTCGGCCGCCGGCACGAAGGCATCGAAGAGCCTCGCCTGGTGCGGCACGGCACCCAGGCCGCCGCCGACGTAGACCTCGAAGCCGCGCTCGACTCGCCCCTCCTGCTCCCGCGTGCGGGCGATGCAGCCGATGTCATGCATTCGGGCGAGACCGCAGTGGTGCTGCGCGCAGCCCGAGAACGCGATCTTGAACTTCCTCCCGAAGCTCTGTGCGTCCGGGTGCCTGAGGAGGAAGTAGGCCATGGCGCGGGCGTAGGGCGTGACGTCGAAGGTCTCATCCCGGCAGACGCCCGTGTGGGGGCAGGCGGTGACGTTGCGGACGGTGTTCCCGCAGGCCTCGCGCGTCGTGATGCCGACCTCGGCGAGGCGCCGGAAGAGGTCCGGCGTGTCGAGGATGCTCACGAAGTGGAGCTGGATATCCTGGCGCGTCGTGATGTGGCAGATGGCGTCGGAGTACTCCTCGGCGCAGTCGGCGAGGACCTCCATCTTCTCGGCGTCCAGCATGCCCAGCGGGATCTTGATGCGCTGCATCTGGATCGCCGGCTGGCGCTGGCCGTAGGTGCCGTGGCGGAGGCGGAACTCCATGAAGACCTTGTCGACGACCTGGCCCGCGAGGAACCGGTGGAGCTCCGTCTCGAACGTGTCGATCTCCTGCCGCACGGCCTCGGGGAGGCGGGCCCAGCGTGCGGCGAGAGCGTCAGGCGCTGCGAGTGTGGACATGGCTGTTGACGGGCGGCAAAGTTGCGTGAGGCGGCCGGAGGGTGCGACTCTCGACCCGCCGAGAGCTCATGATACCCGGGCAGGATGGGCGGGACCAGGGGTATCCGCGCCCACGAGGCAGCGCAGGTTTAGCGTGTCCGCCCCGCGCGTCCGGATGATATCCTCAGGTATCCTCAGGGAGCTCCATGCGACGCTGCTTCACCTGCCAGGCCCGCTTCGAGGACCAGCGGCTCGTCTGCCCCTCGGACGGCGACGTCCTGGGCTACGAGGGGAAGCCCTGCGCGGACACGGGGCGCGTCCTCGCGGGCCGCTACCGCCTCGGGAACCTCCTCGGCGAGGGGGGCATGGGGCGGGTCCTCGAGGCCGTGCGCCTCGACACGGGCCTCGTCCTCGCCATGAAGCTCCTCCGCTCGGAGCTCACGGCGGCCAAGGACCGGCACGACGCCGCGGAGAAGCGCTTCGAGGTCGAGGCGCGGGCCGCATCGGCCCTGGAGCATCCGGGCATCGTGAAGGTCTTTGAGTTCTCGGCCTCGAGCGATGGCGAGAGCTTCATCGCCATGGAGCGCCTCTACGGATCGACCTTCGACGAGCTGCGGCGCGCGGGCAAGTTCGGGGCCCTCGAGCGGGTGATGGACCTCATGCGGCAGGTGTGCGAGGTGCTGGCGGCGGCCCACTCGAAGGGGATCGTCCACCGCGACCTGAAGCCCTCGAACCTCTTCCTCCACCGCCTCGACCGCTCGGCGAGCCAGGTCAAGGTGCTCGACTTCGGCATCGCGAAGATCCTCGACGCCGGAGGGGAGCGGATCACGTCGACGGGCGAGTTCCTGGGTACGCTCCTCTACATGGCCCCCGAGCTCGCCGGAGGTCACCCCGTGACCCCCGGCGCCGACGTCTACTCCCTCGGGGTGCTCCTCTTCGAGGCTCTCGCCGGCAAGGTCCCCTTCACGGGCCGGACGCCCATGGAGCTCATCCGCCTCCACGCGTCGGCCCCGGCCCCGGCCCTCTCGACGTACCGCCCCGAGGTCTCGGAGGAGCTCGAGGACCTCGTGGCGCGGTGCCTGCTCAAGAAGCCCGAGGGCCGTCCCGCGGACGCCGGGGCGCTCGCGGCGGCCATCGCGGGGCTCCGGGCCCTGCGGGCCCCGGCGGGCGGAAGCGTCGAGACGAGGACCCTCCGCGCCAACCCCTCGAGCTGGGTCGGGACCGTGATCGACGAGCGCTACGAGATCCACGAGTGGATCTCGCCGGGCCGATTCGGGAGCGACGTCTACCGGGCGACGCACCTCCGCACCGGGGCCAGCGTGGCGGTGCGGCTCTGGCGGACCGGAAAGGGGGCGGTGCGGGACTGCCTCCTCGACGCCTTCCGCCGCGAGGCGAAGGCCATGGGGGTGCGCCATCCGAACCTCATCGCGATCCTGGACCTGGGCTTCAACGACGACTGCGTCTACATCGTGACGGAGATCGTCGAGTCGACGTCCTTGAGGACCCTGATCGCCAGGAAGGGCGCCATCCCGCGGCCTCAGGCCCGGGAGCTGATCCGGGGCGCCGCGGACGCGCTGCGCGCCCTCCACGAGAAGGGCATCGTCTCCGGCGGCCTGAGCCCCGAGACGGTCCGCGTGGTGGAAGGGGCGAGCGGGCCCGAGCGGCTCCTCATCTCGCCCTTCGGCGTCACGAACCTGAAGCAGGTTCACTCCCTCTTGCCTCGTGCCGAGAGGACCGGGATGGGGGATCGATCGGCGGACTACATCTCGCCCGAGCAGAGGCTGGGCCGGGAGCCGGACGCCCGATCGGACCTCTATTCCCTCGGGCTCATCCTCCTCGAGATGCTGGGCGGCCTGGTGCCCGAGCAGGGCCTGCCACCCACGAGGTCCGTCGCCGCGGGGGTCGAGGCAGCCGGGGGTGCGGCGCCCGGCGGCGCGGCGCCCGGGGACGCGCGGGAGCCGGCGGAGCCTGCCCCGAGGCTCCCCTCCGGCCTCGAGCCCGGGTGGCGGAGCTTCCTCGAGCGTGCGGTGGCAAGGAGCCCCGATGGGCGATTCGCGAGCGCCGATGACTTCCTGGCGGCTCTGCCTCCCGTCTAGCCTCCTCCTCGCCGCGGCCCTCGCCGCCGAGGACGGAGCCTCCGGCCCTCGGGCCTGGGAGGGCTGCTACCGCGAGGGCCTCCGCCTCAAGGCATCGGGCGACCTCGAGGCCGCGCGGCGGAGCCTCGGCAAGGCCACGGCGCTGGACCCGCGCCACGAGGGGACGCGACGGGCCCTCGAGGAGGCGGAAGCGGCGCTGCGGGAACGGCTCCTCGGCGAAGGCAAGGCGAGCATCGAGCGGGGCGACCTGCGGGCGGGGCTCGAGCGGCTCCGCCGCGCCGCCGTCCTGGGCCGCGGGTCCGACCGCGAGGAGGTCCAGCTCCTGGCCAAGCACTCCTACCGCGAGCACCGCGGCGAGTGGCTGCACAGGGACGAGGTCGTCGCGAGGGAGAAGGCCGAGGAGCGGCAGGCCTCGGCGCGCCGGGCGGCTCTCGCCCTCGGGGAGCGGTTCCGCCTCGACCGACGCGAGGACGCGAGGATCTTCACGGACCACGACGACGGCGAGGTCCTGCCCTTCACGGAGCGCCTGCACCGCCTCATCGCGTCGCTCCGGCGCGAGCACGCGAGGCTCTTCGCGTACCTCGAGCCCGGGCCGGCCACGGCCGAGCGCGGCGCCGGCATCGACGTCGTGGTCTTCCGGCGGCGCGAGGACTACTTCGAGGCCGCGGCCTCGACGGACACGCTCGGCATGTTCCTGCCCCGGCGCGGCGCGTCTTTCTTCTACCTCGGGGACCGGGCGCCGGCCGACCTGTCCCCGGTCCTCGTCCACGAGGTGGTCCACCAGCTCGACTTCAAGGTGCTGGGCCTCCGCTACCCGCCGCCGTGGCTCGAGGAGGGGCTGGCCGTGTGCTTCGAGGGCGCCGGCGTCGGCCCCGACGGCCGCATCGCGGGCGAGCCCGCGCTGCCCGCCGATCAGGCCACGCGCCTCCGGACCGCCTGTCCGCCGGGGAGCCCGCGCTGGTGGGGGATGGGGCGCCTCGCGGGCCTCGTCGACCTGCGGCCCCTCCAGGGCACGGAGGCGGTCCACGACTTCCATGCGCAGGCCGCGCTGGTCGTCCACCACCTCCTCGAGTCGGGCCCCGCGGCGCGGGAGCTCTTCTTCGCCCTCGTCGAGCGGGCGCGGCGGCCCGAGGCGCGGCCCGAGCACGGCCTGCGGGACCTCGAGGCGGCGCTGAGGGAGCGCGGGACGGCCGTGGAGGAGCTCGACCGCGCGCTGGTCCAGGCGGCGGAGAGGCTCGCCCCGGCAGAGGAGGCAGGCAGCGGCGCGCCGGCGCGCTGACCCCTTGACCCTCCTTCTGGCAAGCGGTACATTACGTTCCAAGGATCACCGCGCTGGAGGGCAACCCGAAAGGCCAGAGACCCATGGGACTGACGTATCTCGAAGGCGAAGTCACCGGCCCCACGGGGAGGTCGACCCTCGTCAACTTCCTCGTGGACAGCGGCACGTACTACTGCCTCCACCCCCGGCCGACCTGGAGGGCGATCGGGCTTGTCCCGGGCCGATTCCGAGCGTTCGAGCTGGCCGACGGCTCGGCGTTCCGGCGCAGGATGTCCGAGTGCCGCCTCCGCATTGCGGGCGAGGAGGGCACCGTCCCCGTCATCTTGGGCGAGGACGGGGACGAGGCGCTCCTGGGGTGCATCGCGCTTGAGAACCTCCTGCTGATCCTGGACCCCATCCAGCGCAGGCTCCAGCCCGTGAGGCCCCAGCCCATGAGGATGCGCCCGTGACGGCTGCTCAGGAGAGCCTGTCCCGTGCGGCGCGCCGCGGCGGGTCGAGGAAGAAGCGACCGCGCCAGGCGAGCATCGTGTTCCTCGACGCCGAGGTCACGGGGTCCCGAGACCGGTCCGCCACCGTCCGGTTCTTCGTGGACAGCGGGGCCCAGTTCACCTCGCTGCCCGGGCGGGTCTGGAGATCGATCGGGCTGACTCCAAGGGGCGAGTGCACCCTCTACCTCGAGGACGGCACGCGGATCACCCGGCCGGCGTCCGAGTGCCGCCTGCGCGTCCACGGGCACGAGGGCACCGTCCCCGTCCTCCTAGGGCAGCACGGCGACGAGGCGGTCCTGGGGGCCGAGACGCTCAAGGGCCTGGGCCTCTTCTTCCACCGCTTCCGCCGGACGCTCCGGCCCCTGCGGCGCCGGGGCCGCCGAAAGCGCATCTGACGCCGCGGCCCCATGAGCATCACATCCTGAGATTCTGCTCGTCGATGATGGCGTTCTCGATGCACTTCTTGATCCGCTGGACCCTGCCCCCGTCCCTGAGGTCCTTCTCGATCGACGAGAGGTCCCTCAGGATCGAGAGCAGCCCGTGCCTGTAGGCCTCGCGGCCGCCCTGGTCCATGGTGGCGATCAAGTAGGTGCTCGCCCCGGGGAGGTCCCCGGAAAGCGGCTCCAGGTAGATTTCCCCGGGGCGCATCGGATCTTCCTTCGTCCGCTGCGACCAGTTCTCGAAGTAGACTTGCTCGGCGCGCTGGAAGATCTCGACGAGCTTCTCCCGGGCCGACGAGGTCTTCGGCTCGTAAAGCTCCTCGAGGACCTCCGCCAAGACGTCTGCGACGCTCCTGTCGACGTCGCACATCATGCGCCCGCCAAAGACCACGTTCACCTCGACGCCGGGGTTGATCAGCGGGGACTGGTAGTACATGACCGCCCGGCCACCATCCTCGTAAAGCTCCTTGATGTGCGTCCCGGTCCGGATCGCGTAGGGCAGGAACCACCGCAAGCGATTCCACCGCGGGGGCGCATAGGTCCAGACGCCGCCCGAGGTCCCGTAGTGGCATCGGAGCTTCTCGATGAGGGGCCTCCTCTTTTCCCTGGGCGTGTACGTCTGGCGGTGACCCTGGTCGACGAGGGAGTCCACCTTCTCGCTCATCTCGACGAGGAGCTCCTTCTCCTCGTCGGTGAAGTCCTTGCCCCAGCTCACCCAGTTGAGGAGGGTGACGCTCAAGTACGCTTTGGGAAGGCGGCTCCTGATGTAGTCGGCCGTGAGGGTATTGATGTGCTTGTGGTAGGCGACGGGATTCGGCCAGGCCTTCTTGCAGTCCTCGCACTCGCACCGGCCCAGGTCCGCCGACTCCAGGTGGAAACCGTCGAACCCGTACTCGAGGACGAGATCGATCTCCTTCCGCTGCCACTCCCAGGCCGCTCGCTTCGAGGCGCACATGGCGTACTGGTTCGTGCCTCGGACGGCGGGGATCTCCTTGATGATCTCGCCGAACTCCCAGGTGTAGACCCCCAGGCCGTAGAGGACCTTGATCCCGCGGTCGTGGGCCGCCTGGATGATCGTCCGGGCGCGCCGGCCGCGCCCCGCGTCGACGGCGCGCTCCAGGTCCGCGGGCCATCCCCCGGGCGCAAGGAGCCCGAAGATGTCGATCATGTTGTAGCCGGCAGCCCGTTGACGATCGAGCGCCCGGACGATGTCCTCCACCGCCTCGTCGTCCAAGACGGGGTCGGGCCAAGGGACATGAGGCACATGGGGCTCGCTGCGGAGGTCGTTGATCCAGACATCGAAGGCGATGCGGTCCGGAAAGGCCCGCTTCCCCAGCGCCGGCGCGCTGCGGGCTTCGGCGGCGAAGGACAATCCACACAGGGATGCGGCGGCGATGGACCCCGCGGCCAAGAGCTCGCGCCGGGAGAGGTCCTCGTCCTTCGTCTCGCCCATCACTTGAGCTCGAAGATCCTGTGGGAGAGCTCGCGCGTCGCCGGGTAGAGGTCCTTGTAGACCGCGAAGCGCTCGGCGTAGCGCCGTGCGTGATCGGGCCGCGGCTCGATCACCCGCTCGATCCTGGCCGAGCGGCGCACGATCTCTTCGACCTCGCCGAGGGTTTTGACTGTGCCCGCCGCCTTGGCCCCGAGGAGCGCCGCCCCGAGGGCCGCCCCCTCGGTGACCGTCGTGACCGCCACGGGCCGGTCGAGGATGTCCGCCGCGATCTGCATCCATGCGGCGGACCTGGCGGCGCCCCCGATCGCCTTGTAGAGGCCGATGTCGACGCCGGCGTCCCGGAGGAGGTCGCTGTTGAGCCGCACCTCGTGGACGATGCCCTCGAGGATGGCCTTCACGATCTCCTTCCGCGTCGTCGTGAGGCGCAGCCCGAGGATCGCGCCGAGGGCGCGCGGGTCGAGCCACGGCGTGCCCGTGGTCGTGAAGTGGGGGAGGACGAGGAGCCCCGTGGGGCCCTCGGGCAGCCCTTCCGTGATCGCGTCGTACGGGTCGACGCCGCGCCGGGCGGCCTCGGCGAGCTCGGGGCCCGCGAGCTGGTCGCGGTACCACTTGAGGAGGCTCCCGCCGGTGAAGTTCCAGGCCAGCGAGATGTACTGGCGGTCGCCGGCGGTCGGGTAGTAGCAGAGGTTCGAATCCGCCATGGTGCGGCCGGCGGGCTTCCCCTTGAGGCGCACCCCGAGGCAGATCACGGTCCCCGTGGCGAGCATGGACTCTCCCGGCTGGATCCCGGCGCCGAGGATCCCCGCGGGCTGGTCGTGCAGCCCCGCCGCGACCACGCAGCCGCGCGGCAGGCCGAAGTCCCGCGCCGCCGCCTCGCTCACGGCGCCCACGGCCTCGCCGGGCCCCACGGGCTCCGGGAAGAGGTCCGGCGCGAGGCCCGCGGCCTCGAGGATACGCCGCGACCACCGGAGCTCGTGGATGTCGAAGGCCAGGGTGCGGGCCGCCATGGACCAGTCGATGCGCGGCGGCGCGCCAAGCTGGGCCGTCGTGAAGTCGCCGAAGCAGAGGAACTTCCTGGCCCTGTCGAACGCGCCGCGGTCCCGCTCGCGGCGCCAGAGGACCTTGAAGATCGTGTGGTAGGAGTTGATCCCGTGGCCCGTGATCGAGAAGACCTCGTCGTTCGAGATCCGCTCCTTGAAGCGCGCCATCTCCTCCTCGCCGCGGGCGTCGAACCCCACGATGGCGTTCCCCACGGGCCTCCAGGACGCGTCCACGGGCACCGCGGCCTCGCCGAGGGTCGAGGTGGCCACGGAGCGGACCGGGTCGCCGCGCGCCTTCGCGGCGGCGGCGGCCGTCACGTGCCGCATGGCGGCGAGGACCTCGTTCGGGTCGAGCTCAAGGTGGCCCGGCCGCGGGCTCTTCAGGTCGTACTCGCGGTACGCGGAGCCGATGAGGGCGCCGTCGTCGCGGAAGGCGACGGCCTTGGCGCCCGTGGTGCCGATGTCGAGGCCGAGGATGGACATGGCGCGGTGCTCTACGAAGGTTTGGGTCGCCCTCAACATACTTTCCCGCGAGCGCGCTTTGCAAGGCCTGCGCGGCGCACCGGCGCACGAAGGCGGCTGGACGCTACAAAGTCCGACAACCCCCGACTTGCCCGCGCCGCGGCGGCGGGGCGTAGAATGGCGGCATGTTGGACCCCGCCTGCGCGCTCCTCGTCGTCCTCCTCGGCGCCCCGCCGGAGTCCGAGGCCGGCTCGGTCGCCGCGGCGGAGCGTGCTGCGCGCTTCGCCCTCGCGGCCCTCGACCTCGACCGCGCCGGCGCGGCGGTCGCCGAGCTCGTGCGCAAGCGGCCCGACCTCGAGGCGGCCGCGGCGCCGCTCCGCGAGGAGGTGCGGCTCGCCCGGGCTGCCTGGGAGCCCGTCCGCGCCGCGCTCGAGGCGAAGCAGAAGGAGAAGAAGCCGGTCTCGCTCCAGTTCGCGAGGGGCTGGAAGGACCCGGCGAAGCCCGCCCCGAGGCCGTACCAGGTCCTCGACCTCTCGGGCTGCGCGCTCCGCGTGCAGACCCAGGGCGCGAAGGGCCCCGAGACGCGGTCGGTCCTTTCCCTCGAGCCGGCGTCGCTCGCAGCCCTCGCGTCCCTCGCGACCGTGGCGGTCCCCGCGGCAGGCAACGGCGCCGCTCGGCCCGAGCTGCGGGAAGGCCTCGCTCTCCTCCTCCTCTTCCACCGCGGGCCCGAGGCCGCGCGGCAGGCCCTCACCGACCCGGCGTTCCCCGCGGACCGGCGCCGCGCCCTCGAGGAGAAGACCACGAGGCTCAGGGACCTCTGGCTCGAGGCGCGGCTCGAGGCCGCCTCGAAGCGCGCCGCCGACCACGCCGGCGCGGTCCCGTCGCCTCCCGCGGACGCCTGGGACGACCTGGCGGGCGACGCGGCCGAGCTGATCGCGGCCTGGCGCAAGCGGCCCGACTACGCCGCCGTCCGCCCCGCGCTCCGCAAGCTCTTCCTCGAGGCGCGGGAGGCGGCGCTCTGGGCCCTCCCCATCGAGCGGCTCGTCCACGCGAAGGAGGCGAAGCGCGAGAAGGGCCTCCTCGAGCTGTCGTACGATTTCTCATCGGAGGACCAGGTCCAGGACTTCCGCCCAGTGATGGGGACGAAGACCACGATCGAGTGGGTCAAGGCCCAGAAGACGCTCAAGCTCCGGGGCGAGGCGCGGCTCCTCACCGGGAGCCCCTTCCGGGGCAAGCTCGCGGTCTCGGGGAACGCCGCGAGCTTCAACGCCGAGTCGCCCAACGTCAACCTCGGCCTCTGGACCGATCCCGAGGACTGCCTGAGCTCCCCGCCCGGGCTCGCCGCCCTGGCCGCGCTGCGCGGCGGGCGGCGGGACGAGGTCGACCCCGGCGAGGCGAGCTATTTCGTCCTGGGCATGGGGCTCCGGCTCGACAAGACGCTCCTCGAATCGGCGGATCGGAAGGCGAAGAGCGCCGTCCAGGGGCTCAGGACGTTCCTGCCGCCCTACCTGCGGGAGCCCTCCTTCGTCCTCGCCTCGGGCGCGAGGGGCAAGGAGAAGGGCCTCTTTGGGGGCTCGTCGGACGTCCTCTGGAGCTCGTCGGCCGCCGCCGCGATCCGAGGCCCGTTCCAGTTCACGGTGGACATGGACGCGTCGGGCAAGCTCCAGTGGACCGTG
>JACQVW010000065.1 GCA_016209535.1 Planctomycetota bacterium | reverse complement strand
GACCATCATGGGCTTCTGGCTCCTCTGCGTGACCGTCGGGAACCTGCTCGTGGCCATCGTCGCGCCGCTCCAGGAGCTGTCCCTGGCCAGGTTCTTCTGGACCTTCGCCGGCCTCATGGCCGCCGCGGCCGTGGTGTTCGCCGCCCTCGCCTTCCTCTATACGGGGAAGACGTACCTGCAGGAGGGGATGGAAGGGTAAGGCGGGCGGGCTGGGGGGCATCGGATGCGGCCCGGGTGTGGGCCTTGACAGCCTCGTGCGGCCGCTCTAACGTGGACCTAACCGATCGACTCGTCTGAGCAGGGCGACACAACCATCGAGCACGGAATGGGTTTTCCCGCGTGCGGGCTTCCATGCCGCGGTGGCGGTGCGTCATGGTCTGGGAGGGTACACCCATGCGTGGAAGGGACTTTGGTCTTGAGAGTCAACGCTGCAGGGAGATCTCCTCGAGGCCGATCCTCCGGCTCCGCTGCCGTCTCCGCGGGCGGTGCGCGGGCGCTTCCGTCACGCTGCTTGCGGCGCTCCTGGCAAGTCCCGTCCAGGCCGAGGAAACCGAGGACCAGGAGCACTCCGGAGCCGGACTGCATCCCGGAGCGGCGGCCGCCATCCAGCGGCTCCTGGCCGAGCGAGCGGGGCTCGGCTCTCCACTCGCGCTGGACTCGCTCCGGCTCGAGAGGACCCTCCAGACCATCGAGGAGCTGACAACGGCGGCGCTCGGGCGGCTGGCGGGAGGGGAGCCGCCCGCGGACGAGCTCGACCTCCTCGCCGCCGAGCGTCACAACCTCGTCGCGGCCGGCGACCAGGTCCGGGCTCGCCTCGACGAGCTGGCGGCCCGGCTCGCGCGGGCGGGCGCTGGTCGTGAGAAGCTCGCGGCCGTCCAGCGCACGCGCTTCCGGTCCCAGGCCAACCTCGGCGGCGTCCGCCGCCTGCTCGAAGTCCTCCCCGGCCAAGCAGCCTCGCCCGGCCTCCCGTACCTCCTCAAACGCCTCCAGAGGGCGGCCCGCGTCTGTCTCGGCCCGGCGCAGACCGGGACACCCCGTGTCTCCCGGGGCCTGCAGCGCCTCCCGGAGCGCCGCGGGGATCCCGTGGTGCGGCTCCAGGCGCCGAGGCCCCTCGACCTTCGCCGCGTGGGGGCGCTCAGGCCGGAGCTCCTCGCCGAGGCCGCCGCCGGAGCCGCGGCGCGCCCGCTCGAGGACGAGCGGGCTGGAGGAGGCGGCGGAGCGATGGGCGGCGGAGGCGCGGCGCCGGTCCGTGCCGACGACATCACGCCCGACATCGAGACCCTCGCCGCCCGCCTGGGCCAGGACCCGCTGAGGATCTACCTTCACGTGCGGAACGGCTTCCGCTTGGAGGTCTACGCCGGCTCCCTCAAGGGCGCGCAGGCGACCCTCGAGACGGGCGCGGGGAACGACTACGACTTGAGCTCGCTCCTGGTAGCCCTCTTGCGCGCTTCCGGGCTCACCGCCAGGTACGCGCGAGGCACGGCCTTGATCCCCGCCCGCGAGGTCACGGAGTGGCTGGGCCTCGAGGACCCTGCAGCCGCCAATGTGATTCTCAACAGTGCCGGGATCCAAGCCACAGCCGTCCTCGAGCGCGCTGGAGGTCCGATCCACCACTACAGGATCGAACGCGTCTGGGTGGAGGTGCAGGTCCCGTCCGGACGGACCGGCCGCGTGTGGGTGCCAGTGGACCCCGCGTTCAAGCGGCACGTCATCATGCCAGGGATCCCGGGCATGCTCGGGACGGTCCCCTTCGACGAGACCGACTACCTGTCGCGGCCGTGGGCCGAGCTCACCTACGAGCGCTACCAGGAGCAGGTCCGGCGCTACCTCACCACCAGGTTCCCGGCGACGTCGATCGCGGACGTGCCGCTCTCGGCGCAGGCCATCCCCGAGAGCCTCTCCGCCCTGCCGCGATCCCTGCCCTTCGAGGTGCTTGGGCCCGTCTCGACTTTTTCGGCGATCACCGGGGACATGGCGCACCGCGTCTCCGTCACCCTGAGGCACGGGACGACGGCGCTCTTCACCTCACCCCTCTACATCCCGGAGGTCTCGCTCGAGAGGATCACCCTCTCCTACGCTCCCCGGCCCAGCGATCAGGCCACCGTGGACGGTCTCGGGGGCCTCGCGAACGTCCCTGCGGGGCTCGTCTCGGTGATCCCGCGGCTCAAGCTGGCTGGCGCCGTCGCCGCCGAGGGGCCGGCCGTGCCTTACCTCGATCCGGTCCTGCTCGAGCTCGAGTTCCATCGGCCGGGGAACCAGCCGGATGGCATCGCACGACACGACCTGAAAGCCGGCGAGTGGGCGGCCATGGGGCTCGAGGCCTTCCAGGTGTCCGACGCCTTGCTGCGCCGGCAAGCCGAGGCCATCGTCGCGGCGACGGCGCTCCAGGACGCGGGCGGCGCCCCCGACCCCGACGACCTGATCGGCGCCTTCCTCTACCTGTCGATCCTGCAGCACCACCGGCGCGTGAGGATCGGAGAGGACGTCCTGAGCGGGCTCGCACACTTCCAGACGGTCCGCTACGTCTACGAGGGCATCGCGAAGGCTAACCAGGAGGTCCATCCCGTCGGCGGTGTGCCCTTCACGACGCTCCCGGGCGAGCTCGTGGTCGACGTCCCCCGACAGATCCTCGGGCAGTTCTCCCTCGACGACGACAACACGTACCAGCGGGCCCTCTGGCGGATGACGGGCTTCAACGGGTCCGCCCAGGAGCACGCCACGTGGGAAGAGCTGACCAACGTGGCCTCCATGTCCACCATCAAGTCGTTTCAGCTCGCCCGCGAACGTGGCATCCCGATCCTCGTCATCACGAGCGCCAACGGGGACCAGCTCATCCCCCAGCTCAACCACTCGGAGGCTCTCAAGGACAAGATCCGCGCGGAGGTCGGCGCCGGCAAGACCGTCACGATCCCGCGCGACCCGACGCCGCTCGATGACTGGCAGGGCGTCGGCTACTTCGTCGACGACGCCGCCAACTGGTCAATGGCTTTCATCATCGACGGCCGGGTCATCCCGGGGTCAGGGGGCGGCGGATCTCCTGACGAGGCTCACGGCGGGGCGCTTCCGGTCGAGATCGAGGATGGGAAGACGTACTGGTTCCCGCCAGGGAACACAGGAGATGACCCGGGGAGCTCGTACACCGGCGACCCGGTCAACATCGCGAACGGCAACCTGTTCCACGAGGAGACCGATTTCGCCATCCCTGCCCTCGGCGAGCCCTTGGCCTTCCGGCGGCACTACAACTCGACGAACACCTTCGAAGGTCCCCTGGGGAGGGGCTGGACGCACAACTACGGCGATGCGCTCCTCGTGGACCAGGACGATGGCAAGCTGAAGTGGGTCACGAGCGAGGGGGCGGTCTACGTCTTCGAGGAAGACCCGGCGACCCCCGGGTCCTATCTCTTCCTGAGGGGCCCGAGGCAGCAGCTCACGCGCATGCAGGATGGGCACAGGCTACGCCGCTTCGACGGCAGGACGCAGGACTTCGACGCCTCGGGCCGCCTCGTCGCGCGCTCGGACCGGAACGGGAACACCACCCTACTCACGTACGACGGTGCCGGGAGGCTCGCAAGCCTCACGGACCCGGCGGGCCGCTCCTTGACCTTCGGCTACCACGCCTCCGGGAGGCTGGCGACCGTCACGGACTTCACGGGGAGGGTCTGGACCTTCGCCTACGACTCCAAGGACCGCCTGATCCGCGCCGAGGGCCCTTCCGACGCGGCGACTCGGGCCGTGGTCGCTCGCTACGAGTATCACGAAACCGCCTTCCTGGACGGCCTCCTCCGGCGGTACGTGAGGCCCGGCGGAGGCGCGCACGAGTACCGCTACTACGCCAACGGCCGCGTGTACGGGACCATCGACCCGCTCGGGAACGTCATGACCTTCGTCTACAACCCCTTCAAGAAGGAGACCCGGGTCACCGACGAGCGAGGGATCACCAACGTCCACGGGTTCAACGACTCCGGCAACCAGATCTCCGTGACGTACGCCGACGGCACCCTGGAGCAATGGACCTGGGAGGACGACCGCATAACTTCCCACACCGATGGGCTCGGGCACACGGAGCTCTTCGAGTACGACCCCGAAGGCAACTTGCGCCGGACCGTGGACCCGACAAGCCTGGTCACCCGATACGAGTACGATCCCCCGTACTCCAACGTCGTCCGGATCACGCGTCCAGGGGTCCCCGAAGAGAGGATCACGAGCTTCCGCTACGACCCCCGCGGCAACCTGGCCGAGGTGACCGATGCGGAGGGGGGTATCCGTGCCATGGTGAACGACGCTCGAGGTCTGGCCGTGGCGGTAACCGATCCGCGTGGCGCCGTGGTCACCATGGAGTACAACGACGCCGGCCAGCTCACGAGGCGGACGACGGAGCTTCCCTCCACCGAGTGGATCGAATACGGCCCGCGGGGCACCGTGATCCGGAGGACGGATGCGAACGACCACACCACGACCTACGAGTACGACCTCCTCGACCGCCAGGTCTCTCTCACGGATGCGGAGGGCTACACGGCCCGCCAGGTCTACGACGATGCGGGCCGCCTGATCGAGTCCATCGACGCGCGAGGGCTCTCGACGCGGTACGGGTACGACCTCAACGACCGGTTGATCCGGCGCATCTATCCCGACGGCAGCGAGGTCTCCTTCACGTACGACGGCGTTGGGAACCTCATCGAGGAGACAGACGAGCTCGGCCGTGTGAGCCGCTACGTCTACGACGTCCGTAACCGCCGGACCGAGGTCCACCGCCCCGATGGCAGCGCGGTCCTCACGGCGCCCGACGCCGCGGGACGCATCGCCTCAACGACGGACCCGCGCGGGAACACGACGCGGTACGAGTACGACGCCGCGGGAAGGAAGACGGCCGAGATCGACGCGCTGGGGAACCGCAAGACCTGGGCCCACGATGAGAACGGCAACCCGGAGATCCTGCGGGACCGCAGAGGCGGCAGCACGTCCTTCGAGTACGACAAGCTGGACCGCGTCACCGTGATCCGGGGGGAGGGCGGACTCGTCGAGAGCATCGACTACGACCCGAACGGGAACGTGGTTGCCCGCGCCCGGTACGACATCTCGGGCCTCGCGGAGACGCCCCCCGACCCCCGCACGCTCCCCGTAGAGCGCCAGCGTGTCCAGCGGTACGAGTACGACGTGCTGAACCGACTCACGCAGCGCACCGACCCAGAGGGCGCCGTCATCCGCTATGAGTACGACAAGACTAAGAACGCCGTCGCCGTAGCCGACGAGCGATCGAACGTCACGCGGTACGGATACGACCGGATCGACCAGCTCGTCCGGGTCCTTAACCCCGATGGCGGAGAGACCCTCGTCCGCTACGACGAGGTGGGGAACCGCACCGGCCTCAGGACGCCGCGCGGAGGTTGGTATGCCTGGGAGTACGACGCCAGGAACCGGATCGTCGCGAGCGTCGATCCCCTGGGGAAACGCACGACCTTCACGTACGACCTCGCCGGCAACAAGACGGCGCAGGTCAACCCGGACGGGACCTGGACCCGCAGGAGCTATGACCCGCTCAACCGTCTCCGCCACCTCGAGCGCTCCGACGGGACCTTTCTCGACCGGCTCTTCGACCGGGCCGGCAACCTCCTCCGGGCGCGCACCGAGCGGACGCTGCTCTGGTTCACCTACGACGCACTCAACCGGCGCACGAGCGAGACCCTGGTCTTCACGGGGACCAGCTTCGTCAAGAGCGTGGCCCATGCCTACGACGCGGAGGGGGACCTCCTGTCGGTCACGGACCCGACGGGCCGCACGGTCGCCTGGTCCTACGATCTCGCGGCGAGGTTGACCGGGGTGACCGATAGCGGGAGCCCGACGGCAACCATCACCTACAACGGTCATGGCGAGCGGGAGGTCGTCGCCTACGGCAACGGCCTGGCGGGCCTCCACGTCCACGACGGCAACGGCCGGCCGGCGCTCATCGACTGGACCGCGGCCGTGGCGAGGCTCGCCTACGATCGCGACGGCGCGGGCAATCCCACCCTCATCGACGAGAGCATCGGGGGGACGCCGGAGTCACTCACCACCACGTACGACGAGCTCAACCGACCCGGAGCGGTCCTCGCCGCCACAGATCCTGCGAGCCGAGCCGAGACCTTCTCCTATGACCTGAGTGGGAACCTCCTGGACGCCGGCGACGGGGCGCAGGCGACCTACGACGCCGCGGACCAGCTCATGACGAAGGGGGACGCCGTCTACACCCACGACCCGCGCGGCAACCGGGTCCTCGCGGCGACCTCCACCGCGTGGACGGTGACGCCGCACGACCCAAGCAACCGGATGACCGCCCTCCTCGAGTACGACCGAGGCGAGCTCCAGAAGTCGACGTCCCTCACCTACGACGGCCTCGACCGCCTCGTGGAGGTCCGGACCGGGACGTCCGTCCGGCGGATCGTCTACACGCTCCAGAACCGGCTCACCGAGTTCGACGAGTCAGGCAACGTTGCGGTCTCCTACACCATGGGCCCGGGCCTCGACGATGCCTTCGCGACGAAGGCCCAGGGGGGCGTCCGCTACCTCCACAGGGACGCCATCGGGAGCGTCCGCGCGGTCACTGACGCAGCAGGCCAGCTCCTGGGCTCCTTCCACTACGGCCAGTTCGGCCGCCTCGTCCGCAAGGACGGCTCGCCCGATGTGCCCCTCGGCTACGCGGCCCGCCCCTTCGACGAGGGCACGGACCTCGTGGACATGCGCGCGAGGTTCCTCGACCCGGGCACGGCGAGGTTCCTGGCGAGGGATCCGCTGGAGCTGCTGCCGACCGCGCCGAATCCCTATGCTTACGCCGCGAACAGGCCGCACGTCCTGATCGACCCGTTAGGTCTGAGTCCCTCCTCGCCCTGGAAGGACGTCCTGCACAGCGTGCTCGACTTGGGGGGACTCATTCCGGGGTTCGGAGAACCTCTCGATGTCATCCATGGCTTCATCTACCTCGCAGAGGGAGACCGCCTGAACGCGGGCCTCTCCTTCGCCGCGGCCATCCCCGTTGGAGGCTGGGCCGCCACGGCCGCGAAGGGCGTCAACAGGGCCGCCGACGCGGTGCGAGCCCCGAAGGTTGCAACGAAGTTATTGAACCCCCCGATCAAGGTGACGCGAGAGGGCATGCAGCACGTCCTTGATAGGCACACGGTCAATGATATCGCCAAGTATGCCGGCAAGAGCAAATTCAATGCTGGTGAGGATATCGCCAGCCTTATTGATCTGGGGACGCAGCAGCCTATGGTCAGGCAGGTGAACGGGAACTACGCCAGGACCTTCAGCGTTGGTCGCGAGATCGGAGCAGACAGGGCAACAGGCAATGCAACATCAATCATGACCGTCATCACAAGACCAGATGGTACCCTTGTGACTGCCTTCCCAGGAAAGCCGTAGGAGCACCGAGTGCTGGCATGGGCTTGGATATTGCGATTCTGGACGAGACCGGGAAACCACAGGAGGGCGTATCGCTTTCGGTGGAAGAGCACTGGGCGCTTGTCCAACAGGCGGCTCTACTTGGCCTTTCACTCTGGAATAGGATGTCTGACTACTACGACGATGCTGATTATGACCGGGGCGAGGTCTTGCTTCTGGCTGAGGAAACTGTTCAGCTTCAGCGATCAATTCATGATGCGAATCTTCTGGGCAAGTTGAACCAGATCGAGAATCTGCTCCGAATGGCCATTAGCCGTCACAATAGCGTCTCCGCAATCGCCGATTAGATCTCATCCTCGGAACTCATCAGTCGCGCTAATAACCACATGCCGTTTCGAACACAAGTACTGAGTCGTTGCTTCTTCCCAATTGGTCTGCTGTGCTGCGTAGGCGCTCTTGCTGCCGAGAATCCGGCTCGAGGCACGCCGCCTCGACGCCAGGTCGCCGACCCGCGCCGTTGGGATCGCCAGCACCGTGAGCTCACCGCTGCTCGAGATCCACTCGCTGGAGGCAGCGGGGGCGGGGGCGACGCAAGAGCCGCAGGGACGGCCGGCATTGGCTGGCTTCGAGGCTCGCAGACCCAGTCGGGCTCCTGGGGCGCAACCTACGAGTTCCTCGACACCGCCACGGTGGTCGACGCCTTCGGCCAGACGGGCATGTGCGCCGAGGAACTCAACGAGGGGGCTGCATGGCTCACCACCCACGCGGCCTCGGACTCGGACGAGCTCGCCCGGCAGATCCTCGCCCTGAGACATGTGACCGGCCTCGACATCGGCGAGCTCGTACTGCAGCTCGCCGCGGCGCGGAACGCGGGGATCCTCGACACCCGGGCCTTGAACTTCCCCGAGGGCGGCTGGGGGCTGGCCGAGGACTACCAGACGGACTGCCTCACCACGGCCATCGCCCTCCAGGCACTGCACTCCCAGGGGCTCACGGGCGGCCTCGGGGCCAGCGCCGTGTCGATCGCGCGTGCCGAGACGGACACGTACGAGGTGGACTTCCCTCCCGATACGGTTCGGGTCCGCATGGTGGTCCAGGCCTCGGGAGCCGAGGTGCGGCTCCGCGTCAGGGAAGGACGGCCCGCTTCGAACACCGAGAGCTACTTCGGGACGCCCGCTGGGGCGACGCGTCTCTTCGTAGTGCCCCAGGCGGGCTACCCCTTCGTGCCTGGCCACAACTACATCACGATCCAGAGCCCCTCGGGGGCGGCCGTCTACACGCTGCACGTCTCCTACGAGACTCCGGGCTGGGACACGCGGGCGGTTTGGGACCCCTACGGCACAAGCGGCACGGACTTCGGGGCAGTCGAGTACCTCCTCCAGGCCCAGAACGGGGACGGAGGCTGGGGGCTCCAGAAGGGCACGCCGTCCGAGCTCTTCACGACGCTCCACGTGCTCCTCGCCCTCGAGGACCTCGCGCACCTCGGCGTTCAGGGCGAGATCGCCTCGGGCACCGCATACATCCGTGCCCAGCAGCTCGCCGACGGCTCGTTCGGCTACGAGGGCGCCGGGCTCCCCTACGTAACGGCGCTCGCCGCCCGGGCCTTGATGCGAGCGGAGCAGCAGCCGTTCAGCGCGTCCACGCAGGGCGCGCTCGCCGCGCTCCTGAGCATGCAGCAGGAGGACGGCTCCTTGGACGCGCAGCCCTACGACACCGCCCTGGCCCTCATGGCCCTGGCAGCCTCCGGCGTGACCATGACGGCCCCCGAGATCGCCGTGGACCCCGCGAGCCTCGAGTTCGGCGGCGTATCCGTCGGGGCCTCGAAGCGGCTTCACCTGCGCGTCTCAAACAGCGGGACCGCGAAGCTCTCCATCGCGAGGGTCTACATCCGCGACGCCCCGAGCGATGAGCTCCGTGTCTCCTCGGGGCCCACGGTCGCGCTGGTCGCGCCCGGCGCGAGCGTCCTCGTGGAGCTGGAGTACAGCCCAGCCGATCCCGGGCAGGACGAGGGCGCCCTCGTCCTCGAGACGAACGACGAGGACGAAGGGGTGCTGTCGGTGCCGCTCTCCGGGACCGGGATCGCTCCCCGGATCGAGGTCTCCCCGGCGTCCCTCGACTTCGGGGAGGTGATCCGGGGGGCCTCGAGGATGCTGGAGGTGACGCTCTCCAGCACCGGCACCTCGAGCCTCGAGCTGGCCGCGGTTGCGCTCGCGCCGGACGCGAGCAGGGATCTCGCGATCGCGCCCTTCCCCACGGACCTACGCCTGGCGCCCGGGGATAGCGCCACGGTGGAGGTCACCTACGATCCGAAGGACGATGGCCCCGACTCGGGCGCCCTCCTCATCCAGAGTGACGATCCGGAGCGGCCCCTCGTCGCGGTGCCCCTCACGGGGACGGGCATCCCGCCTCCCCGGCCGCGGATCGGCGTGAGCCCGAGCACGCTCAGCTTCGGTGAGGTGCCCGTCGGCTCGACCGCGAGCCTCTCCTTCAAGATCGAGAGCACGGGCGACGCTGCGCTCGAGGTCTCGAGGGTCTCCCTCGAGCCGGGGACAAGCGAGGGCTTCGAGGTCACCTCCGGCCCTGCCGGCGTCACCCTCGGACGCGGAGACCATGCCGATGTGGAGGTCGCGTTCGCCTCCCGGGCGGTCGGACCCCAGGGAGGCGCCGTCCTCGTCGAGAGCAACGATTCGGATCGAGCGGTCCTGCGAGTCCCGCTCGAGGGCACGGGAGTCCCCACGCCCGCTCCCGAGATCGAGGTGGAGCCGCCGGCGCTGGACTTCGGGGACGTCCCGCTCGGGGGATCGAAGACCCTTTCCTTCTCCGTCAGGAACACGGGGACGGCGCCGCTCGCCGTCACGCGTGTGGATCTCGGCCCAGGCTCCGCACCCGCCTTCAGCCTGCCGGAGCCGCCGGCGACCGCGGTGGTGCCCCCCGGCGGCAAGCTTGACGTCAAGGTCTACTACCGGCCTGCCGCGGCGGGCCTCGCCACGGCTGAGGTGGTCATCGAGAGCGACGACGCCGACGAGCCCGCGACCACCGTGCCTCTCCGCGGCCGGGGCGTCGGAGAAATCTTCCACCGGGGCGACGCGGACCAGAACGCCGCCCTGCAGCTCACGGATGCCATCCAGATCCTCGGCTACCTATTCCTCGGGACGCCGACCAAGGTGCCCGAATGCCTGGACGCGGCGGACGCCGACGACAACGGGGTGGTGCAGCTCACGGACGCCATCCGAATACTGGGCTTCCTCTTCCTCGGCGCCCTCCCTCCGGCTCCACCGGGCCCCCCAGGCCAGCCGTGCGGCACGGATGGGACGGAGGACGCGCTCGACTGCCGGTCCTACGCCGCCTGCGCCTGAGGAAGGCTGCGCTATGGGCCGTCGCCCCCATTCGAGCCATCCGCGCCCGTCCAGTACCCAACCGCCTGGCGTCGCTCTACCTCTTCCTGCCCTTCGCCATCTTCGCCTTCGGGCCCAGCGGCTACTACGGGCACAAGACGGCGGCGGCCATCGTGTCGCTCGTCTTCTGGCGGGGCCACTTCAAGTGGCGCCAGGGGATCCAGCCCGACACCGGTTTCATCTCGGTCCTCGCCTACGCCGCCGCAACCAGCGCCTCCGGCGCCCAGGCATGGGCTTCTGGCTCCTCTGCGTGACCGTCGGGAACCTGCTCGTGGCCGTCGTCGCGCCGCTCCAGGAGCTGTCCCTGGCCACTTTCTTCTGGACCTTCGCCGGCCTCATGGCCGCCGCGGCCGTGGTGTTCGCCGCCCTCGCCCTCACCTACAAGGGGAAGACGTACCTGCAGGAGGGGGGGGAGGGGTAGGGTCCCAGGTCCACGGGGCGTCCGGTGGGGCCTGGGTGCGGTGTAAGTGCCGCGAAGTCTGCGGTGATCGCGCGCTCGAGCGTGTTCCCGTGGCGGCTATCGCCGAAGAGGGGCCTCGCGGCATGGGCGCTCAGCTCGCGGTCGCTCATGTCCCCTTTATGTCCCCTTTGCGACCGAGAAGGTAGTGCGTACCACGGCCCGTAGTCCCGGTGAGCCACGGCGTTGACGATCGCCTCGGCAACCACGTCGGAATGTTACCGGCGGGGATATGCCACGTGGCCACGCTCCGAAGACGCAATGCGAAGGCTAAGGCCTGGATTCTTCCTTTGAAGTGTGAAGTCCGCACCTCGTTCGCGGAGGATGCGGCGGAATCTCTGACACTTCCGATGACCCCAGACGCCGAGGTACTCCACGCCGTTACGATCATCGGACTGGCAGAAGCCTCCGAACAAGGGTGCGAACTCCCGGCGGGGAATGAATCGTTCGACGACGGCGCGAGGTCCCTGGCACACCATGCGCTCTGACCGGCCATCTATGTACCAATCAGAACTGTACTCAAAGAACTCCACCTTCATGGTGCCTAACCCTCAGCATCAGCGGCGGCGCGCAGCGCCGTCCGCTGCATGCTGTTCTTGGGCACCCTTCTGACTCGTCCCCCCCGCCGGCCCACCTCATGCTCTCTCATCACGCACCAGCCAGTACATCATCCACCGTTCGCGCAACGACTTCGCCGGCGCTTCCCGCACCTCCAGCGCCGTGAAGTGAGCCTTGCCGCACTCGATCTTCGCGCGCTCCTTGTCGCGCAGATCATCGGTGAAGAGTCCGCTCTTCGTATCGACGACCAGATACAACCGCTCAGCCCCGTCCTTCTCGACCAGCACGGCCCAGTCGGGGTTGTACGTGCCGAGCGGGGTCGGTACCTTGAACCAGCCGGGCAGCTTGGCGTACACCTTGATCGCGTCGTTCTTCTCGAGCGCGTCGGCGAAGTCCGCTTCGGCGCGCGCAGCTCCATGAACCCGTCGCCCTTCGCGACGCGGATCTCGCCGATCCGGCAGTCCGCGTAGACCGCGCGGCCGGTGGTCTGCTCCAGGTTGTCGCCGTCCTGGACCGTGATCTCCTTGCGGCGCACGCCGGAGGCCGTCTCCACGTCGAGCTCCACCTTCGCGGTGATGGCGCCGCGCCTGTTGCTCACCGCAACGAGACGCGCGTAGGGCTTGTTGTGCGCGTCCTCCACGGTGGCCGAGGCCACCTCGATCTGCTTGACCAGCCGCCGCTCGTAAGCGTCCACCGCATCCAGCCGATGGACCATGTGGTGCTTGTCCACGTGGGTGGCGGAGTAGCGCAGGGTGCACAGCGGGTTCATGGCGTCGAGCGCTTCCTTGCCGCGCCCCGCGAGGCCGCCGTCCACGCTCTGCGGCTCGTGGCATGGAGCTGATAATCGAGGTTGGGCTCGGAGTGGAGTCTCACGGCTTGCGTCCCTTCCGCTTGCGGGCGGGCTTCTTCGGGGGCGCGGGCAGCGCCTTGGCCGCATCCTCCAGCGCTCGCTGCTGGGCGCGCTCGGCCTCGGCCTCCAGCAGCGCGCGGCGCCGCTCTTCGAAGCGCTCGTACTCGGCCTGGGCCCGGGCATCCGCGTCGGCCTTGCTGACGTGGCCCTTGCCCGCCAGCACGTCGCGCTCGTTGAAGCGCAGGAACTCGTCCAGCCTGGTCTGCCAGTCACGGAGGAAGACCTGCTTGCGCCGCCGCGCCTGGTCCTCGGCGAAGTCGAGCCACATCGTCACGATGCGGTTCAGCTCATCGATCTCGGTCTGGTTCAGGTAGTTCTTCGCGACGGTGACGTCGCCTCGGCGCACCACGTCACCCTTCCACGACGTCAGCCCCATGTTCGGCCGCTGCTCGTCCGCGCGCCCGGCGATCAGCTCGGCTGCCGTCATGCCGGTCGCGGCGAAGTGCAGCTT
>JACQVW010000779.1 GCA_016209535.1 Planctomycetota bacterium | reverse complement strand
CGTCCCGCCGCCTGCTCGCGACGACGCAGTCGAGGGCGCTCCCGGAGCGGCTCGCCGACCGGCTGATCCCCCTCGCGAAGCTCCCGCCGGACTTCCGGTTCCTGGCCAACACGGTCCCGGCGCGCGAGCAGGCCGACCGGCTCCTAGAGCGGGCCCGGGGCGCGGGCGCCGCCCTCGCGGTCGAGCTCGAGGAGATCTTGAAGCACCGGCGCTTCCCCCGGGCCGCCGAGGGGGCGCCCGGGCCGGGAAAGCCCGTGGCCTCGCGCCGGGCGCGGTAGCGAGCCGTGCGGTCCTCGCGAAGAGGGAAGACCGCGGCCCTCCTCGCCGGGCTCGGCGCGCTGGCCGTGCTGGGCGCCGGGCTCGCGTCCTGGCGCGACCTCGCGGTGCGCTGGCACCTCTGGCGGCTTGCGAGCGACCCCGGCCTCCTCCTCGAGCACGCGACGAGCCCCGAGGGCTCGCTCCGCCGCGATGCGGCGAGGGCGTTCGTCCGCACGCCCGTGGGGGGGGAGGCGCTCGTCGCCTTCGTGTTGCGGGAGTCGAGGAGGGTCAACCGCATCCTCGACGCGGTCCTCGCGAGCGGCTCCGGTCACTCCGCAAGGAGCGAGGTGACCCCTGGCCTGAGCCTCGAGTGGGTGCGCTCCGCCAGTGGAGGCTACTGTCGGTTCTGGTACGACCCCGAAACCCTGGGGGAGGTCGCCGCCTTCGGAGTCGTCCCGGTGAAGGAAGTCCCTGCGGTGCGTGGGGTCCAGGCCCTGCTCGCCGAGGTCGTCGACAGCGACGTGACCTTGCGCCAGTATCCGGGCCTCCGTTTCACGATGCTTCGGAGGGAAGAGCAGGACTCAGCGGGGCAGGCTGCGGAGAAGCTTCGGAAGCTCTTGGTACGGCTCGGCAACCGGGATTTCGAGGCCCCCCCCTACGTCTGCCTCATCCGCCGCGCGCCCTCCGCCGGGGCCGGCCAGCAAGGGCCCCTCACGCCATCCCCCACGCCACACCGCTCGCCGCCACCTGAAGAGTGAGGTTGTCGAGCCCGTGGGGGCTCACGGCCTCGACCAGGGCCGCCGTGGCCGCGACGGCGGCCGCCGTCGCGGCGATCCTCGCCGGGCCGCCGCGCAGCTCGGGGGGGAGGGCGGCGAGCACCGCCAGGGCCGCCGCGAAGGACGCGGCGAGCACCGCCGCGCTGCCCTCGAGCGAGCGGTGGCTCACGACGCCCCTCCCGAAGGTCGGCACGCGGTAGCGGTGGCGGCCCCAGCGGATGCCGATCGGCTCGGCGATCGCGTCGGCCACGCCCGTCACGGCGAAGCCCACGACGGCGTGAGGGCCGAAGAGGCTCACGGCGGCGATGCCGCCCGCCGCCGTGGCGAGGAACGGGAGCGCGATGTGGAGCGAGCGGCGGGGCGCGTCAGCCTCGCGGGCGATGCCCTCGTAGAGCAGGCTGCCCTCGCTCGCGGCGAGGACCCACGCGAGGTAGACCGTCATGACGCCCCCGAGGAGGTTCACGGCCTCGAAGCCGAGCGGCGAGCGCCCGAGGACCGCCGCGGCCGCGAAGATCGCGAGGTGGAAGAGCTTCCGCGTGTCGCCCGTGCGGAGCCCCCGGCGGACCTTGAGCCAGCCCGACGCGAAGCCCGCGGCGAGGACGAGCGCGGCGAGCGCCGGCGCAAGCCACGCCGCGGTCTCGAGGGGCGGAAGCCTTGGGGTCCACATGGGCCGCGAGTATACTCCGAGCCTCGCCCGCCGGCGCGACCGGCGCGACGGACGCGATCGACGCGACGGGCGCGACCGAAGCCATCGCCATCATGCCCAAGCTCCTCCGCCGATTCCTGTGGAAAGCCTTCCTCTACCTCGGCCTCCCCGCCGCGGCCGTCCTCGGCGCCTACGGCCTCTGGATGAAGAGCCGCCTCGCGGCGCGGCTCGAGAAGGAGGGCGTCGAGGAGCACTCCATCGCGTCCTTCTCGCTCGTCGACCCGAAGGAGGCGGGCCGCGAGACGAGCTGGCCGCGGGTCGTGCGAGTGGCCGTGAAGGGAGACGACGGGACCAACTGGCGCGTGACGCCGCGGGGGCTCGTCCTGGAGCTCTACGACTGGAGCCCCGGCGGGAACGAGTGGCTCGCGGTGGAGCCGAGCCTCGAGGAGCAGGCCCGGTCGCTCGCGCTCCGGCGCCTCGAGCTCCAGCTCCCGGGGCAGCACATGGAGCACCTGTCCGACGCCGATCCCCTCACGCGCGAGGCGGCCTCGGCCCTCCTCCGCGCCCGGACGGGGCAGGACTTCGGCTACCGCCACGACCGCCCGCCTGAGACCCAGAAGGACTCGATCGCAAGGTGGCGCGCGTGGTGGGAGGAGCACAAGCTGCGCTGGACCGCGGGCAAGGTGATCGAGGCGGGGAAGGAGATCCTCGAGAAGAGGTAGGCGGACGCTCGGAGCCTTGCGCCTGCGGAGACGCTTGGAGATCGGCGGCAGGCGTTTGGAGATTGGAAGCTGGCTCTTGGAGATCGGGGGCCGGCGATGGATGGCATCCCGCTGGGGCCTCGAGCCTGTAAAGTTGGCCTTACATGAGGAGCCTCACCGCGAGCCCACACCCTTCGCGGCGCGAAGGTTACTCCGCGGACCCCCGCGGCACGTGGTTTGTGAGCGTGAGGAAACGACGGAGGGCATCAGGTCCAATCAGGTTACCAGGTCGTCATGCAGCGTCGCGTACAACGGATCGGAAGCATCGCGGGCGCGCTCAGCGTCATCGCAGTCCTGTCGCCCGTGGAGGGGGCCGAGGTGCCCGTTCCCTTCCGGCGCGCCGATGCCAACGCGAGCGGGGCCGTGGACATCGCCGACCCCATCTTCACCCTCGCCCACGTCTTCCGCGGCGAAGCGGGGCCGCCGTGCCTCGCGGCCGCCGACGCGAACGGCGACGGGTCCGTGGACATCTCGGACCCCATCTTCACGCTCCTCTACCTCTTCCAGGGCACGCGCGCCCCGCCGCCGCCGGGGCC
The DNA here is from genome assembly GCA_016209535.1 of Planctomycetota bacterium. Lineage (GTDB taxonomy): Bacteria > Planctomycetota > UBA8108 > UBA8108 > SXIK01 > JACQVW01. The sequence continues at coordinate 9,295 of JACQVW010000779.1, read as the reverse complement.
GCTCGAGTGCGGGCTCGACCCGACCGCGGACGGCCTCGGCTGCGCGTCGTACGCCCCGTGCGCGAGCGCCGAGAACCAGTCACCCGTCGCGTCCTTCTCCGCCCACCCCACGAGCGGCAGCGCGCCCCTGCAAGTGGCGCTCGACGCCTCGGCCTCGAGCGACCCCGACGGGACGATCAGCGCCTACGCGTGGGACTTCGGCGACGGCGCGTCGGGGACGGGCCGCGTCGCGATCCACACGTACCTCGAGCCGGGCGAGTACGCCTTGACGCTCACCGTGCGGGACGACGATGGGAGCGCCGCCATGAGCGCGCGGACGATCACCGTCCTGGAGGACCCGGGGCCCGGCGGCGACTTCGACGCCCTCGCGACGGCCCCCGGCTGCCCCGGGGTCTACAACCCGAACCAGGTCCTCGACTACCACCTGGAGCTGGCCCAGGGGGACTGGAGCGCGCTCCTGGCCGACGGCACGAACGCGGTCTACTTCGAGGCGGAGCTCCGCTGCGAGGGCGAGGAGCCCATCACGGTCGGGGTGCGGCGCAAGCGCTCGGGCGGCACCGACAAGGTGGGCCTCAAGATCGACACGAACCGCTTCGTCGAGGGGCAGGAGTACCACGGGCTCCACAAGCTGAGCCTCGAGAACGGGATCAGCGAGGGGGACTCGGAGGCGTCGATCCGGGACCTGCTCGCGGAGCAGATCTCCTGGCGCATCATGACGCTCTCGGGGGCCCACGCGGGCCGCGCGGCCTTAGTGCGGCTCCACGTGAACGGTGAGCTCCTCGGGGTCTACGTCAACGTCGAGCAGGTCGACAAGGTCTTCCTCCGCAAGCGCCTCGGCGACGACACGGGCTGGCTCTTCAAGAAGTCCGGCGGCGACGACGGGTGGAGGACGCGCGAGGGCGAGGAGGACCCTTACGAAGCTTTCTTCTGCTTCTGGGAGCAGGGCGCGCGCTCCTGCGCCGTCCCCGGCGCGGGCGAGCTCCAGGACTCGCTGCCGGAGCGCCTCCACATCGACCGGTTGCTGCGCATGGGAGGCGTCAACATGCTCATCGGCAACGCGGACGGCCCCCTTGCGAAGGACAACAACTACTACTTCTACGATCGGGACGGCGGCCCGCGCGTGTACCTGCCCTGGGACCTCGACACGGTCATGAAGGAGCGGCCCGACGTCTTCTCCATCGCGGCGAAGTACGCCGAGGTGCTCTTCGTCCACTGGGAGGACGACTACGACCGGGTGCTGACGGAGCTCGTCGAGGGCCCCCTGTCGCTCGAGGCGATCCACGCCGAGATCGACCGCGCCCTGCGCGTGGCCGGCAGCGCCCTCGACGGCGACCCGCACCTCGAGGGGGACCGGGCCGCCGCGGCCTCGAGCGAGCTCAAGAGCTGGTGGACAGCTCGACATGCCGAGGTCGTGGGGCAGGTCGCGGCGCATTGACGGCGCCGGCCGCGAGCGAGACAACCGGGCCGCAGGTCGAGGGCTTGAGTCACGGGACACGACCTGCCTCAACCTTGACTCCCGGCCCTGGACTCCGAAGAATCGGGTCGCCGGGGCAAGTCGCGGCGATCCCTCGTCGGCGCACGCGGTCGCGCGGCGCCTTCCCCGTTTCTCTTCACCGCCCCCTTTTTCCAGGTTGAGTCCCATGCGCAAGCTCCTCTGCCTCCTCCTCGTCTTGAACCTCCTCGCGTTGCTCGCGAACCTGATCCTGGAAGCGCGCGCCCAGGAGGGCGGCGGCGCCGGCGGATTCGACCCCCCCATCCTGAACGGCGACACCAACGGCGACGGCGGGCGAGACATCAGCGATGCCGTGTACCTGCTGAGCTGGCTCTTCGGGGGAGGGCCTGAGCCCGTGGCCTGCACATGCGGAGGACCGCCCCGTGAGACGATCTGCGACGACGGAGTGGACAACGATGGCGACGGAGACGTCGACGCCGCGGACACGGACTGCTCCCCTGCGCCCGACGACGACGCCGACGGCTTCGGAACCGACGTCGACTGCGACGACTCCAACCCCGACGTGCACCCGGGGGCTCCCGTGGTCTGCGACAACGAGATCGACGACGACAGCGCCGGGCGACTCGACGCCGCGGACACTACGAGCTGCGAGCCCACCGAGAGGCTCTGCGACAACGGGATCGACGATGACGGCGACGGCACCATCGACCTTGAGGATCCCGACTGCCGGCCGCTCGTGGACCGCGACCAGGACGGCTTCCCGGAAGGCCAGGACTGCGACGACGGGGACGCGACCGTCCACCCCGGGGCGCAGGAGGTCTGCGACAACCTGACCGACGATGACTGCGAGGCCGCGATCGACGAGGCCGACGTCGACTGCAACCAGGGGAGGTAGAGCCATCCAGCCTCCGAGAGCAGCCGCGGTGGGCTGAGGGGCTGCCCGTCTGGCCGGCCCTCCCGGCCCGTGCTACACTCGCGGCGATGGCTCGACCGATCGCGCTAGGTAGATCCGACTTCCTGCAGGTCCAGCTCGACCGGGACTTCTATGTCGACAAGAGCCGCTTCGTGGCCGACGTGCTCCAGGACCGTTCGCAGGTCGTGCTCCTTCCGCGCCCCCGGCGCTTCGGAAAGACCCTCAACCTCTCGACCTTGCGCCACTTCGTCGAGCGGCCGGTGGGCGCGGGCACCGACAGGGACGAAGTCCGGCGCGCCTTCGCGGGGCTCGAGGTCGAGAAGAGCGGCGACGAAGTCTGGGGGTACTTCCAGAAACACCCGGTGATCTTCCTCACGTTCAAGGACGTGAAGGGCGGGGACTGGTCGCCGGGTGGCACCTTCGCTGAGCTGATCGCGCGTGAGGCGCAACGCGTGAGCCCCCTCACGGACCCCGTGCTGACGCCGGAGGACCGGCGAAGGCAAAAGGCGCTCTTGCGCGGAAGCAGTTCCCTGTCGCTGCTCGCGGACGCCCTCCTCCTCCTCAGCCAGTGGCTTCACCGTGCAACGGGCGAGAAGGCCTTCATCCTAATCGACGAGTACGATACGCCGATCCACGACGCCTTCGGCGACGAGAAGCGGTACGACGAGGTGGTGGGGTTCTTCCGCAAGTTCTTCTCGGCGGGCTTGAAGGACAACCCGCACCTCGAGAAGGGCGTCCTCACGGGCATCCTGCGGGTCGCGAAGGAGTCGATGTTCTCGGGGCTCAACAACCTCCAGGTCTACACGCTCCTCCGCGAGGCCTACGCGACGTGCTTCGGGTTCACCGAGGGGGAGGTCGATCGGATTTGCGCCGACTTCGAGCTGTCTGCAGCCCAGCGCGATGAGCTCCGCTCCTGGTACAACGGGTACCGCTTCGGCGGGCACGTGATCTACAACCCCTGGTCCGTCTTGAGCTTCATCAAGCACAAGAGGGAGCGCCCGCGGCCATACTGGGTCAACACCGGCGGAGACGCGCTGATCCGGAAGCTCCTCATCGAGTTGGACCTCGAGACCCAGAACGACGTCGAGGCGCTCCTGCGCGGCGAGAGCATCGAGAAGCCCCTGGACGAGCACACGGTCTTCCGGGACCTCGAGCTGAAGAGCGAGGCCGTCTTCAGCTTCCTCGTCATGGCGGGGTACTTGAGGGCCGACGAGTTGGTCCGGGTCGAGGAGGATGGGCCCGAGTGGTGGAAGCTGAGCGTCCCCAACAGGGAGGTCTCCACGGCCTACAAGGGCCTTTTCCGGGACTGGCTCACGACGAGCCTGGGAGGCGAGCCGCGACAGCGCGCTCTCTGCCGCGCAATCCTCGCGGGCGACGCGCCTGCCGTGGAGGAGCACCTGGGCACGATCCTCGAACGTACCCTCTCCTATCATGACACCGCGGGTCGCGCCAAGGAGATCGTCTACCAAGCATTCGTGGCGGGACTCCTCGTGGCGCTCGACGCGACGCACCAGGTGCGGTCGAACCGCGAGTCCGGCCTCGGCCGGTGCGACGTGCTCATCACGCCGCGCAAGACCGGAGAGCCCGGCGTCGCGCTGGAGCTCAAGGTGCTCAAGGCCTCGGAGACCATGGAAGGGGCCCTGGCTGCCGCGCTGGCGCAGGTCCGCGAGAAGAACTACGCCGCCGAGCTCCGCGCCGCGGGCGCCGACCCGGTCGTCGAGCTGGCCGCCGTGTTCGACAAGAAGGCCGTGAGGGTCGCCCGCGGGGCGTGAGGCCGCGGGGCGAGGCCGGGGCCAGGACGCCGAGCACGAGGGCCCCTGCTACGGACACGCGGGGGGCTCGGCGCAAGCGAGGGCATCCTCGGTGGGGTCGGGCCCACAGGTCGAGGGGCCCGGCGGAAGCGGCTCGCGCCCTCCGAGGAAGAGGAGCTCGAGGACGAAGACCGCATCGCTCAAGTCGAGAGCTCCGCTGTCGCCCGAGTCCGCGGCGTCGAGACAAGGCGGCGCCCGCCCGCCCAGGAAGAGGTATCCGAGGAGGAAGATGGCGTCGCCGATGCCCAGGCTCCCACTGCCGTCCGCGTCGCCGCGGCGGAAGAGCGCCGGCTCCGGGCAGCGCTCGAGGCGAAGGGGCCGCAAGGGTAGGCTACCTCGACGACCGCAACCACGGCAACGGCCGCGCCGCCGGCGAGCGTGCCGGCGAGGACGCGGCGAGCGGCGGGCACGGCCTACACCTCCACCGTCACCCCCTCCACCGTGACCTTGTCGCCCCGGGCGAGCTTCCTCCCGCGGCGCGTCTCCACCTCGCCGTTCACGAGGATCTCGCCCGCCTGGATCTTGTGCTTCGCCTCGCCGCCGGAGTGGACCTTGCCCTTGAGCTTGAGGAACTGGTCGAGCCGGATCGGCCCCTCGCGAAGGGGCTCGGGCTCGTAGGGCGGAGGCGGCTGCGGCTCAAGCGGCTGCGGCTCAGGCGGCTCCGGCTCAAGCGGCGGCGGCTCAGGCGGCCGCGGTTCGTGCTGCGGTAGGGTCATGCCAGCCTTGTAGCTCCCTGGCGCCCTCGGAGGCAAGCCTCTCCGGCCCATGAGATCGTTCCTCCAGCCTGCGAAGCCCCCTACAATAGGGTGTTTCGTCCGTCGAGCCCCCCTAACCAGCACTGTACTCGAGCGTGCGACCCTTCCGGCAAAGCCTCCTTGCCAGCGTTGCCAGCCTTGCCGCCTTGAGCTTCCACGCCTCTCTGCGAGGCGATGAGGCGGGGCCGAAGCTCCGGCTCGACGGGACGGCCCTCGACCCGCGCCGCGGGCTCCCGCTCGCGCCGCTCCACCGGCTCCTCGACGGGCCCGCGGGCGCCTTCCCCGACGAGCCCTCGCTCCACCTGATCCAGCTCGCGGGCCCGGTGCGGGACTCCTGGATCGCGGCCCTGCGCGCCGCAGGGATCGACGTCCTCCAGTACGCGCCCGAGGACGCCTATCTCGTCTTCGAGCCGCCCTCGGCCATCGCCCGGGCTCGAGGGCTGCCGTTCGTGCGGTGGGCCGGCCCCTTCCCGCCGTCCCTGCGGCTCGCTCCGGCCCTGCGGGAGATCGCGGCCACGGCGCGGGGCTCGGTCCCGCCCGGCAAGGCGAGCCTCGACGTGATCGTCCAGCTCTTCGACACGGGCGACCTGCGAGCGCTCGAGAATTGGCTCGCCGCGGCCGGCGGGACCGCGGTCTCGACGGCGCGGCTCGGGCGCCGGATCCACCTCCGCGCGCAGGTGCCGCCCGAGCTCCTCGCGCCCGTCGCGCGGTGGCCCTCGGTCTACCGCGTCGAGCCGTTCCCGAGGCTCGAGCTCTACGGCGAGCGGGCGGCCGCGGCCTCCACGGGCGCCTTCCCCGCCGAGGCGACCTGCGTCGAGCCGGGCTACGAGGCCTGGCTCGCGCGCAAGGGGGTGCGCGGCGAGGGCATGATCGTCCAGGTGATGGACGACGGCATCGAGAGGGGCGACGCGAGCGGTCTGCCGGGCACGGCGCACCCGGATCTCCTCGGCGCCATCGCCGGCGTCGCGAACGCCACGAGCGACGCCGAGGCCGACAGCCGCGCCGGGCACGGCTCCTTCAACGCCGGGCTGATCGCGGGGCGCGCCGCGACGGGCGCCGCGGACGCCGCGGGGTTCCTGCTGGGCCTGGGCGTCGCGCCCGCCTCGGGCGTCTTCGGGACGAAGATCTTCAACAACCTCGGCCGCTTCGAGATCATACCGCGCACCTTCCCCGACCTCGTGGCGGAGGCCTCGAGGCGCGGCGCGGCGATCAGCTCGAACAGCTGGGGCGCGAGCGTCTTCGGGGAGTACGACGCTCTCGCAGCGGAGTTCGACTTCCTCGCCCGCGACGCGAGCCCCGACCCCGGCGAGCAGCCCATGACCTTCGTCTTCGCCGCGGGGAACGAGGGCGACGACGTCGAGGGCGGAGCGCAGAGCATCGGCTCCCCGGCGACGGCCAAGAACGTGGTCTCCGTGGGCGCCTCCGAGGGCTGCGGGGGCGAGGGGCGCGACGGCTGCGGCACCGGGGCCGACGGCGCCGACTCGATCCGCGACGTCGCGGATTTCTCGAGCCGCGGGCCCCAGGCCGACGGGCGGCTCGGCCCGACCCTCGTCGCCCCGGGGACGCACATCGCGGGCGTCGCGTCGACGGCCGTGGGCTACGACGGGTCGGGTCTCTGCGATGCCCTCTGGCCGCCCGGACAGGTCCTGTACGCGCGAGGCTCGGGGACGAGCCACTCCTGCCCCCTCGTCGCCGGGGCCGCGGCGCTCTTCCACCAGCACCGCCTCGCGAAGACCGCCGAGGCGCCGAGCCCCGCCCTCGTCCGCGCTGCCATCGCCTCGACGGCGGTGGACCTCGCCGGCGGCGCCGACGGGCTCGGGAGGACCCTCTCGTCCGTCCCCGGCGATGTCCAGGGGTGGGGGCGGCTCGCGATGGAGGACCTGATCCCGGACACGAACGCCGTCCCGCGCGCGCTCTTCTTCGATCAGGCGACGCTCCTGGGCGACACGGGAGACGCCTGGGAGGTCATCGTGTTTCCCCTCGACCGGGCGCGTCCCCTGAGGATCGCGCTCGCCTGGAGCGACGCGCCCGCCCTCCCCGGAGCGAGCCCGGTCCTCGTCAACGACCTCGACCTGGAAGTCGAGTCGGGCGAGCTCTACCTCGGGAACCGCTTCGATGGAGGCTTCTCCGCCCCCGGAGGCGAGCCCGACCGGCTCAACAACCTCGAGCGGGTCGCCCTCAAGGAGCCGGCCCCGGTCATCAAGGTCCGCGTCCGCGCCGCCCACATCCGCGGCGACGGCGCTCCGGCGGGGGACGCGACGGACCAGGACTTCGCCCTCGTCGTCCAGGGAGGGACGCTCCAGAGCTCGCGCGGCGTGGTCGGCTTGAGGCGCGGCAAGTACGCCTGCGACTCCATCGTGGCCATCGACGTCTCGGACCTCGACCTGAAGGGCAAGGGCGCGGTCCAGGTCACCGTCGAGAGCACGGCCGCCGCCGAGCCCGTCGCGGTCGCCCTGACCGAGGTGAACCCGGGCACGGGGGTCTTCGACGGGACCGTGCTCCTGGGGAAGGACCCGGGCGAGCTCTTCGTCCAGGACGGGAGCACGATCACGGCGCGCTACGCGGACGCGGATGACGGGACGGGCTCGCCCGCCGCATCCACGGCGGTGGCTGGGGTGGACTGCGTCGCCCCCGAGATCACGGAGGTGCGCGTCGAGGAGCTCACGGACTCGAGCGCCGTCGTCCGCTGGACGACGAGCGAGGAGGCGACGGGGAAGGTCCACGCGGGCACGGAGTGCGCGGCGCTCCAGATCGAGGCCTCGGCGCCCCGCCGGTCGCGGACCCACGCGGTGACCCTCGCGGGCCTTCCGGCCGGCACGCGGCACCACTTCACCGTCGCCGCCACGGACCTCGTGGGGAACACGCGGGCCGACGACCACGGCGGCGCTTGCTACTCGTTCCACACCTCGGCCCTCGTCTGCGGCTTCCAGGACGACGTCGAGCCCGAGCCCGTCGAGGGCTGGACGCATCGGTCCGAGCAGGGGCCCGACGACTGGGCCGCCGTGACCTTCCGCGGCGCGCGCAGCCCGACGCAAGCCTGGCACGCCGCGGGCTTCGACGGCTTCAAGGACTCGTTCCTCATCACGCCGGCCCTCGAGGTCGCGGAGGGCGACCGCTTCAGCTTCTGGCACACCTTCCAGCTCGAGAAGGGCTACGACGGCGCCGTCCTCGAGATCTCGGCGAACGATGGGGCCACCTGGTCGGACCTAGGGCCGCACATCGTCCGCGGAGGGTACGTGGAGGTCGTGAGCGGGAGCCCCCTCGGCGACCGGATGGCCTGGACGGGCTCGCGCACGGAGCCGATGAGCCTCGTCGAGGTCGACCTCTCGGCGTGGGCCGGCCCGGCGCGGCGGATCCGCTTCCGCATCGCGACCGACTCGTCCTTCGTCGAAGGCTTCGGCTGGTACGTGGACGACATCGCGGTGTGCCGTGCCCTCAACAAGCGCGCCCGCGTCTCCGTGGATCGCAGCGTGTACCGGTGTGGCGACGGGGCCCGCGACCGCGACGACGACCTGGACCTGGCGGGCGCCGGGAGCGCGGCGGTCCTGGTCTCGAGCACGTCGCGGCCCGAGCCGCTGACCCTGGCGGCGGCGGAGAGGCCGCCCGGGAGCGGGGTCCTCCTGGCCGAGGTGCTCCTGGCGGACGTCGAGGGAGGGATCCAGGTGGCCCACGGCGACGAGGTCCTCGTGAGCTACGAGGATGCGGACGACGGCACGGGAGCCGGTCCCGTCCAGGCGGCAGCGAGGGCGACGGTGGACTGCGCCGCCCCGGCGATCTCCGGCGTGAGGATCGTCGAGCTCCTCGACGACGAGGCGACGATCGCCTGGGAGACCGACGAGCCGGCGCTCACCGAGATCGCGGTGGGCCCGGACTGCGCCGCCCCCGCGACCCGGGTGCCCCTCCCCGTCGGAGGGACCTCGCACGTCGCGGTGCTCGGCGACCTGACCGCGGACGCGACGTACCGCTTCGTGATCACGGCGCGCGACGAGGCCGGAAACGTCGCCGTCGACGACGCCGGCGGCGTCTGCAGAGCATTCCGGCCCACGGCGCTCTGCTCCGAGCGGTACGACTTCGACGCCGGCGCGCCGGGCTGGACGCACGCCGCCTCCCTCGGCGCGGACGCCTGGCGCCTCGAGGAGACCCCCGTCGCGCGCACGCCGCCGGCCGCCTGGTTCCTCCCGGGCGAGGACCAGTTCTCGGACGCCTCCCTCGTCTCGCCCGTCTTCCTCGTGCCTCCCGGGAGCTACCTCGCCTTCTGGCACGCCTTCGACTTCGAGGAGGGCTTCGACGGCGCTGTGCTCGAGGTCTCCGGGGACGGCGGGGCCACGTGGACGGACCTGGGACCTCAGGTCCGGCGCGGCGG
>JACQVW010000064.1 GCA_016209535.1 Planctomycetota bacterium | reverse complement strand
GATGACGTCCACCATGGCCGTCACGTTGATCGCGACGGGGTTGTCGGAGGCCTCGCCGATGTTCTGGGATCCTGCCATGGCTGTTCTCCTCCCTCAAGAACCCGCTTTCTTCGTGTCCTGGAACTCCGATTCGGGCGGGCGCGCGGCGCCGCACTCGATCTTGTAGATCCCGACCTTCGCGCAGGAGTTGACCACCTCCTGCACCTGGCCGTACGGCGCCGAGGCATCGGCCCGGATCATGACGGGCCGCTCCGAGATCGGCACCTGCTGGCCGCTCGAGAGCTTGTCCATCTTGCCCACACGGCCGCGGTCGCCCTCGACCTTCAGGCGCGCCTCGAGCTTCTTCCGGTCGGGGTAGTCCGTGCCCTTGATCCCGATCCTCCAGTGCGACGCGTCGCGGCAGGTGAGCAGCTTCTTCGTCACGGGGTCCTCACCGTAGGAGCCGCACTCGACATCGTAGAGGTGGTAGACGTTCACCACGAGCTTCTCCTCGCCTTCCGTCTTCTCCGACTCCTTCTCCTCCTTGACCGCGAGCGCCTTGGGGAGCATGACCTCCTCGAGCTCCCTCTGGCCCATGTCCGCCCCGAGCATGAAGAAGAGGAGGAGGAGGAACATGATGTCGATCATGGGGATGAGGTTCGGGGCGACGTCCTCCTGGACCTGCTGCTTCCTCGACATGGGGGGCTCCTCCTTCGCCTCGGGGAATAGGCTACTGGGCAGCGCCCTCGGAGGACGCGGCCATGGTCCTCGCGAGGACGTCGCTCACCTGGTTCTGGATCCTGAGGGTGATGTCCGAGAGCTTGTTCTTCATGAAGAAGTAGGCCGAGAGGAAGATGATGGCGATGAAGAGCCCGATGGTGGTGTTGACGAGCGACTCGTAGACCCCCTTGGCGAGGTCGCCTGGAGTGGGAGCCTTCATCGTCTCGATGACCTGGAACGACGAGATCATGCCCGTCACCGTCCCCAGGAGGCCGAGGAGGGGTCCGATGTTCCCGATGAGGGAGAGGAGGCTGATCTTCGCGTTGAGGCGGAAGCTCTCGACCATGGCCGTCTCCTCGAGGCCCTTCCTCGCCTCCTCGTAGCCGCCGCTCGAGCGACCTATGGCCCCCGCCACGAGCTTGGCCGCGTACGAGCGGTCCGCCTCGGCGAGCGAGAAGGCCTCCTCGGCGTTCCCGTCGGCGAGCAGGTTCTCGACCTCCGTGAGCAGCTCCGGATTCCCGAGCTTGCCCTCGTTGATCGTCACGAGGAACTGGATCAGGAGGCCCGTCCCGATCATGGAGCAGGCGAGGAGGAGGATGCCCACGATCCCCGTGGTCTTGAAGAGCTCGAACCAGCTCTTGCCGTGGCCCGAGGCCTCCCCGGCTTCCGCCGGGACGGCCTCCTGCGCGAGGAGACTCGCCGTGACACCGACCACGAGGACGACCGTTCCGACGGCAAGGATGCAGTGCATGACCTTGCGGAGCATCTTGACCTCCGAGGAGAGACTGGCTTGGGGTGAGCTCTACTTGCTTCCGAAGAACCACGCGATCGCGTAGAGGATCGCGCAGATCACGAGGACCGTGCTGATGATGGTGAAGGGCAGGAGCTTCGCGATGAACCGGGCTCCCAGGACCAAGGCGACCTCGCTGCGGCGTATTCTGTTGGTCAAGCTGGTCGTCTCCGATCCTCGAGGTGCGGGATGCACTCGCGAGCCTCGCAGACCTTCAGGTTTTTGAGTATCTCACGAAGGGTAGATTCCGCAAGTCATCGTTCGGTCATCGGTAGGGCAAGAATTCCGAGGACCCGAAACGTGCCCCTAACTGCCGGGGCACGCGAGCGCATCGGGCGTGGGATCCGCACCGGGGACCGGGAAGGGCGGGGGGATGGCGGGCCCGCGCCCGTAGAGCGACCGCCCGATGTAGACGGCGTCCGAGAGGGTGACGGCTCCGTCGTCGTCCGCGTCGAGGCGGTCGAGGCACTGCGGCGAGGGCCTGGACCCGAACAGGGTGCCGAGGAGGGCGATCATGTCGGTCACGTTGACTCGCCCGTCCGCGTCGACATCGGCCCGGAGGAAGTAGGCATGGACGGCGCTCTTGAGGCCCTTCGCGGGGCCCGAGCCTCCCGAGAGCCCTCACTCACTCGCACTTCGACGCATCGCACTCGACGTCGCCCGGCGTCGGGTCCTGGCCGCAGGCCGGGAACGGCGCCTCGGGCGCGGGACCACCGGTGAAGAGGAAGTTCAGCGAGTAGATGGCATCGTCGATGCCCAAGGCGCCATCGTCGTTTGCGTCCGCGGCGGCGAGGCACGCCGGCGCCCGGCCGCCGATGAAGAGGTGGAGGAGGAGGGCGATGGGATCGGTGATGATGAACCGGCCGTCGGCATCGGCATCGCCGCGGGTGAAGGGCCGCCCGGGCGGCGGGGTGTCGTTGATCGCCCCTTCCCGGATCCAGGTGTAGACCATCGCGATCTGCTCGTCGCGGAGCGGCGGGAAGCCGTTGGGCATGCGGACGCCGCTCCGGGGCTCGGGCCCAAGCTTCTCGATCAGGAAACTCGCCCGCGGGTTGCCCGGCACGACGTCGCACATGCCGAAGCTCCTCGCCTCGAGGCCGGGCCCGAACAGGCCCTGGTAGGTGCGCAAGTCGTATCCGGGCTCCGGGACCGGGCCGGTGTGGCACCTCGAGTTGAGGCAGCCCGACCGCCGGAACAGAGGATAGATGTCGCGGATGTAGCTCACGGTCGCCGCCTGTCCCGAAACCCCAGGGGCGCAGGGCTCCGCCACGAACTCGCGGCCGATGGCCGCGGTGCCGGCGTAGCCCAGGACGCCGTAGGTCAGGTCCACGGTCAGGTCTCCGCCCACGGCCCACACGCCGCCCGAGGCATCCAGCCACGCGGCGTGGAAGTCCGCCGGCTTGCTGGTCGCTACCGCGGGCTGCATCTCCCAGGCATCGGCGCCGCGCCTGGCGAACGCGCCGCCCGCCCCGACCGCGGCCGCGGGACCGCCTCCCAGGACGAATACGCCGTTCATCTGCGGCGCGCCGGCCGGGGTCCGATCCACGAACGAGTCGCCCTCGAGCTCGAGGATCACGCCCTCGAACTGCCCGCCGGTCGCGACGACGCGCGTCGCGTCGCCGTGGATGGTGAAGAGCGGCCGCACCACTCCCGTCGGGATGCTGATCCAGCGCGCGCCGTCGAAGTGAAGGACGACGCCGCGCTGCCCGCTCGCATAGACGTCGTTCGGCCCGGTGCCCCAGACCTTGTACAGGGTCGGGAGGCCCTCGGGACGCGCCTCGAGCACGGTCGGGTCATCGACCCACTCCGTGCCGTTGAACCGCCAGACCGCCCCGCCGCGGTCCGGGTTCGTGAGCTCGCCCCCGACCGCCCACAGGCGCTGCTGGTCCGTGCCCCAGACGCCGAAGAGGAGCGTCCCTCCCGGAGTCTTCTGGCGCTCGAAGGTCTGGGT
>JACQVW010000759.1 GCA_016209535.1 Planctomycetota bacterium | reverse complement strand
GTTCAAATCAGGCTCCATTCGGGTAACAGGAAAGAGCTCAGCAGGGGCAGTTTGGTAGGGGCAGTATCGTGGGAATAAGGGGCAGTATCGTGGGAATGAGGGGCAGTATCGTGGGAATGAGGGGCAGTATCGTGGGAATGAACGCGTGGTTCATAGCCGGGTGTGACCCGGCGTTGAACCACGCCTCTTCCCCCGTGCGGCCAGCAGCATGCCGGAGGAGGCTCGCCGGGGCTCATCCCCCCAGCCCGAGCCGCTCGACCTCGATGGCCGCGACGCGGAAGAGGCCTGCCGAGAAGAGGAAGCCGATGTCGAGGCTCCCATCCGCCACCGCGACCTCGAAGCCCAGCGAGCAAGCCGTCGCGAAGCCGGCCGCGAGCGGCTCGAAGTAGTCGGCGACGCACCGGTCCTCGAGGAGGAGCCCGAAGATCCGAGTCCCCGGCTGCCGGTAGCGGAGCTCGGCGAAGTGGAGCGTCACCCGATAGCTTCCCCGGCAGAGCGGGATCTCGTAGGCCTTGCCGCCGGAGTAGCTTCGGGGAAAGGAGCGGCCCGTCACATAGAGCGCGTCGTCCTCGGTCCCGGAGACCTCGCGCTCGAGCGGCCGGTCGTCCACATCTCCGTGGCGCTCGCCGAAGGCGAAGTCGTCCACGAAGAGACGGTCCGGAGCCCAGGTCACGCCGGATGCGCCCTCGTGGCCCCCTCCCCCGCAGTCGATGCGGATCGCCCCGTCCGACTCCAGGCGCTCGAGGGCCCAGGCGATGTCCTCGCGTCGCAAGGAGCCGGGCCTCGCGGGCAGGCGCCGCAGCGCCTCCTGCCCCCCCTTGCCGAGCCTCCCCAGGACCAGCCGCGTCCAGGCGTCCCACAGCTCGCGCTCGGCCGGGTGCCCGGACTCGAGCGCCTCGCGGGCCCTCGACGCGGCCCCCTCGAAGTCCTTGAGGGCCTCGAGGCAGGCGATCCGCCGGAGGAGCGGCTCCCGCGACGCGGGCGCTGCCGAGGGAGCCTCCTCGAGCTTGGCGGCCGCGCCCGACAAGTCTCCGGCCCGCTCGAGGATGCGTCCTTCCAGGTACGCCGCTCGGGCCTTGAGATCGGGTCCCCGGGCCGCGGCCCGGAAGGAGGCCAGGAGCCCGCGGTCCTCGTCCGCATCGGCGACGGGCTCCGCGGTCACGGTCGGGAGGAGGTAGAAGAACGGCGAGTCGGGCGATCGCCCGATGCCGTGGACGGCGAGGACGTTGCGCCCCGGCCGCAGGCGCTCCGGGTCGATCGCGAGCTCGACCGCCGCGAAGGGCTCGAGGGTCTCCTGGTCCGCACGCCAGCAGAGCGGCGCTCCCCCGGGCCCCGCCCTCGCGCGGCCGATCTCCTCGCCGTTCAAGTAGGCGACGAAGCCGTCGCTCGCCGTGACGGTGAGCACGTGCCGCCCGATCGGGCGGCTCCCGTCGACGTTGAATTCCCGGCGCAGGTAGAGGTCCTTGTACCCGTCCCGCATGTCCCTGAGGTTCGTTCCGGCCTGGAGCCCGCGGCTCGTGAACTCGCTGGGCCCGTCCTCCCATCTCGAGTCGTCGAAGGACGGGGCGATCCACTCGAGGGCGGGAGAAGGGGCCGCCCGGCCTCGGAAGAACCTCCAGATCTCCCCGCGGGACACGATGGGGTCCGCTCGGAAGCGGGCGTCGATCGAGGGGAAGCTGACCAGCTCGCGACCGCCGAGCTCGCGCAGCTTGTCGAGCGTGACCCGGAGCTGCGCGGGCGCGCTCGGCAGCCTCGAGATCTCCTCGGCGAGGACGATGGCGGCCGGCAGGTCGCCGCCGGGCTCCGAGCCCCACGCACCGGCCGTGCGCTCCCACGACGATCCGCCGGGGAGGAGCCTCCGCCCCGCCTCGAGCGCGAGGCGGTGGACCTCGCCCATCGACTCCGGCGTCCGCTCGCCGATCAAGGTGCCGAGCGCGGTCCCGAGGCTCCACAGGTAGCCGGCCTGCACGCCGTGGCGGTGAGCCTGCGAGCCCAGGAGCCTCGCCCACGCCTCGAGGTCCTGCCTCTCCAGGCGCCTCCTGCGCAGCCTGGCGTGGTCCGCCCGCTCCTCGTCGGTCCCCAGGTTGTAGGTCTCCCGCTCCTCGTGCGTCGGCTCGCGCGGCCTCCGCGCCCGAGCGCTCCGCAGCGGGTCCTTGATCCATGAGAGGGCAAAGCCGTCCGCCGACGCCGTCAGCACCCTGTCGCCCTCCGGGCTGAACCGGGCCGTGTGGACGTGGCCGCGGTGCCCGCTGAACGCGAGCTTCTCCGTGCCGCTCGAGGCGTCCCAAACCCTCGCCGTCTTGTCCCAGGACGCCGTGACGACCTCGGAGCCATCGGGGCTGAAGCTGGCGAAGACGACCCGATCGGTGTGGCCCCTGAGGACGACGAGATCCTTGCCGCTCTCGGCGTCCCAGATGCGGGCGGTCTTGTCCCGCGAGGCGGTGACGATGCGCCGGCCGTCGGGGCTGAACTGAGCCGAGAAGACATAGTTCTCGTGGCCCCGCATGCAGGCCACCTCGACCCGGCTCGCCACGTCCCACACCCGGGCGGTCTTGTCCCTCAGCGCAAGCACCAGCCGGGCCCCGTCGTGGCGGAAGCTCGCGCAGGCGACGTCCGTCCCGCGCGTGTCGAGCTCGCCCAGGATGCGCCCCGATCGGGCGTCCCAGAGGATGAGGCGGCGATCCTGCGAGGCGGTGACGGCCGCGGCTCCGTCGGGGGACAGCTCGGCCCAAGTGACCTCTCCCTCGTGGGCCGCGAGCGTGCCGAGGCGGTCCCCCTTCTCGAGGTCCCAGATGACCGCGGTACGGTCCCGGGAGGAGGTGATCGCCCGGGTCCCGTCGCTCGAGAAGTGCGCCGAGGTGCAGTCGCCCTCGTGCGGCCCCAGGGTCGTGCGGAGCTCGGCGGTCCGGGCGTCCCAGACGCGGGCCATTCCATCCCCATGGCTGGTGATGACCGCGCTGCCATCCCGGCTGAACGCCGCGGACGAGACCTGCTCCGCTCCGGCCTTGAACGCGACGAAGTCCTCCTGGACGCCGATGTTCCAGACGCGCGCCGTGCCGTCCTGCGAGGCGGTGACGAGGCTGCGCCCGTCGGGCGAGGGCAGGGCCTGGTAGACCTGGCTCGTGTGCCCCAGGAGGGCCAGGCGCTCCTTCCCCGTCGCCGCGTCCCACACCTTCGCCGTGAGGTCGCCGGAGGCCGTGACGATGTCGCTCCCGGTGCCGTCGAAGCTCGCCCAGAGCACCTCGCCCTCATGGGCCTTCCAGCCCGCGACGTGGGCCCCCGACCCCGCGTCCCAGATCCGCACGGTGCCGTCCCGGGACGCCGTGAGGATGCGCGTGCCCCCCGGGTCGAAGCACGCCGACGAGACGGTGCTCTCGTTCTTCGCCACGGAGAAGAGCCGCTCGCCCGTCTCGGCGTCCCAGACGGCGAAGGTGCGGTCCCAGGAGGCCGTCGCGATGAGCGAGCCATCGGGGCTGAAGCAAGCGGTATCGATCCTCTCCCGGTGGCCGCGGAGGACCCTGCGCTCCGCGCCGCTCTCGAGGTCCCAGACCCGGGCCGTGCCATCGCCCGACGCCGTGGCCAGCCTGCGGCCGTCGGGGCTGAAGCGCACGCCCAGGATCGCGTCCGTGTGCCCCTCGAGGACCGCGACCTTCGCGGCGGCCTTCGCGTCCCAGACGATGACCCTCCTGTCGTTGGAGCCCGAGGCGAGGAGGCGGCCGTCGGGGCTGAAGTCCACCGAGGCGACGCCGTTCGAGTGGCCCCCGAGCGTGGTGTAGTCCCCGAGGATCGTAACGAGCGCGCCCGTCCTCGCGTCCCAGAGCCGCACGGTGTAGTCGTCGGAGGCCGTCGCGACCAGGCTCCCGTCCGGGCTGAAGCACGCCTCCGCGACGGGCCGCTCGTGTCCGATGAGCACCGTCCTCTCCCGGGTCGCCTGGAGGGCCACGAGGACGGCGTTCGTGGCCTGCACGCTGGACGCCCGGTCCGCGGCTTCCATGGCCAGGAGCAGCGCGAGCCCGGGGTTCGTCGCTACCGTCGCGGTCGACTGGGCCGTGAGTCGGGCCGCGTCGGCGCGCACCAGGGCGGCGTCCTTCTCGCGGAGAGCCCAGTCCGCCGTGTCCAGCGCACGTTCCAGGTGCCAGGCGAGCCTGAGGGAGACCGCCAGCCCGACCGCCAGGACGAGGAAAGCCAGGATGGTCGGGGCGGCAACGCGCGGGTTGCGGCGGACCCAGCGCGCGAACTTGCGGATCGGGCCTGCCGGTCGAGCCCGCAGGGGCTCGAAGTCCCTTGCGCGCCGCAGGTCCTCGGCCAGGTCGAGGGCCGTCGGGTAGCGCCGCCTCGGGTCCTTCTCCATGGCCATCTCCAGGATCGCGGCCAGGTCCCGCGAGATCCCGGGGTTCAGCGCGTGCGCGTCGGCGGGCGCCTCCGTCATGATCTTCTGGCACAAGGAGGGGAAGGTCTGGGCCGCGAACGGCCGCCGCAGCGTGAGGCACTCGTACAGGGTGACCCCGAGGGAGTAGACGTCCGACCGACGGTCGGCCCGCAGGTGGCCCTCCTTGAGGACCTCGGGCGCGATGTAGGCCGGCGTGCCGATGATCTCCCCCGATTCGGTGAGGGACTGCTCCGCGGGCAGATCGAGGCGGACCAGCCCCAGGTCGAGGATGACCGGGCCGTCCCTCGTCAGCATGATGTTCCCGGGCTTGACGTCCCGGTGGACGATCCCCGCCTCGTGGGCCGCGTGGAGCGCCCTCGCCACGCCCTCCACGATGCCCACGAAGCGCAGCATCTTGATCTTCGGGAGGACCGGCGCCTCCCCGGCACCCGCCGCGGCCTGCTCCTCGGCCTCCCTGCGGATCGCCTCGGCCAGCGTCTCCCCCTCGACGTAGCGCATGGCGATGAAGGGCCTGCCTTCGTGGATCCCGGCCTCGTAGACGCTGACGATGGAAGGGTGCTCGAGGCTGCCGGCGGCCTTGGCCTCCCTCAAGAAGCGCTGGAGCGCCTTCGGGTCCTTGGCGCGGCGGGGTGCTATGAGCTTGAGGGCGACGAGCCGGTCCAGGCTCGTCTGGCGCGCCAGGTAGACCTCACCCATCCCGCCGGCCCCGAGCTGTCGCAAGACCTCGTATTCGCCGAAGCGGGCGGGAAAACTGGTGAAGACCCCGGCCTCACCTTGGACCTCGGCGCTTGCCAGGAGGCTCAGGCGGCTGTCCGCGTCCCGGACCAGGCGCACGAGCTCCCTGAGCTCCGGCGCCAGGTCCGGGTGCGCCGTCACCACGGCCTCGAGGTCGACCTCCCCACCCTGGTTGGCGCGATCCAGGGCCGGCAGGAGGACCTTCCACGCTCGATCCTCCCTCGAGGTGTGACCGTTGGCCACGGGCTCGTCGCCGCGCGCTGCCGATTGCATGGCCCCCCGTTGACGCTGAGAAGTGACGCCGCCGATCCGCCGGAACGTCCCGTGCGCCCCTCTCGCAAGGGACCTCCCTGTCGCGAGACATTGTCACCCAGGCGCCCGGCGAGGACAAGAGCCCCCCACCTGCCCGATCCGCCGCTCACGGGCGGCGGGTCCGGAGCTCCACCGACGCCTCGCGGCCTCCCGAGACCATGACGCGGTGGATGCGCAGGTCCGTCGCGCCGGGGGGCACAGGGGCGGGCAGCCCCTCAAGGCGTCACGCCAAGCGCGGGCCTCTCGAGCTTCACGCCCCTTCGCCGTGCGTGGTCCACCATCTCCGCCACGTACCGCCGGCGCGCCGCGAGAGGCAGGAAGTTGACCCGCGCAAGCTCCTCGCCAAAGGCGCGGACGTGGAACTCGTAGGCAGCACGGCGGATGTGCTTCAGCACCTCGGGTGTCAGCCACGGTGGCTTTCTGGCCGTCTTTCTCATCCCGCGACGAATCTAAAGCCATCGCGCACGTCCGGCAACCACTCCAGGAGGTCCGGCGCGAAGACCTTGCTCACCTCCGCCCGGGCACCGGCCATGAGGCGCTTCAAGCCGTGATCCCGCAGTGGGTTCTGAGCCAGGGATCTCTCAGCGCAAGCCACGCGAGCGGCGTGCTGCTGGAGGAGATCCGCGCTCGAGGCGATCTTCGCCTTGCGCACGGCCGCCATGTACGGCCGGACGGCGCGCTCGTAGACCTTGAGCCGCGCCCTGTCGAGCTCCTCCCAGAATGCCCGCTCGACGCGGAGGACCTGCTTGAGGCGCGGGTCTCGGCGCAGCGCGAGCTGCAAGGAAGGCCGCCGAACGACCATCTCCTTCGGGAGCGGCACCCTCTCCAGCAGGGCGTTCAACAGCTCCAAGTCGAAGATGTGCAGCCAGCCGCGCGGGTCGCCTGCGCCGAGCATGCTCGCCCCCAACGCCGTGACGACGGGCCAGTCCTTGTCGCGGTCCGTGCGTTTCATCTCGGCCACGGTGTGCGGGCTCGCGTAGATCCCTTGCAGCTCCTCTTTCCAGCGCGTGGTCCCACGGGGAGCGACGCCGAACACGTCAAGGTGAGCCTCGTCGGTGGCGGCCTTCCAGAGGAAGTGGCTGGTCCACCCGCCCCGGAGCCAGCGGGCATCCAGCGGCGGGCTCAAGTTGCCCCGATAGCTGGGGAGCGAGCCCTGCAGCCTCGTCTCGCTCAGCAAGGACAGGAAGCGCTCGGCCGCCTCCGGCTCGCAAAGCGCATCGCAGTCCTTGGTCGTCGCGGCGACCCCGAAGTGTACGCAAGCCATGCCGCTCGTGATCGCGCAGGTCACGCCGCGTTGGCGCAGGCGAGCCATGAGGCCCTCAAAGAACCGCTCGAGCTCGGCGTAGGTCATCGCCGCGGTGAGTCTCGCCCGAGGAGCACGGCCTGTCAACGGACCCGTCGCGACGGATCCCGTGGCGACGCGGAGACCGGACGGACCCATGGCGACGCGGACCCGTGGCGACGGGCGCGGTCCTGCGCTATCCTCGCTCGCATGGCCAGGCGCCGGCTGCGACGGATCGTCCGGAACGCGGTGCTCGCCGTCCTCGGCGTGCCGGCGCTCTACCTGCTCGCGGCGTTCGGCCTCGCCTGGATCCCGGTGAACCGGGGCTTCGTCGAGGCGCCCGAGGGCATCGACATCTACCTCGTGTCGAACGGGATCCACGTCGACTTTTGCCTCCCCGCGAAGACCCCCGTCATGGACTGGGCCCGGAAGGTCCCGAGGTCCGACTTCCGCGGCGCCGGCGACCGCTGGACGCACCTCCTCCTGGGCTGGGGGGACCGCGGCTTCTACCTCGAGACCCCGACCTGGGCGGACCTCAAGGCAACCACCGCCCTGAAGGCGATCTTCTGGCCGAGCGACTCCGTGGTCCACGCGCAGTACCTCCCGGGCCCCCCCGCGGAGGACACCGGCCGCGTCGTCGCAGTCCGCATCGGCGAGGGTGCCTTCCGGGAGCTCTGCGCGTTCCTCGAGGAGTCCTTCCAGCGAGACCCGGCGGGCGCCGTACGGCTCATCTCCGGGAAGGGCTACGGCGACACCGACAACTTCTACGCCGGCGCCGGCAGCTACCACGCCTTCAACACCTGCAACCTCTGGACGAGCCGCGGGCTCAAGAGGATCGGCGTGCGCACGGCCCTCTGGTCCCCCTTCGCGGCCGGGGTCCTGCGCCACCTGCCCGAGCGGGGGGGGTGACGGGGCGGTGTCGGGGAGGCTGGGCGCGGATGGGATCTCTCAGGCGCTCGCCACGGCGGCAGTGCCCAGTAGCTTGTCGGCGGCGGGCTTCGGGATCTCCACGAGGACGAAGCGGCTCGCGGGGTAGAGGTAGTCCTCCCCCGACTCGTCGACGACGCGGAGGTGGTCCTCCTTGGCGGCCGCCCTGTCAGGGAGCACCTTGTAGAGCTTCCAGACCTGAAGGTCCTCACAGCCGGCGTTGCTGACGCAAACGGCAAACCGAACTCGAGCGCGTGGTCTCAGCATGATGAGTCAGTCGAAAAAACGCTTGATCTTGAACCGCTTCCTGCCCACTCCGTGGGCCTCGTACCAGTGTACCTCCGCCCTTCGGATTCTCCCAGTGGCGAGCCGGACGAACGCGATACCCTTGAGCTTCCGCCAGCGGCGACCGCCATATCGGGCCTTGAGCACGTCCCGTTGCCGGATCGAGAGGTTGACCGCGATGACCTCGATATCGCTCAGGTCGCCGACGAGCTCGAAGTACATAAGGGCGCAGGGTACTGCGGCGCTCTCACCCCTTCCGCAGCGCCTCCCGGGCCCAGTCGCGGAAGGCCTCGACGAGGCGGGTCTCGCTCATCGTGGCCCGCAGGGCAAGGAAGCGATCGAGGTCGCCGCGGGCCAGGAAGGGGAAGGCGAGGCTGCGCTCGATCTCGACGCCGGCGGGGTCGCGGCCGGCGCGCAGCTCGTAGAAGCGCAGGCGCTCGCCGTCGAACCTCCAGGCCTCGGGGATGCCGAAGGCCGCGTAGACCCCGTGCCGGCGGCGGGAGCTCCGGGAGATGTCGACCTCGATCACGATGTCGGGCGGCGGGTCGCGCGCGAGGTCGATGTCGTCGCGACCTCGCACCAGGGGCTCGCTCTGCACGTAGTAGCACTCGTCGGGCTCGAAGCCGCGCTGGAGGTCCTTCCGCTTCCAGGTCGTCTGCCCCAGGCTGGCGATGTCGATCCCCAGCTCGAGGGTCATGACCTCGAGGAACCGGCCGACGATGGTCTTCACGCGTTCGTGGAGCGGGGAAGTCACGACGATCTCGAGCGTGCCACGGTCGTAGATGAGGCGCTTCCCGCGACCCGGCTGGATGTCCTCCAGCAGGGCCACGTAGGTGGACCAGCGGATGTTCTCCAGGACGACGATCTGGTCCTGGAGGGCCTTCGGCGTCTCGACCAGGGGCATGGGGTTCCTCTCGGAATCGCGGCCGCGGTTCTCGAGGCTCAACGCGCCCAGGATAGCCGGGCGCGAGTGACAACGCAAGCCAAAAGTTGCCGCGTATACAAAAATGCTGTGGCCCCCGCAAGACGTCCAGTCCCGGGATCCCTACCTCCCCGCCGGGCAGAGCTCCACCACCTCCTGCTCCCTGCCGCTCGTGCGGCCGAAGACGGCCCAGAGCCGGCCCGCCGCGGAGACCAGCGGCCCGAGGCGCGGCCGATCGCCCGCGAGGCCCTCGAGGGCTTGGGGCGGACCGAGCTCGCGCCCCGAGGAGGCATCGGTCCAGGCGAGGGCGAGGCGCGGCGGCCCCGAGCCTTCGAGGACCGCGTGGAGGACCGTGGACCCGGCGCCGATCGGCCCCGCCGCGAGGCGCGGCTCGTCGCGCCGCCAGAGGCGGCGGCCCGTTGCCGCCTCGAGCGCGAGGACTCCGCCGGAGCCCGCCACGATGAGGGCGCCGCCGGCGAGCCCCGCCACGCGGCGCAGCTCCGGCACGGCGGCGGTCCAGAGGAGCCTCCCGCTCTCGATCTCGAGGCACTCGACGGCGCGCACGCCGGGCTGCGAGACGAAGACGCGGCCCGCGTCGACGAGCGGCCGCGCGTGCTCCGTCTCGAGCCACCGCGGGTCCTCGGCCCGCGAGAGCCAGGGCTGGCGCCTCACCCACTGCCGCTCGCCGCCGGGCCCCGCGCAGGCCACGGCGCCGCCCGCGCTCACGACGATGCGGCCGTCGGCGAGGGACGCCTGGCACGGCGCCTCGCCCTCCCAGGCGTCCCGGAGCCTCAAGAGGGGGCGCTCGAAGAGGACCGCGCCCGAGTCGGGGTCGAGCGCGGCGAGGCGCAGCTCGAGGACGCCTTCGAGGACCGGGGAGGACGCCACGACGAGGATGTCCCGGCCGGAAAGGATGGGATCGGAGGCCGCGTGCCGGCCCGGGTGGCTGCGCCAGAGGGCCCGTCCCGTCGCTCCGTCGAGGCACGCCACCTCGGCGCCGCCGCCGAGGAGCCTCCGGACGTACACGCGGCCCCCCCTCACGACGGGCTCCATCGCCACGAGGGGCCAGCGCCCGCCGTCCTCCTTCGTCGCGACGGCCCACTTCCTCTCCCCGCGCTCGGCGTCCCAGCCGATGACCTGCGCGCGGTCGCTGAGCACCCGCAGGCTCCCTTCGACCGCCAGCGCGACCTGCCTGCCGATCCAGTCCACCTCGTCCCGCGGGACGCCCCTCGGGTCCTCCGCCATCAGGTGATCGAATCGGGCCCAGGAGCGAGCCCGGTAGGGCCCCGGCGGCGGGAGACCGGGGCCGCCGTCGTCTCCGCCGCCTCCGGAGCCTGCGGTGTCGTCCGGCGCCGCGGGGTCGGCCGTCTCGGGCCCGCGGGCGGCCGCCCGCGCCGCCTGCGCGATACGTTCGAAGTCGGCGGCCTCGAGCCTCCACGCGCCGATCTCGACCGGGCCCGCAGGCGGCGAGCCGGCCTCGCCCCCGCGCAGTGCCGCGGCCAGGCGCAGGCGCGGTCCGATGCGCGCGTGCAGCGCCGACGACGATGACGACGACGCCAGGGCCTCGGCGTACCGGAGCTCGGCCATGGCGGCTTCGCCGGCGGCGAGGAGCCGGTCTCCGAGCCAGAGCTGCGCCTCCGCCGCGGCCTCGGTGCCCGGGAACTGGACCGCGGCGGCCTCGAGGGCCTCCGCGTCCCCCTCCTCCAGGGCCTCGCGCACCCGCACGCGGGCCGCGGTCCCGAACCGCTCGCGGAGCGTGCGCTCGAGCCCGGGGTGCTCGCGCATCGCCCGGGCCACGGCGGCGCGGAAGGATGTGAAGAGGTCCGGGTCCTCGGAGTCCGGGAGGAGCCCCGCCGCGGCCGGAGCCTGCGCCGACGCGATGACCTCGCAGGCGTCCTCGTAGGCCCCGGCGGCGAGGGCGGCCCGCAGCTCGGCGAGCGCGTTGAACCCCTCCTTGCTCACCTCCTCGAGGAGCGGGTGGACGGGCCCGCGCTCGAGGGGGCCCGGGGCCAGGCGGCTCCCCGCGCTCCGCAGGCGCGCCTCCGCCCAGGCGACGAGCGGCGCGAGCCCTCCGAGCCTGCCCCTGCGATCCGCGCCGCGGCCCGACCCCCAGAAGAAGCGGAGCCGCCGGCAGAGCTCGCGCGCCTCCGCCCAGCTCCCGGACGCGACGAGGCCGTAGAGCTCCGCCCGGACCGCCGGCTCGGGCAGGGGCGGCGGCGCGTCGGCCCCCGGAGCCTCGAGGAGGAGCCGCGCCACGGCGCTGAAGGGCCTCGGGTGCCCCTCGCGGGCGAAGGCCTCCGCCAGGCGGCCGGTGAGGCGTGCGAGCCTCCCGCCCGCGTCGCCGTCGCCGTCCCGGAGCACGAGGGCCGCCTCCTCGAGGAGGGCGACGCGGTCGGTCCGCCGCGAGTCGGCGAGGGCCGACTCGATGAGCCCATGAAGCTCGGGCGCGCCCGGCGCGGCCGAGCCCCTCGCCCGGCAGAGGTCCGAGAGGGCGCGGAGCTCGCGAGCCTCGAGCCGCGCGACCCGGATCGACCGGCGCGAGGAGCCCTGCTCGCAGAGGAGCCCGATGCTCGCGGGCGGCTCGCCGGCCCTCTCCCGCCGCGGCGCTGCGAGGGCTACGCCCCAGAGGAGCCCGTCGCCGCTCACGAGGACCGCGACGCTCGCCGGCCCCGCGGCGAGCCCGAGCCGCTGCCGTTCCCCGGCGGGGAGCGCGGGAGCTGCGCGCCCGCGGCCGCGGAGGCCGATGGCCGCGCCGCCCGGCTCGGCCCTCGAGACCTCGACCGCCTCGAGCGGAGTCCCGTCGGCCGCGCCGAGGTACGCGGCCGTCCCCGGCATGGCTCCCTCGACCTCGAGGAGGACCTCGACGAACGGCGCGGCGCCGGGCAGGGGGATCCAGGCCCGGGCCTCGCGGCCTTCCGCCGAGAGCTCCGCGGCGCCGCCCTCGAGCCGCGCGATGGCCGGCGAGCCGGGCGGCGTCCTCCAGTCGGCCTCGGCGGGGCGCTCCAGGAGGAGGAGCGCGGGCCGCGGCGCGGGCGAGGCGAGCGGGAAGGGGCCCGAGCGCGCGAGCTCCAGGCCGTGCACCGATGCCCTGCCCTCGAGGAAGACCTGCTCCGGAGGCCCGTCGAGCGGCGCCGCGAGGAGGAGCACGTCGCCGCGGCTCATGACGATGGACCCCGCCTCGTGCCGCAGCTCGAAGAGGCCGCCGCCGGCGCGGGCGTGGAGCCCGCCGTCCGCGGCGGCGAGGGCGGTCCTCGAGGGCCGCGGGGCCTGTCCCTCGCGCACGGCGGCGTGCGCGAACCATGTCCGCTGCCCCTCGGGGCTCTCGAGGGTCACGCCCGCCTCGCCGCTCCAGAGGTGGATCCTCACCCCCCGCCGCTCCTCGAACGCGATCCGCAGCACCGCGTCGGGTCCCCACCCGCCCGGTGGCAGCGCGAGCGCGAAGAGGCCTTCGAAGCCCGGCGGCCGCTCGCCCTCGCCGCCGGAGAGCGCGTGCTCTCCCTCGCCCGCGGGCGCGAGGAGCCGCCGGAGCGCCTCCCTCGAGGGCGCCGCGCCGCCGGCGAGGTCCTCGAAGCGGAGCGTCTCGAAAGCGGCGGGCGGCGCGGGCGCTCCGGGCGCCGTATCGCTGGCCGCCGCGGCCCTGAGCACAGCCCCGGCGAGCGCGCAGACGCTCGCGAGTGCGCAGGCGAAGGCGAGGATCGCGGACGCGGGGCTCACGGCGTTCGCCCGGGGTCTGCCCGGCCGCGCTCCAGCGCCGCCGACCGCCACTCGACGCCGGCGCCCCAGCCCACCTGGTAAAGCTCCACGGTGAGGCGGCGGCTCCCCGGGGCCGCGGCGAGGGGCACGCGCACGGGCGCGAGGCCGCCGGAGCGGGGGCCTTCGGGGACATCGAAGTCCCCCAGCGTCCGCCCGCCGGCGGCGACGCGGATCCGCGCCGCAGGCTTGCCCGGGTCGCGGCGCTCGGCGAGGGACAGCGTGCCCGGGCCGCCCTCGAGGTCGAAGGTCCTCGAGAGCTTCAGGAACGGGAGCGCCGGCGACGCGGCGAGCCACCAGCCCGCGGGTCGCTCGGAGAAACGGTTCTCGAGGAGGACGGCCGCGCCGCCGGCCCCTTCGACCTCCCAGCCCTGCCAGGCGGGGACGAGGCGCGGCAGGCGGAGCCGCACCTCGGCGCGCAGCTCCCGGGGGTCCAGCTCGAGGAGGGGCTCAAGCCAGTCGAGGGCGTCGCGGATGTCGAGCGGGTCCGAGCCGCTCGGGCCGCCGTCGGCCACGGGGTCCGCGACGAGGACGAGGCGGCGATCGGATGCGGCCTCGCGCCCCTCGGCCCCTCCGAGGTCGAGCCAGCCCGTCTCGGTCACGGACGCCGAGCCCACGAGCACGGGGCTCTGGAAGAGGATACGGTCGGCGCCGGGCCCGCGCAGGAGGACGAGGGCCCGGGCGCAGCCTCCGCGGCCGGCGGAGGCGTCGAGCCCGGCGCGGGCGCGGAAGCGGCGCGCGGCGGGCGGCAGCGGGATCTCGAGCTCGGTGCGCGCGTGGACGCCGAAGCCCCAGCCGTGGACGAGGCCGCCGCTCCGGAGC
>JACQVW010000772.1 GCA_016209535.1 Planctomycetota bacterium | reverse complement strand
GGCGGCGAGGCGCGCCGCATCCTGATCGACGGAGACCGCCGCAACGTCGGCCTCCTTGATTTCATTCAACGCAACGGGGTCCGGAAGGGGGAGCGAAACGGCGTGCCAACCGCCGACGGCGTGCCCGAACCGGTTTCTCAGCCGCTCGAGTACGGCTTCCGCCTTGGAGCGTCCCAGGTCGGCCTCCGTGACGAGGTCCATCTCGCCGAGGTTGTGCGGCGCGATCCGGTCGGGGTCGATCAGTGCGACGTCTCGAAGGCCGAGGGTCGCGAGCAAGGAGGCGAGGATGGAGCCCGTGCGTCCCACGCCAGAGAGTGCGATGCGGAGGCTCGTGAGCCTTCTCAGGACGGCCTCGCCGCCCAAGGCGCCGGCGGTGCGCGACCAGCGGTTGTTGTCCAGCCCCAGCGGGTCTCCTGGCGACGGCCTGTCGAGATCCTTTGTCGCGAGCGAAGTCGCGTTTGGCTGGAGAAGGACCAGCCGCTCCATTCCAGGGCCGACGATATCGAGACGGTGGAGCGGTTCCTCTCCTCGCTCGCTGCGCACGAAGCCCCAGGCGCGCCCCTCAAGCGTGCCGCGGCCAAGGAAGAGGTCGCCGGCGGACCCGGTGTCGGGAGGCTCGATGGAAGCGGGATGCCGAACGAGCGCCACGCGAAAGACCGGTGCCTGGAGGTCGAAGTTCCCGATCCCCACGGAGAAGCCGCGGGCTAGCCAGACGGTGTCCGACGACCGGCGTTCGATGCCGACCCTCACCGAGCCCGTGTGGCGAGGGTCGGCCTCGAGGGCCAGTAGAAGCTGGGTGAAGGGCTGGAACGGGAAGCGGAGGATGTGCATGGTCAGGGGCCATTCAGGTTCACCACACGAATGTGCGAGCTCGGGCCCAGCGCGGCTCGCAGCTCCTTTGCGTTCGCTTCTCCGACGACGGCGACCGTGCGCAGGCTCTCCTCCTCGAGGAGCGCCGGGGCGAAAGACGCCGGGGCGACCAGCTCCCGGAGCGTCCCGTCGGACTCCACCGTGGCGAGGGCGAGCACGTCCTTGTCCGGCACTCTGCCGAAGAGCGCGAAGTGGAAGCCGCGCGCTGCCTGACCGCCGGCCGCCGCGCCGCTGACGAAGGTGAGCGGCCGCTTCGCGTGGAACACCCGCCACCGGAGATCCCTGAGCGGCGGCAAGCCTGGCGCGTCCGCAGCGGGGTAAGCGCTCCGTGCTGCGCTCAAAGCCCGGTCCAGGGAGCGCGCGAAGGCTTCCTCGACCTCCGTCCGCAGCGCATCCGTCGGGTCCTGCACGACCTGGCCGGCGCCTCCTTCCAGGGTGGCGATCTCGAAGAGGGCCACCATGGGCCGAGGCGTCTCGTCCGGCTCCGAGCTTCCCAGGACCGGTATCCAGATAGAGGTGCTGCGAAAGGGGACACCGAGGAAGGTCCGCACCGCGGTCCAAGCCCAGCCAGGGTTGGCTCGGATGAGCTCGGGGTGGTCGGCGAGGGCGAAGAACACACGGTCCAAGGTGCCCCGGTAACGCTCCGGTCGCGTGGCCGCCTGCTCGGCGCACCAGAGCAGAGCGCCCGCGGTGGCGAGCTGCAGCTCCCTCCCGTGTCTCCGTGGCTCCACCTCGAACGTCAAGTCCTCCCTCCAGGCAAGGAGGAGGCGCCGGCAAGAGGACCAATCGCAAGGTTCCCTACGTTCGACGACGTCCTTGAGCGCGCGGAAGAGGCGATCGCCTTCGGTGAGGCTCTCCCTCGAGGGCCCGGGTGATCGCGCGCGCAATGGGGGCGTCGATGACGTCTCGCGGCGTGGGGTCGAGGCCGGGTCCCTCGCGGTGCAGGAGGGCGGCGAGGATGCCCTTGCGCTCGCCCTTGGGATCGCCGGAAGACCGGTCGCGGAGGAGGACATGGGAGGCGGCGGCGCCCTCAAGCTTGAGGTCCGCGTCCGGGTCCGAGAGGAAGACGAGGGCATCGAGCCAGGGGAAGGGGCCCTTCAGCTTCCTGGCCGCCGGCTGCGACTTGAGGAGCGAGGCGAGCGCCTTGGCTTTCCGGTTCGCGAGCAGGTAAGGGTTGTCGAGCGTGACGCGGCGGCCGCCGGCCTCGGTCCAGGTCCAGGTGTGGGTGTCGCCCGAGACGGTGCCCGGCCGGCTCTTGACCTCGACGAGCCAGAAGCCGACCTTCGAAAGGACCAGGAGGTCGACCTCGTACACCTGGCCCTCGCCGCTGACGAGCTCGAAGTTGGCCCAGGCCCGGTACGGCTCATGGTCCGGCAGCCCGGCCCGCAAGAAATCCAGGGCGGAGCGCTCCCACTCGAACTGGGACTGCGCGATCGCGGTCCAGCGGGGTGGGTTCATGAGTGGGACGGCCCTGGCAAGCGCCTCACGGAAGACGAAGGAAACGGGCTGAGTGAAGCGCGCGCATCGTAAGGGGGCGAGAGCGCGTGACGCAAGGGCTCATAGGGGTTTGACAAGGGCGTCGTTGAGCCCCAGAAAGTGAACACGACCCGGAGCGAACCATGAAGCAGACTATCGTCCTCGACAACAACGGCTGGAGCTACCTGTTCGGGAACCCCTGGATTCCCCCCAGCCTGCTCCGCAAGCTGCGGAACACTCTTCGGTGGCGCGTCGAAGAGGGAAGGCTGGACTTCCTGACCAGTCCGTCGCTGCTGGTGGAGGCGGCCAGGATTCGAGGAGATCTTCGGGCCGACGTCCTGCGAGAGGTCCTGCGGCTCTCAGGGAGGAAGATCCTTCTCGATCTGCGCGATCGCATCGTTCAGGAGGCACGGATCCGCGGATCGCTGCCGAACGCGGCGCGCTATCTGAACGACCGAGCCCTGGAGACCGTCCTGCGGCGACTTGGCGACGCACAGGCGATCTGCGAGATCGACGACGCGGTCCGTCAGGAGGTCGAGAGGTTCCGGGTGGAAGAACGACGCCGGAAGGAGAGCATCGAGAGGAAGGTCGGGAAAGACCGGAGCCGGCTCACGCGGCAGTGGTTCGCACGCAGGGAGGAGAACGTCGCCGACTGGTGCCTGGACTTCATGAGGGAGAACGCGCGGAGGTGGCGGCTGCCGCAAGAGGAGGGGGAGTGGCCGCATCCGCGAGAGCTGCCGACGCTGTGGCACCTCGTGAGCTACCACCACGCACGCATCGCCAGGATCTTCGGCGACGGCCAGGGGCCGGACCCTTCGGACAAGTACGATGCGGCGTGCTACGCGGACGCGGCGCACGCGGACGTGCTCGTGTCGGAGGACAGACGGTTCCGCGAGAAGTGCAGTTTGGTTCCAAGACCGGACCTCGTGGTGCTGAGCTTCCGCGAGTGGGCGCGGAGAGTGCTCACAGGCGAAAGCTGAGTGAGCCCGAGCCGCCATCCAGGCCGGTGGCGGCTCAGGCTTGTGGTGTCACGCCATCGCTGCGGACGTGCCCGCGAGAGAGTCGGCGGGGACGTCACGCACTTCACCCTGGTAGGTAGGGGCAGATCGGTCCCTGGGCTGCCAGGATCCTGGAAACGTCCTAGCCAAGCAAGGAGTAGCCCTGCGGCGGGGTTACTTGGGGTACATGCGCTTGCGGAGCAGCTCGAGGCCCTTGTCCCGCAGGCGAAAGAGGTTCCGCTCCGAAATGTCCAGCTTCTTGCCGATGGCCTTGAACTCGAGCTTCTTGAAATACACGAGCTCGATGACGCGCATCTCCCGCGGATACGGCTCGGAGAGGTCGCGGATCAGTCTCTTGAGCTTGCGGTGTTCCTCTTCGGTAACGAAGGCAGGCTCGGCCGTAGTGGACTTCCCGTCCTTGTCCTCGAGCTTCTTCGCGATCGCCGCCTCCTCGCGCCGGACGCGCCGGCGGTAGCTCGCGATCTTCCGGGCGATGATCCGCTCGAACCAGGCGAAGAACTTGGCGTCGTCCTTCAAGGCCGGGAGCTTTCGGAAGGCCTCCCGCGCGGCCGTCTGGATGAGGTCCTGGGT
>JACQVW010000756.1 GCA_016209535.1 Planctomycetota bacterium | reverse complement strand
GTCGCCCACGAAGTCGGTGCCCATCACCGTCCGGACGGTCTGGTCCGGCAGCACCTCGCGCACCTTGTGGTTGTTCCAGTCGGTGACGTAGACGCGGCCCGACGGCATGAAGGCCATGTCGAAAGGCCAGTAGAAGTGCGTCTTCTGGCGATCGAAGCCGTCGCCGTTGAACGCGGCGAACCCGGTGCCCGCGTAGGTGCAGATGGTCCCGACCTCGTTCGTGCACGGGACGATCTCGACGTCGGGCTCCTCCCCGCTCGGGCCGCTCTCCCGCGGCTCCTCCGTGAGGATGCGCATGCGGTGGTTGTGGGTGTCGGCGATCACGATGTCGCCGTTCGGTGCGATGGCCACGCCGTAAGGGCGGTCGAGCTTGGCCTCGCGGGCGAGGCGCCCGTCGCCCGAGAAGCCCTGGGCGCCAGTGCCGGCGATGGTGCCGATGATGCCCTCGGGGCTCACCTTGCGGACGACGTTGTTCATGGTGTCCGCGATGTAGAGAGCTCCGTCCGGGGCGACAGCGAGGTCGCTCGGGGTGTTCAGGCTCGCCTGGGTGGCGGGGCCTCCATCGCCCGAGTAGCCCGGCACTCCATTCCCGGCGACCGTGCGGATCGTACCGTCCGTGTCGATGACGCGGATGACGTGGTTGCCGGTGTCGGCGACGTAGATCCGGTCCTGGGCGTCCAGGTCGATGCGTCCTGCCGGCGGCGCGGACTGGCCGACCGGGGAGCGGAGCGTGGCCTGGAAGGCGGGGCCGCCGTCCCCCGTGTACCCGGCCACGCCGCTGCCGCACACGGTGACGATGTTCCCGCTCAGGTCGACCCTTCGGATGCGGAAGTTCGCCTGGTCGGAGATGCAGATGTTGCCTTTCGAGTCCTCGACCGCGGAGCTGGGGAGGTCGAGCTTGGCCAGGTTCGCCGGCCCGCCGTCGCCGCCGTAGGCGCGGGCGCCGGTCCCCGCGATGTTCTCGACCCGGCCGGTCGAGAAGTCGAGGCGCTTCACCTTGCTGTTGTGCCAGGCCGCGATGAGCATGCGCCCCTGGGTGTCGAACGAGACGTGCGTGGGGTGGTTGAACCGCACCTCGGTCGCGATGCCGTCCGGCGCGTCGCCCAGCTCGCCCGTACCGGCGACGGTCTCCACGATGCCGTCCCGGATCCTCCGGATCCGGTGGTTGTTCCAGTCCACGATGTAGAAGCTGCCGTCCGGGCCGAAGGCTCCGTCCTGAGGCAGGTAGAGCGCCGTGCTCCGCGGGGGGAGACCATCCGCGGTGAGGCCGGCGACGCCGTTCCCCGCGAAGGTCGAGATGTACCGCGGCTCGGCGGCGAGAGGGCTCAAGCCCCCGAGCAGGCACGCCGGTGCCAGGAAACAGGCCCTTCGAGCCCTGGCGGATTCCCCTCCGTGCGTTCGTCTCAGCATGAAATCCTCCCGTACCGTTTGTGGCGCCGGGGCCCCCGTCCTTCCGCATGACTCCAGCGGGGATCGACCCAGAGGACCTGGCGGCCACGAGCCTGTAGCAAGGGCCGTGCCTCGAGAGGGGCCCAGCGCAGCCTCTCAGCAAGACCTTGGCGCGGCCTGACTTGGAGAACGCTATGCCCCGTGCGGCCTCGCCGGCGATACAAGAGGCGCTGAGATTCTATGACCTAGGTCACGGTCCCATCAACACCCATTAATGACCCGTCAGCGCTCGGCGTCCTCCCGCTCCCGGGCCCGGTAGATGACGCGCAGGGGGATCTCCTGGAGGCCCAGGGCCTCCCGGAAGGCGCTCTCGACGTACCGGCGGTAGTCCTCCGGGAAGCAGGCCGGGTAGTTCACGAAGACCACGAAGGTCGGCGGGGCCGTCCCGACCTGCGTGGCGTAGTACATCTTGGGGAGCTTGCCCCCCCGGGGTCGGGGTCGCTGCTGCTCCTGGACCGCCCGGAGGACCCGGTTCAGCTCCCCGGTCCCCACGCGGCGCAGGGAGGTCTTGAAGAGGTGCTGGGCGAGGTCGACCGCCGACTGGACGTTCCTCGAGTCCTTGGCCGTCACGAAGACGATCGGCGCGTAGCGCAGGCCCCGGAGCCGGTCGTAGAGGTACTCCCCGTAGGCCTCGGTCGTGACATCGCCACCCGTCAGGTCCCACTTGTTGACGACGACGATGCAGACTCGGCCCTCCTGGGCGATGAAGTCCCCGAGGCGCTTGTCGCCTCGCGTGACCTCCTGGGTCGCGTCGAGGAGTAGGAGGACCACATCGGCCCGCCGGATCGCCGCCTCCGTGCGCACCTGGCTGTAGAGCTCGACGCATGTCTTCGCGCGGGTCTTCTGCTTGACCCCCGCGGTGTCGATGACGACGAAGCGCCGCCCGTCCTTCTCGAAGCGCACGTCCACGGTGTCCCGCGTCGTTCCCGGCACCTCGCTCACGATCACGCGCTCCTCCCGGGCGAGCGCGTTGACGAAGGTGGA
The DNA here is from genome assembly GCA_016209535.1 of Planctomycetota bacterium. GTDB lineage: Bacteria > Planctomycetota > UBA8108 > UBA8108 > SXIK01 > JACQVW01. The sequence goes on along the minus strand of JACQVW010000756.1, from coordinate 4,629 downwards.
CTTGCCCACGTTCTGCCGCCCCACGACGGCGAGCTTCATGACGGGCTCCACGTCCACGTCTCCCGTCGGCGGGAGCTTCTCCACGACGCGGTCGAGGAGGTCGCGCGTGCCGTAGATCTGGGCGGCGCTCACGGGGATCGGCTCGCCCATGCCCAGCTCGTGGAACTCGAGGACGTGGGTCTCCCAGGAGGCCGAGTCCACCTTGTTGACGACGAGGAACACCGGGATCTCCCTGGCCCGGTCGCGCAGCCGGCGCGCCACCTCCCTGTCGAGGGCGGTGACCCCCTCGCGCACGTCGGTGACGAAGAGGATCGCGTTCGCGTCATGGATGGCCTTCGAGATCTGTCGCTCCACGTGCTCCTCGAGGTCATCCCGGTCCACCATGCCGATCCCGCCCGTGTCGATGAGCTCCATCGTCGTGTCCCCGTGGCTCACGATGGCCGTCACCCGGTCCCGGGTCACGCCGGGCATCTCGTCCACGATCGAGATGCGCTGCCGCGCCAGGCAGTTGAGAAGCGAGGACTTCCCCACGTTGGGGCGGCCAACGATCGCCACCTTGGGAAGCGAGACGCCCATGGTCCTGCCTACTTCCCGGCCCGCAGGCGTCTCATGCCCACGTGCAACAGCCCCACGTGCGTCTTGGCATCCACGATCACCGGCGCCCCCCTTCCCAGGATCGAGTCGAGGAGCGTCTCGAGGGGGAACCGCTTCACCGTCAGGCACTCCGAAGCCTCGAGCCGCTGGCTCCCCGCCCGGAGGTCCTCGGCCACGTAGAAGTGCATCACGTGGGCGGACGTGCCGGGGATGGGCAGCACGGTCACGAGGTGGGAAATCCTGCCCGCCGAGTACCCCGTCTCCTCCTCGAGCTCCCGGGCCGCGCAGGCCGCGGCGTCCTCGCCCTCCTCGAGGATGCCCGCCGGGATCTCGTGGATGTATCCCTCGACGGAGCTCCGGAACTGCTCCACGAGGACCACCTCGACCGTGCCGCACGGGTTCACGAGGAGGGGCACCACGCTGACCGCCGAGGGGAGGTGGAGGTGCTCGTGGCGCGCCTCGTGCCCGCCGGGCAGGCGGAGGTGCTCCACCGACACGCTCACCATGCGGCCCCGGAAGGGCACCTCGCGGCCGAAGACCCGGTACGATGCGTCGGCCCGGATGCCGGCCTGGATCCTACGTTCGCCGCCGCCGTGACTCATGAGGCCTCCCCGCGGCGCTGCGCCGCGTCCAGGTAGACGAGCAGCACGTTCAGGTCCGCGGGCGTGACCCCGGCGATCCGCGAGGCCTGGCCCAGCGAGCAGGGCCGCACCTTCGCGAGCTTCTCCCGCGACTCGGCCCGGATGCCCCGCACCGAGCCGTAGTCGAACGCCGCCGGGATGCGGCGGCGCTCCATGCGCTGGAGCTTCTCCACCTGCGCGGCCTGCCGATCGATGTAGGCCGCGTACTTGGCCTCGACCTCGACGCCCTCGGCCTCCTCGCGCGTGAGGCCCAAGGCCGCGAGGCCCGGGTCCAGGGCCTCGAGGTCCCGGTAGCCCGTCCCGGGCTGCCGCAGGAGGCGCAGGAACTCCTTCCCCTCGTGCCGGTGCGCCTCGAGGTATCCGAGCGCCTCGGCGACCTTGCTCCGCTTGCGCTCGAGACGAGCCATGGCCTCGTCCGGGATGAGCCCGAGGCGGTGCCCGATCTCCATGAGCCGCCGGTCCGCGTTGTCCGTCCTCAAAGTCAGGCGGTACTCGGCCCTCGACGTGAACATGCGGTAGGGCTCGCGCGGACACTCCACGACGAGGTCGTCGACCAGGACCCCGAGGTACGCCTGGGAGCGGTCCAGGACCAGCGGCTCCCGGCCACGGAGCTTGAGGACCGCATTGACTCCCGCGAGGAGACCCTGGCCCGCAGCCTCCTCGTAGCCGCTCGTGCCGCAGATCTGGCCGGCGAGGTAGAGCCCGGCGACGAGCTTCGTCTCGAAGGTGGCGCGGATCTGGGTCGGCGGGAAGAAGTCGTACTCGACGGCGTAGCCGTACTGGAGGATCCTCGCGCCGCGGAGGGCCGGGATGGACCGCACGATCCGGTCCTGCACGTCCCGCGGCAGGCTCGTCGAGATGCCGTTCAGGTAGATCCAGGGCGTGCTCAGCCCCTCGGGCTCAAGGAAGACCTGGTGCCTCTCCTTCTCCGCGAAGCGCACCACCTTGTCCTCGATCGACGGGCAGTAGCGGGGCCCGATCCCCTCGATGACCCCCGCGTAGAGGGGCGAGCGGTGCAGGTTCTCGCGGATCGCGGCGTGCGTCTCCTCGTTCGTGTACGCGATGTGGCACGGCACCTGGGGCAGGGGGATGCGCTCGGTCGAGTGAGAGAACGGGACCGGAGGGTCGTCGCCGGGCTGGGGCTCCGTCAGCGACCAGTCGACGGTGGAGGCCTCGACCCGCGGCGGCGTGCCCGTCTTGAGGCGGCCGCTCTCGAAGCCCAGACGTTCCAAGGAGGACGAGAGCCCGTACGCCGCGTCCTCGCCCACGCGGCCTCCGCGCGTCTGCTCGAAGCCGCAGTGCATGAGGCCGCGCAGGAAGGTGCCGTTCGTGAGGATCACGGCGCGGCCGCGGACCTCGCTCCCGTCCGCGAGGCGCAAGCCCAGGGCCCGGAGCGAGGCGCCGTCGCCGGAGCAGCGCTCGCAGAGGACCTCCTCCACCTTCCCCTCGCAGACCGCGAGGCCCGGGGTGGAGCAGCACGTGAGGGCCATGCGGTCCTGGTAAAGCTGCTTGTCGCACTGCGCGCGGGGCGCCTGCACCGCCGGCCCCTTGCGCGTGTTCAGCATGCGGAACTGGATGCCCGTCTCGTCGGCGGCGCGCGCCATCTCGCCGCCCAGGGCGTCGATCTCCCGCACCATCTGGCCCTTCCCGAGGCCACCGATCGCCGGGTTGCACGACATGCGGCCGATGGCCTTGCGCTCGAGCGTGACGAGGGCGGCGCTCGCGCCCATGCGAGCCGCCGCGAGGGCCGCCTCGATGCCGGCGTGCCCCCCACCGACCACGATCACGTCGTAGGCGCCGCGGCCCATGGCGTCTCAGGGGCCCGCGGGCCCGCCCGTGGAGGGAGACGGGGGCGCCGGGCCCCCTCGACCGCCCTTCGCAATGAGATCGAGCCGCACGCCGAGCGCCTCGAGGGCGCCGAAGAACCCCGGGAAAGACTTCTGCACGACCTGGGGGCGCCGGATGGTCACTCCGGGGACGACGAGGCCCGCCACGGAGAAGGCCATCGCGAGCCGGTGGTCGCCCCAGGGGTCGATCACGGCCTCGTGGAGCGGGCTCGGCGCCGGGCCGAGGGTGCCCTCGATCTCGAGGCCGTCGGGAAGCTCCTTCACCTGGCCCCCGAGCTTGCGGATCTCGCTCGCCACCGAGGCGATCCTGTCGCTCTCCTTGTGCCTCAGGTGAGCCACGCCCCTGAGGCGGGTGCGGCCGCGGGCGAAGAGGGCGGTGACCGCGAGGGTCGGCACGACGTCCGGGATGTCCCCGCAGTCCCAGTCCACCTTCTTGAGCAGGCCTCCCGTCACCGTGATGGCGTCGCGCTCCTTCTTGACCCGACACCCCATCGCCGCCAACACATCGGCGCAGCGCGCATCGCCCTGACCCGTCTCCTTCCCGACGCCCTCCACGCGCACGGTCCCGCCGGTGATCGCCGCCGCCGCGTAGAAGTAGCTTGCCGCCGACGCGTCCCCTTCCACCGTGTGCTCCCTGCCCCTGTAGCCGCGGGCCGGGACGACCTCGAAGACGGGCTCGCCGTCGTAGCGCTTGTCGTCGGCGAAGGCCTTCGCGCCGAACTCGCGCATACCCTGCAAGGTCAAGTCGATGTAGGGCCGCGACACGAGGCTGCCGGTCACGCGGACCTCCACGCGTCGCTCGGCCAGCGGCGCCGCCATGAGGATCGCCGAGATGAACTGGCTCGAGGTGCTGCCGGGAATGTCCACGCGGCCCCCGACGAAGGGCCTCGGGCCGATCTTCACTGGAGGGCACCCCGTGGGTGCGGAGATGTCGGCGCCGAGGGATGCGAGGGCCCTCACGAGGTCCGCGATGGGCCGTTCCCGCATGCGCGAGTCCCCGTCGACGACGAACCGCCCGCCCGTGACGGCGAGCGCGGCCGTCAAGAACCGCAGGGCCGTGCCGGCGTTGCCGAGGAACAGATCGCACTCCTTCACCGGGAACGGCCCGCCGCACCCTCCGACGGAGATCGTTCCATCCTCCTTCCTCCACTGGACTTCGACCCCGAGCTTCGCGAGGGCTTCGGCGAGGTAGCGAGAGTCGTCGCAGTCCAGGGCGTTGTGGATCGTGCTCCGGCCATGGGCCAGGGCGGCCATGAGGAGGGCCCGGTTGGTGATGGACTTCGATCCGGGGAGGCACACGGTGCCACCCATGGTCCTCATGGGATGGATGCGGACCGCTTCGACGGTGTCGGGAAGCTCGCTCGCGGAGGGTTGCATGGGGTCTCGAGGTGCCTCGTCCCGGGCGGAGAAACCGGCTGATTATATGCCCGTCGGAGGCAACTTCAATCGGACCGCTGCGGGCCGCGAGATGGGTTTCGCGGCGTGGTTCAGATCAGGCTCCATCCGGGTAACGGGAAAGAGCTCAGCAGGGGCAGTTTGGTAGGGGC
>JACQVW010000771.1 GCA_016209535.1 Planctomycetota bacterium | reverse complement strand
GGGTGGGGACGGAGGAGGCAGTGCGGCGAAGGTCGAGATCCCCAAGAGCTTGACCCTCGAGATCGCCAGGGAGGTCGCCGGCAGGGTCAAGGAGAGCGTCCTCTCGAGCCTGAGGCAGGCGCCGGAGAGAGCCGCCGGAGAGGAGGACCGGAGCCCTCCTCCGGCCGCCCCGAAGAAGATCCCCCTCGACGACTTGAGCGCGATCATCGACCAGCTCACGGGCCGGGACTGAGGTGACGCGGTGGCGGAGCATCGCGACGAGATGTTGCCCGGGGACGCGCCGGGGGACCCTCGCGGCGCCACGGTCCTCGTCGTCGACGACGAGGAGTTCGTCCGCGAGGCGTTCCGCCTCTACTTCCAGACCCTCGGCTTCCGGACGCTGACCGCCGCGGGCGGCGAGGGGGCGCTCCAGACCTTCGAGGCGGAGGCGGGCCGCATCGACGTCGTCATCCTCGATCTCGTCATGCCCGGCATGCACGGGCTGGATGTGCTCCGGCGTCTCAAACAGGTGGACGACTCGGTGGAGGTGGTGATCGCGACGGGCTGCGGCAGCGTGCACAGCGCGTTCGACGCCTTGAGGCTCGGGGCCTTCGACTACGTCACGAAGCCCGTCATCGACCTGGACGAGGACCTCCTCGGGGCCGTCCAGGCGGCCCTGGCCTCGCGCCGCGCCAAGCTCGCGCAGCCTGCGGGGGGCGGCGGGGCCCTGGAGAAGGGAGGTCCTCCGGAGGCAGGACGCATCCGGTTCTACGAGGATCTCGAGGCCCTCGCCGCACGGCTCCTCGAGCCCCTGGAGCCCGAGGAGGCGCTCTCGCTCCTCGGGGAAATCCTCGAGCACCACCTCCGGGCCGAGGCCGCCGCACTGCTCGCCCCGGACGCGAGGGGCGAGGCTGCGGTCGCCACCTGGGGAGACCCGGACGGGGCCTCCGCGAGAGGACTCGAGTCCGTCCGGATCCCCCTCCGCCTCGCGGCCGCGGACGGCGCGAAGGAGGGGCGCCCGGCGGAGGGCGCCCTCGTCGTCCATACGAAGGACGGCGGCGTGAGCCGCGGCCGGCTCGCCCTCCTCGGGCTCCTGGCCGAGAGGATCCTCATCGGCCTGGAGTCCCGGAGCCTCGCGGCACCCGAGCTCAAGGGCTGAGGGTCTGGCCCCCCGCGCCGCGCCGCCGTGAGCGGACCGCGGGTCGCCGGAGCCGACCTCGACGGCGCCCCCTCCCTGGCTCCATTCCTTGACGCCCCATCGGGGCACTCCTACAATCCGCAAAATGGCGTGGTTCAACGCCGGGTTACACCCGGCCATGAACCACGCGTTCATTCCCACGATACTGCCCCTACCAAACTGCCCTTGCTGAGCTCTTTCCTGATACCCGAATGGAGCCTGATCTGAACCACGCCCGCAAAATGAAGGGATATCGCCCCTTGCGCTCCCGGCGCAACCTCTCGAGGTGTCGCCTCCTGGTCCTGGCCGTCGTCGCGGGGCTCCCGGCAGCGGCCGTCGCCGAGGAGCGCGCGACCCAGGGGGTCTTCCTGCCCGCGCCGGGCGATGACCTCGCGCTCCTCCAGCGGGTGGAGCGGGCGAGGGCGGAGGGCAACTGGGACGCCGTCCTCGATGGCCTGGCGCGGTTCGCCGAGGCCTTCGAGCGGCCCGAGCGGAACGGCGTCGTCGCCTCGGGCGGCGAGATGGCCTGGGGCCTCCGCCGCGTCGTCGCGCGCCTGGTGAGCGGCCTGCCGCCGGAGCAGCTCGTCCGGTACCGGGTCCGCGTCGAGCCTCCGCTCAACGGTGCCTGGGAGCGGTCCCGCGAGAGTGTCTCGCGCGAGGAGCGCCGGCGGCTCCGGCACGTCTGGATCCGCGATTTCCCCCAGACGGGGCTCCGCCTCCGGGCCCTCAAGGAGGAGGTCGACCAGTGCGTCGAGTCCGGCCGCTGGCGCGAGGCGCGCCAGGCCTGCGGAGAACTCCTCGAGGCCGCGGGCCCCGGCGCGCCGAGCTTCGAGGATCGGGTCCGCGCGCGCATGATCCTGGCGGCGGCCGCGGCGGCCCTCGGCGACTCGGCGGGGCTCCAGGCGGAAACCGCCGCCCTCCGAGGGCTCGTGGCCGAGCCCGGCTCGGACACCCTGCCCGCGGAGCTCTCCGCGCAGGCCAGGGCCGTGCTCGAAGCCGCGCCGGAGGACGTCGTGGCCGCCCGCGTGCAGGAGGGCCTGGCAAGCTCGAGGCAAACGAGCGCGCTCGAGCCCCTGGTCCCCGGCCGTGGGACGCTCGACGGACGCGAACCGTTCCGCCTCGGGGGCATCCTCTGGGAGCGGCTCGCGAGCGGCTCTAGGCTCAGGTCCTTCGTGGCCGAGAGGGCGAGGACGGGCATCTCGGGCGACGTCCCTCTCCCCTACCATGCCGTGGCGCTCGGGGACAGGATCGCCTGCCAGCACTCCGACAAGCTGTCCCTCTACGACGCGCGGGCGGGCCGCGAGGCCTGGTCCCGGTCGATCGACCCCGCGGAGGAGAGCCCGGCCGATGTGCGCTGCCCGCTCCTCACCCCCGAGGCCTGCTTCTTCGTGGAGGGCGAGAAGCTCCACGCCCTGCGCGCCGAGGACGGGGAGACCCTCTGGACGAGGGCCTTCCGCTACGACGTGGCGTCCCGTTCGCTGCGCAGGACCGAAGGCGATACGGCCCCGCCCGAAGCGTCCCCAGAGCCCGGCCCCGGCGAGGCGCCAGGCGAGCCGGCGGAGCGCGCCGAGGATGTCCAGAAGGACGGCGGGGAGCCGGAGCGCGGGAAGAGACCGCGAAAGCCGAAGGTGGCCGCCGAAGGCGGAACGGGCAAGCGCAGGGCCCAGGAGCCCGTCCGCCCCGCGTGCGCCCTCTCGCCGCCTGCCTCGCTGGACGGAGGGCTCCGGAGAGGCGTCGTCGTGGCGGTCCATGTCCGCAGCGACCAGGAGGTCCTCCACCACATCGCGGCCCTGCGCCCGGACGGCTCCGAGTCCTGGACCACGTACGTGGGCTCGGCCCAAGGCGGGGACCACCTCGGCCTGGGCTGGACTCCGTCCGTCCCACTCGTCCACCGCGGCACGGTGTACCACCTCACCAACACGGGCATCCTCGCCGCGCTCGACGCCGAGGACGGCGCGATCCTCTGGATCGCCGAGTACCCGCGGCTCACGTCGCGGGGGAAGCGCGGGTCGATCCGCCACGAGAACCGCTGGCAGCCCAACCCCGTCCTGCCCGTGGGGCGCGAGCTGATCGCGGCACCCCAGGACTCCCCCTACCTCCTCGGGATCGATGCAGGGACCGGGAGCGTCCTCTGGCGCCTCCCGAGGGACGGGAAGACGACGCTCGCCGGGGCCGACGAGAGAGCCTGCTTCATCGTCGGGCGTGAGGTCGCCGCCGTGGCGCACTCGGGGCCGGCACGGGGCCGCGTGCTCTGGAGGTTCCCCGCATCCCAGGACCCCGCCGCGACGCCGGCCGGCGCGGCCCCTGGCGAGCACGGGGCCTTCCTGCCCTTCGGGAGACCCGTCCTGGCTCCCCCGGCACTCCTCGTGCCGGCCCGCGAGGCCCTGTACTGCATCTCCACCGCCGATGGCAAGGTCCTCTCGCGGACCCTCTGGGACTTCCTCGGCGGCGCCGGCAACCTCCTCCACGTGAGGTCGGCGCGAGCCGAGGGCGGGCCGAGGAGCCTGCTCGTGGTCACGAGCCCCGAAGGAGTCCACGTCTACGGCGACTTCGCCTCGGAGACCGCGGCCCTCGAGGCTCTCTCCCCGGAGAAGACCGAGAGCCTCCTCGCCCGCGCGAAGCTCCACCTGAAGAACGCGGAGCTCGAGGCGAGTCTCAAGGCCCTCAAGGCCTGGAGGGAGAGCGCGCCGCCAGCACCGCTCCCGAACTCGGCCCTCGACCACCTGCACCTCGACCTCTCCGAGCTCGTCCGCCAGCTCGTGGAGTCGGGGCAGGCCGCGGCGCACGCGCAGGATCTCCTGCGGTACCGCGTCCAGCTCGAGAGGACACCGAGGCGCAAGGTGGAGGCCGCGATCGACCTCGCGGCGCGCCTGGAGGCGGAGGGGGATCCAGGCGGTGCCCTCTCGGCGCTCCACGATGCCCTTTCCTTCGACAATCCGGCGACGGAGTACACCGCCGGGAACGGGTTGCGCGTCGCGAGCGCGGCCTACGTGCGCGACAGGATCCGGCGGCTGCGCGAGGCGACGCCCAGCCCCGAGCTGACCTTCGCCGGCGTGGATGCCGCGGCGCGCGAGGCCCTGAGGCGCGCCCAGAGCAAGCTCCAGACCCCCGCCGCGTTTCAGGAGGTCGTGCGCCTCTTCCCGTACACGCCAGCCGCCGAGGAGGCGTACCTCGAGGCGCATCGCCTGTTCCTCGACGGTCAAAACCACGAGCAGGCGATCCGGGCCCTCGAGGGGTTCCTGGCGGACCACCCCCGTTCGAGGGACGCCGTGCGAGCGAAGCTCCTCGCCGCCGGCCTGCTTCACCAGAGCGGCCGGGGGCGGGAGGCGAGGGCGCTCTACCAGGAGCTCCTGGAGCGGCACGGCACGGCGCCCGCGGCGGGCGCACCGGGCGCGAGGAACGGCGAGACCGTGGGACAATACGTCGAGCCGATCCTGAGCGATCCAGGGCTGAGCCAGGGTCCCGGCCCGGAGCCGCCGAGGCTCAGGTTCCCCGTCCGCATGGCCTGGAGGTCCCCCGCGGACCTCCAGGCGACGCGCCGCACGTTCCTCGTGCCCTCCGGGCCGACGCCGGCCCCGCTCGAGGACTGCTTCTTCACGCAGTCCTCCGAGGTGGTCGAGATGCGCCGTGCCGACACGGGCCTGCCCGTCTGGAGGATCCACCTCGAGATGATCCCGGGCTTCGAGTTCGACGACATCTTCGGGCCCGGCTTCCGCTACCCCTTCGCCCGCGCCGGGCGGCGCGCTTTCTCGGCGAGGCTCGTCGAGGCCCAGGGCCCCCTCCTCGTCCTGCACGACGAGCGGAACATTTTCGCCGCCGTGCCCCAGGGCGGGAGCGTGCGCTGGCACGTGCCGAGCGGCGCGCAGAGCGAAGTGCCCGATGCCAAGAAGCCCTTCGGCCACCTCCGGGAGAAGCTCCGCGGCGTGACCATCACCGACGCGGGCGTCTTCGCCTCCACGACGGCGAGGAAGCTGCGGCGTTACGACCTCCAGGGTCAGCTCGTCTGGGAGCGGGAGCTCGAAGAGTACGCGCCCGCCGCCTTCCCTCCGCACCTCTTCCAGGGCCTCCTCTGGGTCCACGCCCAGCAACCGGCGGGCCTCCGCCTCCACGACGCCGCCACGGGGGCGCCCGTGGACGACGAGGCGGCCCGCGCGCTCGTGGACGAGCTCAAGGAGATCCCCGTGAAGCCTCCCGTGGAGCTCGAGGGAGGGCGCGTGCTCCTCCCTTGCGCCGCCACCTTGAAGCTCCTCGACCTCGGGGCCCGGAGGATCGCCTGGACCTTCCGGAAGCGGGGCCAGACGATCGAGGAGGTCTTCTACTCTCCGGAGATCCCCGGCGAGTGCATCCTGGTCCTGAACCGCATCAACAACTGGCCCGCGCTGGTGGCCGTCGACCTCGCCGATGGGCGCGAGAAGTGGCGCCACGAGAAGTTCCCGGCGGCGAGGACCACGATGGGCGTCTTCCGGGAGGAGAACCGCCTCTACGTGATCCACGGGCAGGAGCAGGACCAGTGGAAGCTCCTGGCGATCCAGGTGCGCGAGGGCCAGGACGGGGCTCCCATCGTGGAGGCGCTGTGGCCCAACGAGATCCCCCTCGGCCACCAGACGGGCCCGAAGCAGGGCCGCCTGGTCCTGGGAGGGGACTCGCTCTTCTT
>JACQVW010000763.1 GCA_016209535.1 Planctomycetota bacterium | reverse complement strand
TCGAGGAGGACCGCGAAGGCCATGGAGCCCGTGGTCCTCCTGCCCAGGAAACCGGCGATCTCCCCCAGGATGGCCAGGTTGAGCGCCGCGAGGAGGGCGTCCGCGAGCCTCTCCGGCACGCGCCGGAGCCCGATCATGCCCGGGAGGTAGCGCTGGCTCACGCCGAAGATCATGAGCGTCGCGAACCCGTGGATCTGCATGTCCCGGAGCGGCACCTGGAAGGTCGCGATGCGCTGGATGAGCTCTTCCGCCGACGCCGCCGTCGAGGTGAGGACGTAGAGGCCGGCGTCGTAGACCGCCTGGAGCAGGAACCAGCCCGTCGCGGCGAGGATGTAACGGTCCGAGACCCCGGGCCGCGGCTCGGGCACGAGCAGCGTCTCGGCCACGATCCAGGCGAAGATCCCCACGGCGGTAATCTCGAGCGCGGAGCCCCCGAGCCCGGCCCAGAAGAGCGGCTCCGAGGGGTGGAGCGCCTCGCCGGCGGTCCTCAGGACGAGGCCTCCGACGTACAGGGGAAAGGTGGCGAAGGCGAGCCTCGGGCGACGGAGCCTCCCGTGCTTGAAGCGGGGGAAGGCCTGGTACGCGAAGCCCATCACGAAGAGCCCCACCCAGCCGAAGACCTGGGCGTGGCCGTGGGCGTTGACCTCGTGCGGGGTGACCGCCTCGAAGGATCCTTTGAAGCCGAGCTTGAGGAGGAGGTAGGCGCCCCACGTGGCCCCGGCCGTGAGGGTGGCCACGATCCCGCCGAGGAAGAACCTACGGTAGATGGCGGCCGCGGGGTCCGAGGCCGAGGCGCAGGCGGCGGGCGCCGCTCCTGCCGACGCGATCGCGTCCTCGATCTCGGCGAGGAGCCTCGGGAGGTCCACGCCGTGGGCTCGCGCGAAGTAGGCCAGGGTCTCGGCGGGCCCGAGGGGGCCGCCGCAGCCCTGGAGCCCGTAGCGGTCCAGGACGGCCCTCGCCGAGGGCCAGCACCTCACGACGTCGGGGATGAGCTCGCTGCCGGTCAAGGGGGGACGGGTCATCGCAGGAACTCCTCGGAAGCTTGGACGGCCACGTGGCACTGGGTGCATCGCACGCGCTCGGGGTGCGTGCACCGGATCTCCTCGCGCGCCGCCGGACCTGTGTGGCATGCCGCGCAGTTCTCTCGGAGCAGGGTCTGGTGCGGGATCACGGGCGGGGCGAGAGGGTTGAGCCGGCGGCCGCGCCGCAGGTCCTGGCGCAGGCCCTCGAAGGCGCTCGCGACGAAGACGGCCGCCGTCTCCCGGAAGACGTGGCACTGCAGGCAGCGGGCCGAGGCGCCGAGGCCCGCCGTCGCCTCGTGGGGCGAAGGCGGCGCGTACCCCACGCCCTCGACCTGGACCCCGCTCGCGCCGTGGCACGACGAGCACGCCATGCCGAAAGGCGCGTGGGGGATCACGGGGGGCGCGCCATCGAAGGCGCGCCGCGCCGCCCGTACGGTCGCCGGGCTCCGCGCCGCCGGCGGCCCCTCCTCGGCCCCCCCCCCGGAGCAGGCCTCGAGGGCCGCGGCGAGGGCTGCCAGGAGCGCACGGTTTACGGAGCGTCTCATGCCTTCCTCACGCGGGCCGCGCACTTCTTGTAGTCCGGTTCCTTCGAGATCGAGTCCATGGCGTCGAGGGTGAGCCGGTTCACGAGCCTCTTCTCGTCGAAGAACGCCACGAAGAGCGAGCCCTTCGGCGTCTTCCCGCGCCCGTCCACCTGGGCCCGGAGCTCGAGGCTCCCGCGCCGCGTCTCGACGCGCACCAGGTCTCCCGTCCGGATCCCCAGCTCGAGCGCGTCGGCCCGGTTGACCTCCACGTACGCCGCCGGCACGGCCTGGTGGAGCTCCTTCACGCGGCGCGTCATGGAGCCCGTGTGCCAGTGCTCGAGCACGCGGCCCGTTGAGAGCCAGAAGGGGTACTCCGCATCGGGCGACTCGGCAGGGGGATGATAGGGTCGCAGCCAGACGGCGGCCTTCTCGCCGTAGCCCTTCGCCTTGTAGAAGTGGACGCCCTTCGGCTTCTTCACGTACGGGTCGTGGCCCGCCGCGTAGCGGTAACGGGTCTCCTTCCCGTCCACGACGGGCCAGAGCATCCCGCGCGTCCGGCGCAGGTCCTCGTAGCTGGCCAGGTCCTTGCCGGTGCCGAGGGTGAGCTTGCGGTACTCCTCGAACAGGGGCTCGTGGAAGGCGTCCTCGGGCCAGGGGAACAAGTGCCCCAGGCCCATGCGCTTTGCGACCTGGATGATCTGGAGCGCGTCCTCCCGCGCCTCCCCCGGCGGCTCCACGAGCTTGTCCCACTGCTGGGTGCGGCGCTCGGTGTTGCCGAAGACGCCCTCCCGCTCGACCCAGGCCGCCGAGGGCAGGATCACGTCGGCGATGTCCGTGGTGGGGGTCGGGTAGATGTCGCTCACGACGATGAACCTTCCGTCGCCCGGCTTCCGCTCGAAGCGGCTCAGGTTCGGGAGGCTCACCATGGGGTTCGTGACCTGGATCCACATCGCCCGGATCTCCCCCCGGGCGAGGGCACGGAACATGTCCACCGTGTGGTGCCCCGGCTTCTCGGGGATCGTCCCCTCCGGGAGGCCCCAGACCGCCTCGACCTTGGACCGGTGCTCCTTGCTCGTCACGACCCCGTCGGCGGGGAGCCTGTTCGCGAGGGTCCCCACCTCCCGGACCGTGCCGCAGGCCGAGGGCTGGCCGGTCAGGCTGAAGGGGTTGTTGCCGGGCCGCGAGATCTTGCCCGTGAGGAGGTGGAGGTCCGTGATGAGGTTGTTCATCCACGTCCCGCGGACGTGCTGGTTCACGCCCATGCACCAGAGGCTCACGGTGCCGCGCTTCGGGTCCCCATACAGGTCCGCCAGGGCTCGGATCTGCGCCTCCGGGACCCCCGTGATCGCGCTGGCCCTGGCCGGCGCGTAGTCGGCGAGGAACGCCTTCAGGTCGTCGAGCGAAGAATCCCTCGCCGCGTCCTGGAACGCGTAGCGCTCGGCCTGGGCCCCGGCGGCCCCGTAGCCGATCCTCTCCAGGTCCTCGATCCCGCGCCGGAAGACCACGTTCTCCTTGACGAAGCCCTCGTCCACTCTTCCCTCGCTCACGAGGAGGTGCAGGATGCCGTTCGCCAGCGCGAGGTCCGTCCCCGGGCGGATCTCGACGTAGAGGTCGGCGTGGTCGGAGGTCGGCGTGTGCCGCGTGGCGATGTCGACGATCCTCGAGCCCGGGCTCGTGCGCTTCCGCTCGAGGATGCGGCTGAAGAGGACCGGGTGCATCTCGGCCATGTTGTTGCCCCAGAGGACGAAGTCGTCTCCGGCCTCGAGGTCCTCGTAGCACCCCATGGGCTCGTCGCTCTGGAACTGGGTCATGAAGCCCATGACGGCGCTCGCCATGCAGAGGCGGGCGTTGGCCTCGATCTGGTTGGAGCGCAGGCCGCCCTTGAACCACTTCAGGGCCGCGTAGCCGTCGAAGACGGTCCACTGGCCCGAGCCGTAGATGGCGACCGCCTCGGGGCCGTGGGCCTTCAGGGTCTCGCCGAAGCGGGCGGCGATCAGGTCGAGCGCCTCGTCCCAGGAGATCCGCGCGAAGCCCTTGCCGTCGGGGTTCCGCCTCATGGGGTGGAGGAGGCGGTCCTTGCCGTACAGCATCGCCGGGAGGTGGTAGCCCTTGACGCAGAGGAGGCCTCGGTTGACCGGGCTCGCCGCGTCGCCCCGCACGGCGACCACCTTGCCCCCGTGCACGCCCACCTCGACGCCGCAGCCCGTCCCGCAGTAGCGGCACGGAGCCTTCCCCCACTTGAGGTCGACGTGCGAGAGCCCGCCGAGGGCGCCCTCGATCCGCCGCGCCTCGCGTCGGTCCTCGCAGGAGAAGGCGGCGATACCCGCCAGGGCGCCCGCCGCCCTCAAGAAGGTCCTCCGGTTCATGCTGCTCGCCACGTCCCGCTCACTTCCCGCCGCCGGTCGCGGCCTCGAGGGACTTCGGAGCCAGGGGCGACGTCGAGGACATCCCGCTCCAGGCGTGCTCCGGCCGGGCCAGGATGCCATCGATCAGGGCGTTGACCGCTTTCGATTTCTCGGCCTGGCCGCCCGCCGCCGCCCGGGCCGTGATCTCGAGGGCCTGGGGGATGAGCTCCCTGTAGAAGCGCTCGGCCACCTCGAACATCCCGTGCCAGTGCGTGAAGTCGGGGCCCATCATGGAGGCCCCCATGCGGGCGCGCCGGCCCTCGTGGTGCCAGAGCAGGTACCACGTCCACTCGATCTCCTCGTCGAACTCCTTCTTCGTCAAGAGCCCGTTCTCGAGCAGGGCGCCGAGGATGGCCTGCCCGGGCTTGGCGAACTTCTCGTTGTAGAGGATCACGAGGTCGTCGTACTGCTGGTAGAAGGCGTTGATGTACTCGTTCGTATGGCAGTGGGAGCACACCTCCTTCATGCGCCCTCGCCTCTTCTCCCAGGAGTCCTTGACCAGGGTCGCGCGCTTCTGGGGGTCCGCCTCCTTGACGATCTTCCCGTTCAGGTCCGTGTCCATGACCAGGCTCACGGGCGGCCGGTTGGTCCAGGAGATCCTCTCGCCCGGGTCGTGGGTGATCCTCCCCTCGTTTTGCGTGTTCCCCGACATGTGGCACGTCGCGCAGGTCGGCGCCTGGGAGTAGTCCTTCCCGAGGACCCACGACCCCGCGTCGAGGTGCATGTGGTCCTTGAGGTCGCGGAACGCGATCCCGTGCTTCGACTCCTCGAAGATCTCCTTCTGGGGGTGGTCCGGGCCCATGTGGCACTTGCCGCAGCTCTCGGGCTGCCTCGCCCTCCGCGGCGAGAAGTCGTGCCGCGAATGGCATGCCGAACAGGCGCCCAGGGAGCCATCCAGGTTGATGCGTCCGATCCCCGTGTTGGGCCAGGTGCCGGGGTGGAAGGAGGGCCGGCCGTTCTCGTCCTTGAGGATCCTCCCCAGGGCCTCCAGGCTCGTCGGCTTGCCGGAGGCGTCGGGCTTGAGCTCGTCGGCGGTGATCTTGCCGCCGTCCCTCGCCACGAGGGCCACCTTGCTCCCGTGGCACTGCATGCACCCGAGGAAGGCGCTGGCCATGCCGTTGACCTGGCTCACGGCCCGCCCCGGCGTGGGCGAGTGCGGGTCGAAGGGCACCCGGGCCCCCTCCACCGTCTCCGCCAGGATGTTGTCGAGCGACGCGAGGATGTTCCCCCCGGCCGCGTGGTGGCTCGCGCCGAACTCCCGAGCCTCCTCGATGTGGCAGCGCGAGCAGTCCCTCGGGGTCACGATGGTGGCGATCGTGACCCCCTCGTGCCTGTATCCGTCGGCGTCGTCCTCCTGCGCCTGGTGGCACTCCACGCAGCCGACGCCCTTCTCGGCGTGCGTGCTCCCCCTCCACTGCTCGACGATCCCGGGCGATTTCTGCAGGTGGCAGTCCACGCACCGCTTCGAGCTCTGGGGCACCGCGATGTGCGGCCCCGCGAGGCCCGCCTCTCGCTGCTTGCGCGCCACCTCCATCCACTGGACGAAGATGAGCGACAGGAGGAAGAGGCCGCCGAGGACCGCGATGATCACCTGCTTGGTCTTCAAGCCCATGAGTCTTTGGATTCTCCACTCAATGCGCCACCGCCGCTTCCCAGACCGTCAGACCCACGATCGCGGCGACTCCCGCGATCCCGATCCACACGCTCGCCTCGGTGGCCCTCGTCCTGCGGCGGATCTGCTCGTCGATGAAGGGCCACAGGAACATCACGAACACGATCAGGCCCGTCGACAGCACGGCCACCGTGCCCGAGAAGAGCTTGAGCCACCGGAACGTCACGTAGAAGAACCACTCCGGCTTGATCACCTCGGGGGTCGTGAGGGGGTCCGCCTTGGGCCCCATGGCGGCCGGGAGGACCGTGGCCAGCACGCTCAGCACGATCATGAGGACGAGCCCGATACCGATCTCCGTGTAGAGGTGGTCCGGGAAGAAGTTGAAGTGGGCCGGCTTCCCCTCGTCCTCGTCCTCGCCCTTGAGCTCCGTGACGCCCTGGAGCCTCAGGAGCGTGATGTGGATGATCAGGAGGGCCACCATCGCAACCGGCAGCACGGCGCCATGGAGGACGAAGAAGCGCGACAGGGTGCGTTCGTTGTAGGCGTCGCCCCCGAGGAGCATCCGCTTCAAGAACCCGCCGATCCACGGGATCGTGTCGGTGATGTTGGCCCCCACCGTGGCCCCCCAGAAGCTGAGCTGCTCGTAGACGAGGCTGTAGCCCGTGAAACCCACCAGGAGCGTCGAGAGGAGAAGGCACATGCCCACCATCCAGTTCAGCTCGCGCGGCTTCCTGTACGCCCCGGTGAAGTAGACGCGCATCTGGTGGAGGATCACGGCGGCGATCATGAGGGTCGCGGCCCACTTGTGGAGCCCCCGGATGTACCAACCGTAGGTGGCCTCCTCGGTGATGTACCGGACGGACTCGTACGCGGTCCTCGGGGAAGGCTCATAGTGGAACGCGAGGAGGATGCCCGTGACGATCTGGACCACGAAGAGGTACGCGGGCGTGCCCCCCAGGCAGAACCACCAGCGTTTCAAGTGGTTCGGGACGGGCTCGTTCGTCCACTCGCGGAGCTGGTCGCCGGAGATCGGGACGCGGTCGCGGATCCAGTCCGTCACGAACCCCATGTCAGCTCACGGCTCCCACGGGCACGAGGATGTAGAGGAGCCCCTTCTCCGCCTTGAGGGGGTATCGCGGCAGGGACTGGCCCGCCGCGGCGGGAGGGCCGCTCGTCGCCTTGCCCGTCGGATCGAAGGTCCCGTTGTGGCAGGGGCAGAAGAAACGGTTGTTGTGCGGCTCCCAGTGGACCTGACACCCGAGGTGGGGACAAGTGCTTGAAAGCGCGAGAAAATCCCCGGCATCCCCCCTCGTGCCGACGCGCGCCACGGCCACCGAAGCCCCGGCCGGCGTGCGGTACAAGAAGGAGTCCCCCGGCTTCATCCCGGCCATGTCGGCCAGGAACATCCATGCGGCTGGCGACGATCCGGCCGGGTACAGGAAGCGCCCGGCCAGGACCGCCAGGGTGCCGTAACTCGCGGCCAGGCTAGTCGCCATGGCGACCGATCCGGCCGTCGCCAGGAAGTCGCGCCGCCCGCCGGGCCCCGCGCCCGCCCCGCCTTGGGGGAAGGCCGCTTGGCCGACCCGCTCGTCGTCTGCCATCGTTCCGTCCTTCTCGTGACCTACGAACCGAACCGCAATCCTTGCAACGTCGAAAAGCAAGCCCTGTGCCTCGAGGAGGCCGGGAGGCCCCGAGTCCCCAAAGCCTGGCGGCGCTCGCCGCGGGGCGACCCGCGGCATTTTTCTCGCCCCCTGGGGTTTTCTTCGCGACCAGGAGACGGGAGCTCAGGACTCCGGCCCAGGATGGCCTGAAGCCCCTTGACCCGTCAAGCGTTTCCGGAGAGATTAAGATAATGGACTCCGTTGTCCGTTATTTCTCCCCTGCCCGAGGGCCCCATGATCCTCTCCCGAGCCTGCGAATACGCCGTCCAGGCGCTGATTTACGCGACTTCCCAGCGTCCCGAGAGGTTCCTCGCCGTCCGCGACGTCGCGCTCGCCACACGGATCCCCATGGCGTACCTGTCGAAGATCATCCAGCGGCTCGTGGCGCGCGGTTTGCTCTCGTCGCGCAAAGGACCACGGGGCGGGGTGCGGCTCGCGAGGCTCGCGGGAGCCATAAAGGTGCTGGATATCGTCGAAGCGATCGATGGACTTGGCTTCCTCAACCGATGCGTGATCGGCCACCCGCGGTGCAGCGAGACGCACCCCTGCCCCCTTCACGACGCCTGGGGCCCCCTGCGCGACGAGATCCAGGGCCTGCTCGCGAGGCGCAGCCTCGGGGATCTGGTCCGGGAGTTGAGGGGACGGGGCTTGCCTGGACGGCGGAGCTGACAGGAGCTTGGAGCTAGAGACGCAACCCTTGGAGGAGGCGAAGAAAGTGCGCTGGAGATTGAGCCCCATCGTTCTTCTCGTCATGCCGGCGGCCGGGGCCCTCGCCCTGTCCGGCTGCACGCGGGACGACCGAGGTGAGAAGGCGGCACCCCCCCCTGCCGCGGGCGCGCCCCCGGCTGCCGCCGGCGGGGTGGCGGAGCCGCCGGTCTGGCGGGTGGAGCCCACGTCGGTCCTCCCGTCGTCCCCGGAGCTCCTGGAGCTCGGGAAACAGGTCTTTGCGAAGCACTGCGCGGGCTGTCACGGGAAGGATGGCCGGGGAGACGGCCTCGCGGCCTACCTCCTGTACCCGCGGCCGCGGGACTTCTTCGCGGCGCGGCACCGCCTGGTCTCGACGTGGGAGGGCGTCCCCACCGACGAGGACCTCTTCCGCACGATCTCCCGCGGTATGCCCGGCTCGGCCATGCCCGCCTGGGCACAGTTTCCCGAGAGGACTCGGTGGGCCCTCGTCCACCACGTGAAGTCCCTCGCCGAGACGCCCCTGGCGTACGGGGCGCCCACGGCGGACGACCCGAAGCAGGGGATCGTCCCGGTGCCCGCCGAGCCGGCCTACGATGAGGCGGCGAGGGCTCGCGCGGCCCAGGTCTACGAGAAGAGCTGTGCGCCGTGCCACGGCGCGACGGGGAAGGGCGACGGCGTCCAGAAGCAGATCGATACCGAGGGCTTCCCGACGCGCCCGCGCGACCTCACCCTGGGGGTCTTCAAGGGGAACCCCAAGGCCGAGGACGTCTACCGCAGGATCGTGGCGGGCATGCCCGGGACCCCCATGCCTTCGAGCGCGTACCTCCACGGCGAGGAGGCCTGGCACCTGGTCCACCTCATCTTGGGCATGTCGAGCCCGCTCCAGCGCGAACGGGTGGAGATGAAGAAGCTCCAGATCGTCGCGCGCCGCGTGAGGTCGCTGCCGCAGCACCCGGAAGCCGGCGAGTGGGGCAAGGTGCCCAACGTGAACCTCCACCTGATGCCGCTCTGGTGGCGGGCCCAGCGGCCCGAGGAGGTCGCGGTGCAGGCCCTCCACGACGGCAAGGAGATCGCGGTCCTCCTCCAGTGGGTCGACGAGACGCACGACCACACGGCGATGCGCCCGCAGGACTTCCGGGACGCCGTGGCGATCGAGGTATCCCCCACGGCGGAGCCGCCGTTCTTCGCCATGGGCGGTGCCACGGAGCCCGTGAACATCTGGATGTGGAAGTCGGAGCGGCAGGCGGACCTGGAGCCGGCGTTCCAGGACCTCGAGAAGCTCTATCCCAACATCGGGATCGACGCCTACCCGAACCTCACGCTCTCCCCGCTGGAGCAGCCGCTCCGCCATGCGCTCACGCTTCAGTCCGACCCGACCTTCGTGACGGGCTGGGGCGCCGGCAACATCGTGAGCGACCCTACCCGGAAGAGCCCCGCCGAGGACCTCACGGCGAACGGTTTCGGGACCCTCCGGGCGCGGCCCAAGGTGGACCAGCAGGTGGAGGCGACGGGGGTCTACTCGACGGGGACCTACCACGTCCTCTTCCGCCGCTCGCTCCAGGGCCAGGGCCCCGACGGGGTGACGCTGAGGCCCGGGACGACCGTGCCAATCGCGTTCGCCGTCTGGAACGGAAGCGCCGGGGACCGCGACGGGAAGAAGTCGGTGACGATCTGGCAAGACTTTAGGCTGGAGTGACCTGGAGTGACGCGCATGAGGAGCCACGAGAACGAGAACGCGACCAAGATCCCGCGCCGCGCCTTCCTCCGCCGGGCGGGGGCCGGGGCCGGAGCCGCAGCCTTGGGCTTCGGTGGCGGCTTCCGGCTGCTCGCCGCGGTGGACCCCGACGAGAACCCGCTCCGCCGCGAGGTGAGCCGCGACTGGGAGAAGATCTACCGCGACCAGTACCGCTACGACCAGGCCTTCGACTGGGTCTGCTCCCCCAACGACACCCACGCCTGCCGCGTGAGGTCCTACGTCCGGAACGGGATCGTGGTGCGGAGCGGCTCGACCTATGACTACCAGAGGTACGCCGACCTCTACGGCAACCACGCCACGAGCAACTGGAACCCGCGCCAGTGCGCGAAGGGGTACACC
>JACQVW010000783.1 GCA_016209535.1 Planctomycetota bacterium | reverse complement strand
GCTCCTCCACCGAGCGCGTGTCCTGGGCGCTCGCGATGAAGAACAGGTAGACCAGCACCCCCACCGTCGCGATGAGGAGCGGGAACAGGAAGAGCTGGGGGAATAGTTGTGCGAAGGACTTCCGGTGCGGGCGCTGGGCGGCCATGAAGCACCCTCTCGCGACCTCGGAGCTCCGGATCGAACGACCGTAACCCGTTCATCCGGAAACGCTTACCCCGAGCTCGTGCCAAAATTCACAAAGCCCAGGAGGTTATAGGATGATCCCCCTCCCGTCAAGCTTCGAGTTCGCTCTGTGTCGCGCTCGCTCTGTCGCCTCGAGCTCGCTCACCCCTGCCCGAGAGTCTCGCGGCACTTGCCGGCGAGGGAGAGGGCGACCTCCCGCAGGAGGCCCGGCTCGCCCTCCTCGTAGCACTTCATGACCCACGCGATGGGGCTGAAGACGACCTGGGGCACGGGGACGTCCTTCGCCTCGGGGATCTCGCCCAGGACCAGAGCCGGCCAGGGCGCGTAGTCCTTGACGAAAGTCCAGCGGCTCGGGCACCGCAGGCGCGCCCGGACCTGCTCCCCGAAAAGGAACCCGAGGGCCACGAGGGAGTTGATGGGGGACGCCTCCGAGGGGAACGCCTCCGCGGCGAAGCCCTTGACGAGGGCGTCCCCGATCTGGAGCTCCCCCTCGGGGTGGAAGAGGTCCGTCCTCACGCCGAAGCACTCCCGGAGGAGGTGGATGCCCACCGCCGCGAGCTGGAGGGACATGCCGGGCCCGACGCCGTTCCCGAACTGCGCCACCAGGGCCGCGCGGCACTCGAACTCGCTGGCGGGCGAGTCACCGAAGAGCCCCAGGAGCACGGGGGGCGCGGGGTGCGCCGAGTAGAACCCGAAGGCGGGCGGCGAGCCCGGCGGGTCCGGGTCCATGCGGATGTTCAAGAGGAGGTTGAGGATCGAGAGGACCGTGGCGTCGTCCCACAGGCCGACGGTCACGCAGAGGACGCACTCCCTGCCGTCGAGCCGCGACCGGAAGAAGTGGCAGAAGGAGGAGCTCGAGAGGTACGCGTTGAGGGGATCGAAGGACTGGATGCCGAGGCCGACCCTCCGGAAGGCGAGCTCGACCCTCGCGTCCGCTTCCTGGATGGAGTCCCCCGACCTGATCTCGACTTCCGGAAAGCGCATGTTCCTGGATGGCCTCCGCACCGACTGCATGAATAGTAATCCATCGCCGAAGAAGATGCATGAGCGTAGCTCTCCCTTCGGCTCGGGCGTCGCTCGCCCTCGGACCGCTCCCCTGCGCGCTGGCCCTGGGGGTCCTCGCCCTGGCGCCGGCCCGGCCCCCCGGCGCCCCCTGGCTCGAGGGCGCCCTCTGCGCCGCGGTCATCCTCGGCGCCCGGAGGGGACGGCCCGGGCCCATCGCGCGGGCGCTCCTCGAGCTGAGGCTGGACCCCGGCCTCCCGTCCACCCTCGCCGCGGCCCTCGGCTTCGCCACGAGCCTCCTCCTCGCGGCCCTCGACGCCGCGGGCCGCCTCCCCCCCGCCCTGGCCGACCCCCGAGGGGGCCCCGCGAGCCTGCAGGCTGCCGCGGCCGCGATCGCCGTCCTCCGGTCCCTCTCCCCCGAGGTTGGCGCGCCCCCCCCGGGGGGCGGGGCCCCGGATCGCGACGGGGGCGCGCAGGCCCCTCCGGCCCTCTGGGTCGCGGCGGCGGCGGGCCTGGTCCTGGGGGGCGGCTGGGCGGCGGCGCACGCCGCGGCCTCGGGGGGCGCCCCGGCGCTCGCCGCAGCCCTCATGGCGCTCCTCGCGGCGTCGCCACTCGAGGCGCTCCGCGGCGCCGCGGTCGAGCGGCCCATCGAGACCGTCGTCCTCGAGGCGGCGGCGCTCCTCGACACCGAGCGCCTCGAGGTCCTGGGCGTCTTCCCCCTCGGGGACCGCCTGCGGCCCGAGGACCTGCTCCAGGTGGCCGCCGCGGCCGAGTACAGGGTGGCCCACCCGATCCGCGACGCCCTCCTCCGGGGCCACGACTCCCGCGCGAGGACCGTCCTGCCCCTCAGCGACATCGTCCACCTGCCCTCTCGCGGCATCCGCGCCCGGCAGGAGGGCCAGGAGGTCCTCCTGGGGAACGTCCGCCTGTTCCGCGAGGCGGGCTGGAGTGACGCGAGGCTCCGCGAGCTCGAGGCGAGGCGCGCCGACCTGTCCCCGAGGGGCGAGACGGTCCTCTTCCTCGCCCTCGGCAGCGAGCTCGTGGGCGCGATCTGCCTCGAGGCTCCGGTCCGCGACGGCGCCGCCCGGGCCCTCGGCGGCCTCGCGGGCCTCGGCATCGCCGTCGAGGTCCTCGGCGGAGAGGAGACCGAGAGCCTCGAGAGGGTCCTCAGCCCCCTCGGCCCGACCCGGGTCCGCGGCGGGCTCCTCGAGCCCGAGCGCGCGGAGCTCGTCGAGTCCCTCCGCGCGAGCGGGCGGCGGGTCGCGGTCGTGAGGCTCCGCCGGGAGCGCGGCGATCGCGCCGGCGGTCCCCCGTCCTTCGTCCTCGAGACGGGCCGCGGGACCTCGGAGCCCCTGGGCGAGGACCTCGCCGCCGCCGTCGAGGCCTGCGCCTCGGATCGCGGCCGCGTCCGCGCCCAGCGCGCCCGCGCCATCGCGGCCGGCCTTTACCAGGCGCTCGCCGTGCCCGCCGCCGCCGGGGCCCTCGAGCCCTGGACGGGGCTCGGGCCATCGCCCATCCTCGCCGCCGCGGCCGGCGCCCTGGCGCCGGGCCTCCTCCGGTTTGTCTTCTCACGCGCCGAGGCCTATAATCGGCGCCGGTCGAAGGAGAGCGCCGCCCGCGTCCATGGAAGAGAAGCCCACTGACTCCCCCGCCGATTTCATCCGCCTCAGCCAGAGGATGTCGATGCTCCCGCCGTACCTCTTCGGGAGCATCAACAAGCTCAAGGACCGGAAGCGACGCGAGGGCGTCGACGTGATCGACATGGCGATGGGCAACCCGACCGACCCCACGCCCCAGCCCATCGTCGACAAGCTGTGCGAGGTGGTGAACGACCCGAAGAACCACCGGTACTCGTCCGCCGCCGGGATCTACAACCTCCGCCGGGAGGTCGCGAAGTACTACCAGGCGCAGTGGGACGTGAAGCTCGACCCGGAGCACGAGGTGATCGCCACGATCGGCTCGAAGGAGGGCTTCAGCCACCTCTGCCTGGCCCTCCTCGGGCCCGGCGACATGGCCTTCGTCCCGACGCCGTCCTTCCCGATCCACTCCTACGCCGTCGTGCTGGCCGGCGGGAACTACATAGGCGTGCCCGTCGCCAACGACGAGGAGCTCCTCCGGCGCGTGAACGACACGGCGGCCACGCTCACGCCGCGGCCGAAGGTCCTCTTCCTCAACTACCCCCACAACCCGACGAGCCACACGGCGGACCCGGAGCTCTTCCGGGAGACCGTGGCGATCGCGAAGCGGCACCACCTCATCGTGGTGCACGACTTCGCCTACGGGCAGCTCTGCTTCGACGGCTACGTGGCGCCGAGCTTCCTCTCCACGCCGGGGGCCATGGAGGTCGGGGCCGAGTTCACCACCATGTCGAAGGCCTTCAACATGGCGGGCTGGCGCATCGGGTACTGCGCCGGGAACCGGAAGATCATCTCGGCCCTGGGGGCCATCAAGGGCTACTACGACTACGGCATCTTCCAGGCGATCCAGGTGGCCTCGATCATCGGGCTCCGCGAGTGCGGAGCCCATGCGAAGGAGCAGGCCCTGAAGTACCAGGAGCGCCGCGACGCGCTGATCGCGGGCCTCGAGCGGATCGGCTGGACCGGCATCGAGCCGCCCCGCGCCGGCATGTTCGTGTGGGCGGCGATCCCGGAGCCCTTCCGCGCCATGGGGTCCATGGAGCTCGCGCGGCGCCTCATGGAGGACGCCGAGGTCGCCGTCGCGCCGGGCCTCGGCTTCGGCCCCGAGGGCGAGGGGCACGTGCGCATGGCCCTGGTCGAGAACAAGCAGCGCCTCCAGCAGGCCGTGCGCCAGATGAAACGCGCCTTCGCCAGGTGGCCCGAGGGGCAGCTCCAGCCGAGGTGACGCGGCCGCAGGCCCGCGTCCCCGTCAGGCCGGCATGGCCCGCAGCTTCGCCGCGATCAGGGCCGAGAGCGCCGCCGCGACGGCCCAGACGCCCGCCACGAGCTTCCAGCGCTCGTCGCGCCGGGCGAGCTCGCGGTCGATGTCGCCCCTCACGAGCTCGAGCTCCGCGCGGACCTCCGCCGTCCGCGCCGCGAGGCGCTCCGTCTCTCGGCCGAGGCCGTGGACCAGGGGGCGCGCATCCTTGAGCCCCCTCTCGGCCTGCTCGATCTCCTTCTCGAGGGCCTCGGCGGGGTAGCCGGCCTCCCGCAGGGCCCCGAGCCGGCCCCGCACGCGGGCCAGGCCCACCTCGACCTCGCGGAAGGCGGCCCGCGCCGCCGCGAAGGGCGCGTGGCGCGGGTCCGAGGCCTCCGTGTAGGCGTTCCTCCCGTCGTAGGTCTCGTCGCCGGCCTCCTTCACGGTGTGGTTCGAGTGGCAGGAGACGCACGTGGCCGAGGGCCGCCCCTCGGGTGGGCTCTCCTGGTGCTCGGGCGCGAAGACCGACCGCACGCCCTCGTGGCACCTCCCGCAGAAGCCCGTGAGCTCCTTCTTCGCAGGCCGCGCCGCGCCGCCCGACCGCTTCTGCTTGATCCCGAGGTGCGCGTAGACCTCGGGCGTGAGGCCCTCGGGGAGCGGCTCCGGCGGGGCGGTGTCGATCCCGCCGTGGCAGCCCGCGCACTGGACCTGGTTCCGGTCGTGGACGCTCCCCTGCCACTCGGCGAGCTGCTCCTCGTGGCACGGCCCGCAGGTCCCCCCGAGCGGCAGCCCGTCGGCGCGATGGCTCGCGGCAGGCAGGGTCACGGCCAGAGGCGGCCCCCCCCCCGCCGCCGGCGGGCCGTCGGCTCCCGAGGAGCCCGAGGCGGCCGAGGCGAGCCCCTCGCCGCCGGGCACCCGGCGCGGCTCCTCCGGAACGGGGCTCAAGGGCGGCTCGGGCAGCAGGGTCGGGTAGCCCTTGAAGCTGAGCTCCCAGGTCCGCCCGAAGGCGGTCACGCGCCGCCCCGAGAGGTAGCCGAGGACGCCCAGGAGCGTGACGCCCAGGAGGACGAGCAGCGCGAGGGTCCCGAAGATCGGCCGCCGCGACATCCTCCGGTGCTTGCCCCTGTCGAGGACCGGGAGGAGGAAGGCGAGCAGGGCGACGAGGTTCACGCAGCAGATCCCCAGGAGCTCCGTCGAGAGGCCGAGGCCCTCCTCGAAGTGCTGGAGGAAGGGGAAGTAGGCGTAGAGGCTCTCGTCGAAGTACTTGAGGAACTGGTAGACGGGCAGGAAGTACCACTCGGGCTTGATCCCCTGGGGCGTCTGGGGCGACGCCGGCTCGCCGAGCTCCCAGGGGAAGTAGACCGCGGCCGTCACGAGGAGCGCGAAGCCGAGGTTCAGGACGAGCAGCTCCCGGTAGACCTGGCGCGGGAAGAAGGGCTCCGAGCCCTTCAGGTCGAGGGCGCCCCGGTAGCCGAGCTCCTGCTCCTCGGCCACGCTGGCCTTCGGCGTGATCCCGTGCACCAGGACCAGCGCGACGTGGAGGACCGCGAAGGCGGCGAGGAGCCAGGGGAGGATCATGACGTGGAGCGCGAAGAAGCGGCCGATCGTCCTCCCCGAGACCTCGGGCGCGCCGCAGGCGAGGGCCTTCAGGTCCTGCCCGATCCCGGGGACGGCGTCCAGGGTCGCCACGGAGACCCTCGTGGCCCAGTACCCGAGCTGGTTCCAGGGGAGGAGGTAGCCCGAGAGGCAGAACGCGAGGGTGAGGGCGAGCAGGATGCAGCCGGCGAACCAGGTGAGCTCCCGCGGCCGCTTGTAGGCGCCGTACCAGAGGACCTTGAGGACGTGGAAGCCCAGGACGAGGACGATGAAGCTCGAGCCCCACGCGTGCATCTGGCGGACGAGGAACCCGAGCGGCACCTTGTGCTCGAGGGCCTGGACCGAGCTGTACGCGAGCTTCTCGTCGGGGACGTAGACCGTCAGGAGGAGGCACCCCGTGACGAACTGCAGGCCGAAGAAGAACGCCGCCAGCGTGCCCGCGGTGTAGAGCCACGAGAGGCGGCGGGGCACGGGCCTCCCCGCCTGAGCGCGCAGGCGCTCGAGCAAGCCCGCGAGCGGGGCGCGCTCCACGAGCCATCGCGAGAGGCGGACGGGCACCGCGGATCCCCCTCAGACCCCTTCGTCGAGGAGGACAACCTGCCCTCCGTCGATCGCCAGCTTCTGCCTGCGAAGGGGCTCGACCGGCGGCTTCGCGACGACCTTCCCCTGCCGGTCGAAGCGGCCTCCGTGGCACGGGCAGACGAAGCAGCCCTCGCCCGCCTTCCAGCTCACCGTGCACTCGAGGTGCGTGCACATGGCGTCGACCGCCACCACTTCCCCCTTCTCCTCGAGGACGTGGATGAGCCGGCCGTTGAAGACGACCGACTCCACGCGCCCTCCCGCGAGCCGCTCCACGGGCCCCACGACGAGCTTCGCCTTGCGCCGCCCCGGCTCGAGAGGGCTCATGAACTTGAGCACCCCCGCGAGGACGCCGCCCGTCCAGGCGAGCGGTGTCAAGAGCAGTGCCAGATGTTCGAAGGCTCGCCTCGTCATGGGGGCCAAGTGTACGCCAGAGCCGGGAGAGTGCGCTACCCCGAAAACAGAGCCGAAAACGGAGCCCGAGGACGGAGCCGAAAACGCTGCCGGAAACGCAGCCCGAGAGCTGCGCCCGAGGACGGAGCGCCCTCGAGGCGCGCGCCGGGCGGACGAGGTCGATCCCTCCGGCGCGCTCCGAGGCAGGGCACTACTCCATCGATGGCTCGTAGCGCCGGAGGACGCCGATCACGACGCCGCGGATCTCGGCCGTCTTGGGGTAGAACGCCTTCATGCCGCCGTTGATGGACTGGAGGCGGACCTTGTTCTTGTCCCTGTAGAAGCGCTTCAGCGTGGCCTCGCCGTTCTCGAGGACCGCCACGACCGTCTCGCCGCTCAGGACCTCATCGCGCTTCTCGATGATGACGTAGTCGCCGTCCGCGATGTGGTCGTCGAGCATCGAGTTCCCGCGGACCCTCAGGACGTAGCACCTCGCGCCGAGCGGTATGAGGTCGCAGAGGTTCAGGTCCTCGCGGTCCTGGGTCGCCTCTATGGGCAGCCCCTCCCGCAGGTTCCCCATGAGGGGCACCGTGTAGCGGCTGGTCCGCTCCTCGACGGGCACGAGGATCTCGATGGACCGGGCCCGGAACTTCTCGCGCTTGATGGCGCCCTTACGTTCGAGCTGGTTGATGTGCTCGTAGATCGTGATCTTGGTGACACCGAAGTTCTTCGCGATCTCCTCGAGCGTGGGGGAGATGCCGCGCTCGGCGCGGAACTGCTGGATGAACTCCATGATCCGTAGCTGTTTCTCGGTGAAGTACATGTGGGGACGACCCTCTCGAGAGCCTGCCCCGAGAGGATCGCCGCGCGGCGGGGCGGTGCGCCTCGTGCCGCGGGGATGCCTCGGGACGGCGGTTGACGGAAGTTGGAAGGCCTCGGCGGCGAGGCCGCTCGAGGCGGAACGGCGGCTCAGGCCTCCGTGCCCCTGCGCCTTCCCCCGGGCGAGCGCGGCACGGACCCGAGACGGGCCGACTATCCCGGTGCCGGCGTGAGCGGATTCATTTTTTTCCCCTCCAAGCAAGTGGGTTTGCCGGACTCCCGCCGCAACGAGACCGAGCAGGCGGCGAGGCGCCGGCGCCAACGAAATGCAATGTTGCGTGTTTGTACGCTAGGCGGGGCACTCCCTCGTTATTTCAGCAGGCACCAGGCTACGACAAGCATCCCCGCCATGTAAAGGGGGAAAACCCGTACCGGAGCCTAGTGGAATCAAAAGGTTTTCCAGAGGGAGCCCGAACGGAAGGCTGAAGGAACTCGCGGTGGAGAGCCCGTGGACAGGTGGGTTGAGGACGCTGTCGAGCCATGGATCTCAACAGGTCTTCTGTCGAGCCATGGATCTCAACAGGTCTTGGATGCGGATTGTACAGGTCACGAATCGACCTTCCTACCCCCCATCTCGCCGACTTTTTGCATAGAGGTCGGGACGGCGCGCAAGTGTCGAGAGCGAGCGGAGGTAACGCCGCGCCTGGGCGGCGGGCAGGCTTGCACGCGAGGCCGCCGCCTCGTTGCATCCCCGGCGCGCCTCGGTTTCAATTCGGGGCGTGGTTCAAATCAGGCCCTCTGTCGGTGACAGGAGAGAATCCGGCAGGGGCAGTTTGGTAGGGGCAGTATCGTGGGAATGAACGCGTGGTTCATAGCCGGGTGTAACCCGGCGT
>JACQVW010000748.1 GCA_016209535.1 Planctomycetota bacterium | reverse complement strand
GAAGGGCTTCGATCCGCTCGAGGACCTGAAAAGGGCCGCGGCCGAGCGGTGGGTGAGCGCGGTCAACGCGGATGGGACGAAGGGCCGGTGGCTCTACGCTGTCGCCAAGGAACCTGCCGAGATCGAAGGGATCCTGAGGAGGGCGACCGAGTCCGTCTGCAAGGCGCTTCCCAAGGTGGACCTTGGCCGGGCACGATGAGGTTTCCATGCCTGGCCACCCCGCCGACCGCCTCCGTGCCGCCATCGACGCGCGCACGGCCCGCGTGGCCGTCCTGGGCCTCGGGTACGTGGGCCTGCCGCTCCTCGAGACGTTCGAGCGGGCGGGCTTCCCGGTCCATGGCTTCGACGTGGACCCGCGGAAGGTCGATGCGCTCCGCCGGGGCGAGTCGTACATCGGCCGCGTGCCCTCCTCGTGGGTGAGGGAGGCCCTCGAGGCGGGCCGCCTGCGCGTCACGGGCGACCTCGACGAGCTGCGCGGCGTGGACGCGGCGCTGATCTGCGTCCCCACGCCGCTCACGCCGCAGCGCGAGCCGGACCTCTCCTTCGTCCGGGGCACCGCCGAGGAGATCGCGAGGCGCCTCGCGCCCGGGCAGCTCGTCGTCCTCGAGAGCACGACGTACCCCGGGACGACCGAGGAGGTCGTGCGCCCGATCCTCGAGCGGAGCGGCCTCGCCGCGGGGAAGGACTTCTTCCTGGCCTACTCGCCCGAGCGCGAGGACCCCGGGGACCCGCGCCACCGTACCGCCGCCATCCCCAAGGTCGTGGGAGGCTCGGACCCCGTGAGCGGCGAGCTCGCCGAGAGGCTCTACGCGGCCGCCGTGGCCTCCGTCGTCCCCGTGCGCGACACCAGGGTCGCCGAGGCCTCGAAGATCCTCGAGAACGTCTACCGCGCGGTCAACATCGCCCTCGTGAACGAGCTCAAGCTGCTCTACGACCGCATGGGGATCGACATCTGGGAGGTGATCGATGCCTCATCGACCAAGCCCTTCGGCTTCCAGCCGTTCTACCCCGGGCCGGGGTTCGGCGGGCACTGCATCCCCGTCGACCCCTTCTACCTGACGTGGAAGGCGCGGGAGCTCGGCATGGCGACGCGGTTCGTCGAGCTCGCGGGGGAGATCAACACGCAGATGCCCCGCCACGTCGTGGGGAAGGTGGAGGCGGCGCTCGGGAGGCGCGGGAAGGCCCTGAAGGGCAGCCGCGGCCTCGTGATCGGAGTGGCCTACAAGCCGAACGTGGACGACGTGCGCGAGTCGCCCGCCTTCCCGATCCTGGAGCTCCTCGAGGAGCGGGGCGCGGAGATGCGGTTCTTCGACCCATACGTGCCCTCCCTGCCGCCCATGCGGCACTACTCGGTGAGGGCCCGGCCCGCGCCGCTCGACGAGGCCGAGCTCGCCCGGAACGACTTCGTGCTCATCGTCACGCACCACGACGGGATCGACTGGGACCTCGTGGTCCGCCACGCGCCCCTCGTCATCGACACACGGAACGCCACGCGCTGCGTGACCGAGGGCCGGGAGAAGATCGTGAAGGCGTGAGGGCCTGCTGAGGCCAGAAAACGCTGGCGCCCAGGCTCTCCTCGGGCATGATGGACCAGGTCCGCGGGCCGCTGCCCGCGATCCGGTCGAGACGGCTACTTGTCCAAGCGGAGGCATGCGATGCGGTGCTGCTCGTGGCGTAGCGAACTGGGCGTCATGGTCTTCGCGGTGCTCTTCCTCGCTCCCGGCCTCGCCTTTGGCGAGGGCACGAAGGAGAAAGACAAGGACAAGAAGTCCAAGGAGGACAAGGGCAAGGAGGGCAAAGAGGGTAAGAAGGACGAGAAGGGCAAAGGGGCCAAGGGCAAAGAAAAGGGGAAAGAGAAAGAGAAGGCGAAGGGGAAGGCGAAGGGGGAGGGGGAAAAGGAGAAGGAGAAGGGCGAGGGACAGAAGGAGGGCGAGCCCGCGGGCGGCGGCGAGGGACCGGACGCCGGCGCCGGTGGCGCGGAGGGCTCGGGGGGCGCGGAGGGCAAGACCTCGAAGCCCAAGGGCCCGGCCTCGCCCGACGAGGAGCTCGTCAAGGAGAAGCTGAAGGACGTCCTCTCCCCCACGGACATGAAGTTCCTCGAGGACGGGCGAGTCCACCTCGTCTTCGACCTCACGCGGAAGAGCGAGGAGCACTCGACGATCTTCACCCCCAAGGTGGGGAGCAACCTCAAGGAGACCTTCCGCTGGTCGATGGATGACAAGAGCTTCAGCTTCTTCAGCGAGTACCCCGGGGTGCGGCTCTCCAACCGGGGCGTCGCGCTCCTCAACTGCTGGTTCACCGACGACCTGGAGGCGGAGGTCGAGTACCTCCAGCACATCGCCCACAGCGACAAGCTCTACGCGGCCGTGATCTACTCGAACGACCAGGGGAAGGCCTTGGCCAGCAACTTTGGCTCCCAGTGCGCGATGCTCGTGCAGGGGAGGCTCGCGGGCGGGCAGGGCAAGGTCGACTCCGTCTCCGCCGACGCCACGGCGAAGTTCAAGCTCTCCGTCAAGGACGGCAGCTTCGAGGCGTACCGCGACGGCCGCTCGCGCCAGAAGATGAAGTATCCGGCCAAGGGCTTCGCCTCGGGGAGGATCGGCTTCGCCTGGGGCGGCTCGATCGCGTCGACCTTGGCGCGCCTGGAGATCAAGGGCAAGCTCGACTACGCCCGCATGGCCAAGGAGATGCGCAAGGCGAAGCATTGAGCCGATGACGGGCGAGGCGTGAGGGGCAGCCCGGCCGCGGGGGGGGCGCCGCGGTGTGCACCACGGTCCACTTCTCGCTGTACTCGGGTCGTCCCCCGGGGTTATCCTTTCTCTTGCGTCCGTTCTCGGGGCGGGTCTCAGGCCTTTTCGATCCACGGCCCTCCCGTGGCGCCGTGCACCCTTTCCGCGGCGCCGCGGTGTGGCCAGAAAGGAGGCAAACACCAAGCAAGCGAAAAGGAGGTCTCCATGATCCGTGACGCTCTGTGCTCAAGGCGGGGTTTCACGCTGGTGGAGTTGCTCGTGGTGATCGCAATCATATCCGTCATAGCGGGCTTCCTGCTGCCGATCCTCATCAAGGGTCAGCGGGAGGCCCGGAAGGTCGAATGCGCGAGCAACCTTCGCCAGATCGGAACCCTTGCTCTGATTCACGCTGACAAGGCGGGCTCCGGGTGCTTCCCCTTCGGTTCGGGGAAGAATCCGCGCGCCCACGAGTCGCTTACGGAGCTCGTGAGGTTCGATCCCGAGGCCGTGGTCCCTGAGCTCTTCAAGTGCCGCGAGGCGCCGGAGACGGTGCCGGCGGAGCACGAGGAGGGCCAGCCCTACGTGCTCGAGGAGGACAACGTGAGCTTCACGTGGGCGGCTCGCAAGACCAAGATCACCGTGAACCGGCCCCTCGCTTCGGACAAGTACTTCGAGGGCTTCGAGGACGACGACGGCATCCACGAAGGTCACCAGGGCGGCATGAACGTCCTGAGGACCGACGGCTCCGTCCGCTTCGTGCTCTCGTCGGACCTGGACCCGGCGACGGGGCTCCCGGTGGGGCTGGGGCGGTGACGATCCCAACGTAGAGGGCACGGGCTCGAAGAGACCGAGACCGCCCGAGGGCGGGCCCGGCCGCGGCTCGATCGCTGAGCCGCGGCCGGTCT
>JACQVW010000747.1 GCA_016209535.1 Planctomycetota bacterium | reverse complement strand
CGCCCTCGCCCTCGCGGCATGCCTCGGCGCGCTCGGGAGCCTGCAGGCCCAGGCCTGGCGCGGCCTCGTCGAGGAGGAGTGGCGGCGGCAAGACGAGGAGCGCGTGCGCGAGGTCCGCGAGCCGGGGGTGGTGCGGACGGTCAAGGGGGAGGTGCGCTGGGGCGGCGTCGCAGCAGGCGGCGCGCTCGCGGTCCCGCGGGCGCCGGCGCCCGCGCTCGACGGCCGGCTCGACGACCCCGGCTGGCGCGGGGCGGCGGAGGTGCGGGGGGACGCCGCCGCCGGCGAGCCGTCCTTCCTCCTTTGCCACGACGGCCAGCGGCTCCACGTCGCGGCCACGCTGCCCGCGGGCGCCGAGGCCCGCTTCCGCGGCGGGCCCACGGCGGCCGACGCCGCAGGCGCCGCCGACGGCGTCAAGGACGGTCGCTACGCCTTCCACACGGGCCTCGAGCCGCGTCCCTGGTGGGAGGTCGACCTGGGCGAACCGCGGGAGATCGCGAGGATCGTCGTCTACAACCGGCTCGACTACGCGCCGGGGCTCCACAACGCGGACTCGCTCGCGGTCCTCACCTCGGAGGACGGCGAGCGCTGGACCCTGCGGCACGACAACGGGGGCCGCCACTTCGGCGGCGTCTCGGGCGGAGGACCCCTCGCGGTCGAGCTCGGTACTGGAGACGAACGGCCGGCCCCCGCGACGGCTCGCTTCGTGCGCCTCGAGCTCCGGAGCGCGGCGCCGGTCTTCTTCCACCTCGACGAGGTCGAAGTCTACGGCCGCGACCGCCCCGACGTGAACCTCGCGCTCCGCAGGCCCGCGCGGCAGAGCAGCCTCAGCATCTGGTCCCGCGGGGGGCTCCTCGGCACGGCCCTCTGCCGCCTCGGGGGGACGCCGGTGAACCTCGACGGGGCGGTCGGCCCCGACGGGCGCCCCGCCGGAGCCGTCGCGGTCGGCCGCGACGGCGGCACCACGACCCTCGAGGCCTCGGTGCCCCTCCGCGACGAGCGGGGGCGCTTCCCCGGCGAGATCGCGATCGCCGGAGGCCGGACCCTCGCCCTCCGGCTCGCGGCCGCGTGGCGCGTCGCCTGGTCCGAGGGCGCGATGCCGGGCTTCGGCCGGAACCGCCTCGCCTTCGAGGTCCTCGCGCCGGGGCCGCTCGAGCCCCCCGTCGAGGTCGCGCTCGAGCACACGGCCTTCACGGGCAGGGGGCTCGAGGCGCGGCGCTCGACGCCGGTCGCCTGCCGCGGGCCGGGGGCCTTCGAGCTCCAGGTCGACGTGGAGCGGGAGGGCGCGGCGGCCTTCGTCCTCGAGGCGCGGCAGGGCGAGACGGTCTGGCGCGAGGGCCGCGCGGTCCTCGTCCCACCGGTCCGGGAGACGATCGAGCGCGCCCGCAGCCTGCTCGCCGACTTCGGCCTGCCCGCCTCGGCGGAGATCGTCGAGCTCGAGGCCCGCGCCTGCGCCCTCGAGGCGCGCGAGCGCGCCGAGGGACCGGACCCTCCCCCCCGCGAGGCGCTCTGCCGCGAGGCGCGCTGGGCCGCGCGCGAGGTCGCGTTCCGGAATCCGCTCCTCAACTTCGACCGCCTCCTCTTCGTCAAGCGCTTCACGCAGCAGAGCTATCCCGACGTGTGCCTCAACCACATGCCGTGGGTCTCGCGGCCCGGCGGCGACATCTGCGTCCTCTCGCCCGTGCGGCCCGACGGCACCGTGCGCCCGCTCCTCGCCGGAGCCCTCGGCCCCGGGCACGTCCACGGCGCGGACCTCTGGTTCGACGGGACGCGCGTCGTCTTCGGCTACGCGCGGGCCCGGAGCCACGAGCCGCCGGCGGGCTGGCTCGACCGATCGCGAAGCTACGAGCTCCGGCGGAGCGAGGAGCCGATCCACATCTTCGAGATCGGCATCGACGGGAAGGGCCTGCGGCAGGTCACCGGCGGCGAATGGAGCGACCTCGACCCGGCGTACCTCCCGAGCGGCGAGATCGGTTTCGTCTCGGAGCGGTGCGGCTACTCGCTCCAGTGCAACGAGCTCGACAAGGACGAGACCTCCTGCAACCTGTACGCGGTGCGGCCCGACGGGAGCGGCCTCCGGCGCCTGAGCGTCACCAAGGACGGCGACTACCTGCCGCACGTCCTCGACGACGGCCTCATCGCCTACACGCGCTGGGAGTACCACGAGCGAAGCTGGGCCTTCATCCAGTCGATCTGGACCGTGCGCCCCGACGGGACCATGGCGGACGCGGTCTTCAAGCAGCACTTCAACGACCCCTGGGCGCTGGAGGAGGCGCGCTCGGTCCCGGGCACGAGGAAGCTGGTGGCGATCGCCACGGGGCACCACACGCTGCCGGCGGGCCCCGTGGTCGTCGTCGACCCGTCCCTGGGCGTCAACGAGGCGCGGGGCATCCGCATCGTCACGCCCGGCGTGGCGCCGCCCGAGGGCGGGATGTCGGGGAGGCCCGTCGAGGAGGGCGGCGTCCTCGG
Source organism: Planctomycetota bacterium (assembly GCA_016209535.1). Lineage (GTDB taxonomy): Bacteria > Planctomycetota > UBA8108 > UBA8108 > SXIK01 > JACQVW01. The sequence continues at coordinate 10,278 of JACQVW010000747.1, read as the reverse complement.
CCCTGGCGCCTACATGACCCCCTGGCCGCTCTCGGAGAAGCACTTCCTCGCCGCCTACGCCGGCGGCGGCATGACCGACGAGAAGGGGTACGCGCTCTACCTGATCGACGTGCACGGGACGCGCGAGCTCGTCTACCGCGACCCGGAGATCTCCTGCGTCGCGCCGATCCCGCTCCGCGAGCGGCCGCGCCCGCCCGTCCTCTCCGGCGCTGCGCGAGGGGTCCACGAGGACGCGATCTGCCTCGTCACGGACGCCGGCGAAGGCCTGGACGGCCTCGAGAGGCGCCGGATCCGCTACATCCGGATCTCCGAGCCCGTCGGGTGGCCCTACGACAACGACCACGGCGGGCAGCGCTACGAGCCGGACGTCAAGGCCGTGATGCTCAACTGGAACCCCGTGAGGGTGCTGGGCACGGTGCCCGTCGAGGCCGACGGCAGCGCCTGCTTCCGCGTCCCCGCGGACCGGGCGCTCTACTTCCAGGCCCTCGACGAGGACCACATGGAGCTCCTGCGCATGCGGTCCTTCGTGAGCTTCCAGCCGGGCGAGGTCCGGAGCTGCTCGGGCTGCCACGAGACGCGGAACCGGGCCCCCGCGGCTTCGGCGAGGCCGCCGCTCCTGGCCCTGCAGCGCGAGCCCTCGGTGCCCGCGCCGCCGCCGTGGGGCGACCGCCCCATTCAGTTCCTGCGCGACGTGCAGCCCGTCTTCGACCGGCACTGCGCGAGCTGTCACTCGGGCCTGAAGCCCGCGGGCGGCCTCGACTTCTCCGGAGGCTTGACCGAGCGGCACAACCGCGCGTTCGACACGATCCAGGCCGCGGGGCTCGTCGCCCGCTCGAACGTTGGCGACGACGCGAAGGTGACGCCTCCGCTCGCGTTCGGGTCCCACCGGAGCAAGCTGATCGAGTCGATCCGCGGGAGCCACGCGGACATGGTGCGCCTCGGCGCAGAGGACTGGCTGAGGCTCGTCACCTGGATCGACGCCAATGCGCCGTACCACGGCGGGTTCATCGACAAGCGCCCCGAGAAGCCGCACTACGACCTCGCCGCCGACGTGGCCTGCCGCGAGGGGATCGCCTCGATCCACGGGCGCCGGTGCGCGGCCTGCCACGACCCGCTCGCGGTGTCACGCCCGGACTGGATCGACCTCGTGGCCCCCGAGCGGAGCCTCTTCCTGGCCGCGCCGCTCGCGAGGGAGGCCGGCGGCGCGGCGCGCTGCCGCGAGGCCGTGTACCGGGACGCCTCCGACGCCGACTACCGCGAGGTGCGCGCCGCCGTCGAGGCGGCCGTCCGCCGGGCGTGGGAGGCGCCGCGCAGGGACCTCGCGTGGTGAGGGAGCGGGTGGGGCGCCACGGCCGCACCGCCCATGGTATGCTCGTGACCATGCCCATCCACGACTGGCCCCGGGTGGACGGTGACGTGTTCCACAGCTTTCACGTGGCCTGGCTCGGGAGGCTCACGACGCTCTTGAACGACCAGATCCTTCCCAGGCCTTACTACGCTCTGGCCGAACCGGTCGTCGGCGAGGTGGAGCCCGACCTCCTGACGCTCCGCGCTCGAACGGCGTCCGGCGAGGGGGCGGAGAGCAAACCCGAGGCATCTAGCTCACCGCAAGTCCACGATGACTCGAGGGAAGGCGCCGTGGCGCTCGCGCCGTCGCCCGTGGTCGTCCAGGACCTGCGCTTGGACCCCTACACTCGCCGCACACGGCGCATCACGATCCGGGACGAGCGCAAGGGCGATGCCGTGGTGGCCGTGATCGAGCTCGTCTCGCGGGGCAACAAATCGTCGCGGGCTCGGGCGGAACAGTTCATCGAGAAAGACTTGAGTTTCCTGGATCGCGGCATCCACCTTCTCGTCATCGACCTGCACAAGCCGACTGGACCTGTCCCCAACGGTTTCCACACGAAGGTCTGCGAGCTGTATGGCGAGGAGCTGCCTCGTCTGCCCGAGGGCCGCCCCCTGTCCGCGGTCTCGTACCAGGTGCTCGCCATCGGCGAGATCCGGGCCCACGTGGCGCCGCTCAAGGTATGCGACAACCTCCCGGATATGCCCGTCTTCCTCGAGCCCCACAGGTTCATTCGCCCGCCGCTCGAGAGCTCCTACGGCGAGTGCTACCGGAGCGTGCCGTGGAAGTTCCGGGAGGCGCTCGAAGCCAATCGGTCGTGAGGTTCCCCTCAGCTCGGGCCGCCGCCCAGGTGCACCTGCCGGTACCCTCCGCGGGCCTTGAAGTAGAGGATCAGGAGCAGGTAGCCCGCGGCCATCAGGGCCGGCACGAGGGCGGTCCACTTGAGGGCCATGCGCCCGCCGTGGAGCGAGGCGCCCTTCACCGGGCCCCGGTCCGCGTCCTGGTGCCGCCGCGCCGACTCCCACCACCGATCCAGCGCCTCGAGGTTGCGATCGGTCCTGCCGCTGGACCGGAGGATCCGCAGGTCCTCCGCGAGCTGCTTGCCTCCATCCTCGAGGGCGGCGACCTTGGCGCCGTCCAGCCCGGCGATCGCCGGGACGACGCCCGGGAGGAAGGTCTTCTCCTCCTCCGCGGCGTAGCGCGCGAAGGCCTCCGGCGAGGCCTCCCGGAGCCGCGCCGACGCGAAGAGGTCCTGCTTGTAGCCGATCGCGGGCCCCCCCAGGAGGCCGCCGGAGATCGCGCCGATGGCCCCCACCGCGCCCAGGGTCAAGGCTCCGCCCTTCGGGAACCGCTCCGAGACGACGCCGAGCATGGTCGGCCAGTAGAAGGTCTTCCCGATGCCGTAGATCGTCGCCGCGACGACGCAGAGGAGCCCCGTGGTCGCGCCCCCGAGGAGCGTGAGCCCCAGGACCCCGAAGAGGGAGCCCGCGAAGAGGAGGCCCAGCGGCGAGATGCGGCGCACGATCGGCCCCGCGAAGAACCGGAGCGCGAACATGAGGCCCGAGGTCCAGATGAAGAGCAGCAGGCCCTTCTGCGGGTCCTCGAGGATCGTGCCCGTGATGTTGCTGATCCAGCTATCGGTGCCCAGCTCGACGTACCCGACCATGGCGTGGAGGAGGAGCAGGAAGAAGAGCATCGGCGAGGCAAGCTCCCGGAGCATCGTCCCGATGGTCACGCCGTGGGCCCGCGCCTCCGAGGGCGGGAACGGCTGGCGGAACACCAGAGCTCCGTAGAGCAGCGTCGGGACCAGGAACGTGCAGATCTGGAGCTCCCAGGGCACACGGCCGGCAGCCTTGAAGAGGAGCCCCAGGAGCGCCCCAAGGATGAGGCCGCCCGGCCAGCCGGCGTGGAGGAGGTTGAGCCAGTGGGTCTTCTCCCGGGGGTACAGGGTGGCCGCGAGGGGGTTGATCACGGCCTCGCAGGTCCCGTTCCCGAGGGCGAAGAGGAACATGCCCCAGTAGAGGCACTGGTAGGCCGCGTCCTTCCCGAGCTTGGCGAACGCGGGGGTCGCGGCCAGCGTCACCGCGGCGGAGGAGACGTGGAGCAGGAAGGCGATGGCCATGAGCGCGCCGTAGCCGACCCTGTCGGCGATCAGGCTGAAGAAGAGGACCGTGATGCCGAAGCCCGTGAGCCCGCCGCCGGTGATCTTCCCGAGCTCGCCCTGAGTGAAGCCGAACTGCGCCCCCCAGTCGCCCAGGATGCCGCCGCGGATCGAGAAGCCGATGCCGGCCGCGATGAGGGTGAAGAACCCCGCCCAGAGGAGCCGCTTCTCGTTGTGGACCGTGGGGCTGGAGGTGGCGTCGGTCATGGGGCGTTCCCGGGGACAGGGTGAGCGATATGCCGTGGACAGCCGAAGGCGGTGCATGATCTCGCCGGGGACCGGCGCTCGTGTCAAGGGGCCTGGCGGGCCTGCGGGCGCGGCGGCTGGCTCGCCTACCCACGGGCTTGCGGAGGCGCGACGTCCGGAGCAAGATGCGGTCGCGTCGAGTTCCCCAAACCCCAGGCCTCTCGAGCTGAAAACCATGCGGGACAAAGCCCTGCCCTGGTTCCTCCTCTCCGCCCTCGCCATCCTCACGCTGCCCGCCCGGCTGCCCGCCGCCGACTGGCCCCAGTGGCGCGGGCCAAACGGGGACGGCACGAGCCCCGAGCGCGGGCTGCCCCTCAAGTGGTCCAAGACGGAGAACGTGGCCTGGCGCCTCGCCCTCCCCGGCCCCGCCGGCTCGACGCCGGCCGTCTGGGGGGACCGGATCTTCGTCGCGTCGGTCGAGGGCACGGACATCGTCCTCCTGTGCGTCTCGACGGCCGGGAAGGAGATCTGGAAGCGGAAGTTCGGCTCGGGGAGCCGCGACTTCATGCGCGACGAGGGCAACTCGGCGGCCCCGTCGCCCTCGACCGACGGGAAGCACGCCTGGGCCTACGCGGGCACGGGCGATCTCGCATGCTTCGACTTCGACGGGAACCAGGTCTGGAAGGCGAACCTCCAGGAGCGCCACGGCGAGTTCGACCACTGGCACGGGATGAGCTCCACGCCGCTCCTCGCCGGCGATCGGCTCTACCAGATGTGCCTCCGCATGAAGGACCCGTACATCGTCGCGATCGACAAGCTCACCGGCAAGGAGGTCTGGAAGCGCGCCCGGGAGACCGAGGCCGAGCACGAATCGCGGCACTCCTACGCCTCCCCGATCCTCTACCGCGACGAGAAGCAGGCGCTCCTCCTCATCCATGGCGGCGACTGCCTGAGCGCCCACCGACTCGAGGACGGGGAGGAGGTCTGGCGGTGCGGCTCCCTCAACCCGCGGGACAACTACAACCGCTTCCTCCGCTTCATAGCCTCGCCGGTGTGCACGCCGGGCCTTGTCATCGCGCCCTCGGCGAAGGGGAACCCGGTGGTCGCCGTGCGCCCGGACGGGAAGGGCGACGTGACCGGCACGAAGTCGATCGCCTGGAGGCGCGACCGGGACACGACGGACGTCCCCACGCCCGCGATCCACGACGGGCTCGTCTACCTCCTCCGCGAGAACGGCGTCCTCATCTGCCTCGACGCGGCCAAGGGCGAGGAGGTCTACACGCAGCGCCTCCACCGCACGCGGCAGAGGGCCTCGCCGGTCGTAGCGGACGGCAAGGTCTACTGCGCGTCCCGGGACGGCGACGTCTTCGTGGTCCGGCCGGGCCGGAAGTTCGAGCTCCTGGCCGAAAACGCCATGGGCGAGCCCATCGCCTCGACGCCGGTCGCCGCGGGAGGGCGGCTGTACATCCGGACCTTCGAGGCCCTGTACGCGATCGAGGGGCCGCGGTGAGGGTCAGATCCCAGTCCCCCGGCTCGGCCTCGTGTCCTCCCGGAAGCGGAACGGCTCCTTGCCGGTCAAGTCGGCGCTCGTGATCGTCGGGCACCAGCAGCGCTCGATGTGCTCGATCACGAGGTCCGTCCCGGTGAAGTGGTCGACGAACGGCCGCATCCGCGAGTTGTACATCGTGTCCGTGAGGTCGCGGATCAGGGCCACCTTCTTCCCGAGGCGGACCATCTGGCGGATGGCGAAGGGCCTGCCCAGGACGCACATGTTGGTGTGGACGCCGCAGATGAGGACGTTCTCGATCCCGCGCTCGGCGAGGAGGTTCCAGGTCTCCTGCCCGTCGTCCGTGATCGCGTCCCCGGGGGCGATCTCGATCGCGTCGATCTGCCGCTTCCAGGGCGGGACGATGGGGCACTTCTCGGCGCAGTCGCAGCCCATGTCGGAGTCGTCGATGGGCAGGTCCGGCTCGCGGGCCGGGTCCGGCCAGCACCACGCGGTGCCCCAGCGCTCGGTCGTCGCGAGGGGGACCGGAGTCCTCGCGAACGGCGCGTCCTTCGCGCGCCGCCGCTGCGGCGTGCCCTCGTAGGGCGCGACGGTCGTGCTGGGCGCGTGGATGATGAAGACGCCCTTCGCCCGCGCCGCCTTGACGGTCTCCTCGACCGGTCCCGCGAGCTCGGCGACCCGGCGCGCGGCCCCCTTGCACCAGTGGTCGTCCCACATGTCGCAGATGACGAGGGCGGTCCGGCGGGCGTCCCACGCCTCCGTGCGGAGGACCGCAGCACCAGCCGGGCCGCTCGCCGCGGGCCGAGCCTCGCGAGGCTCGCGAGACCTCAGGTGGAGCGCTAGCCGGGTCTCCTTCGGCCCGGCGCAGCCGGCGGCGAGGGCGAGAGAGACGACGGAAGCGAGGCGAAGGTCGCGCGACATGAGTCCTCCAGGGTTCGCGGTGCGGATCGGGGGGATGCGAGGGCCGATCATCGCCAACCGCGGGCAGCCTCGCAAGGGCGAGGAGGCCTCGTCCTGCCGGGTCAGCGCCGCCTCAAGACCACCGTCACCTCCAGGTCCCGGTCCGCCGGCACGGTGGCGCGGACCTTCGCGGCCCCGAACGCCCCGGAGGCCGAGGCGACGAGCTCGTACTCCCCGGGCGCGAAGGCCGAGAGCGCCCAGACGGGCTCGCCGGCGAGCCGCTCGCCGAGGAACTGGAGCTCCGGACCCTCTTCGCCGGCGGCCGAAGGCCTCATGGAGAAGCGCACGCTCACGGGCAACGGCACGCCCTCTTCGGTCTCGACGCGCACGCGGACCTCGCGGCCGCGCTCGAGGACGAGGGCAGGGGCCACGGACTCCGCGCCCTCGCGGAGCTGGACGGGCTCGCTCCAGGCCGGCACGAAGCCCCGGGCGGCGACCAGGACGCGCACACGCCCGGCAGGGAGGGCCTCGACGCGCAGCCGCGAGCCATCGACCTCCGCCGTCCAGCCGCCCCAGCGCTCCCACTCCTCCTCGCGCGCCGACCAGGACGGCGCGAAGGACCAGCGCTCCGCCTCGAGGACCCGGACGTCCTCGACGGGCGCGCCCCCCGCCGCCTCCACGGTCAGGACCAGCGCCGCCCGCGGCCGCTCGAGGGTCGCCTCGGTCACCGCGCCGCGCCTCACCTCGACGCGCGCCTCGGCGAGACGCGCGTCACGGGTCTCTGGGTCCTCCAGGGAGAGGAGGTAGGCGCCGGGCCAGAGGTTCTCGAAGGCGAAGCGGCGGTCCTCGAGACCCGTCTCGTCGCGGAGGCCCCAGACCCAGACGGGCTTCCCGTCGAGGAGGAAAGCGCGCGTCACCTTTCCCGCCGCCGGCAGGGGCTCGGCGGCGAGGCCGCGGATCGCGCCGAGGCGGTCGCGCCGGAGATCGATGTCCCAGCGCGCCGCCTCGCCGCAGCGGACCTCCACGGGGCGCTCGAAGAGCTCATGGGGCGGGGGGAGCCGCTGGTTGTCGTCGGATCCGCCCAGGCCGCCCCCCCGGGTCGGCGCCGGGCAGCGGCCCAGGGGCAGGACGAGGTAGCGGCCGGGGCGGAGACCGTCGATGCGGTAGCGGCCGCCATCGCCGCTCTGGGCCCACTCGAGGACGCCGAGGCAGTCCCAGGCCGCGACCAGCTCGCGCGGCGCGGGCTCACCGTCCTCGCCGGCGATCGTGCCCTCGACGCTCCCGCCGGGGAGGAGCTCGAGGCGGAGGTCGTCGACCGCCGTCTCGCGGTCGATCTCGAAGGCCACGTCCTCGGTGCGGCCAGCCTCCCGCGAGCCGGCCCGCACCGCGGCGACGAGGGGCTCGGAGCCGCGGGGCAGGCTCAGGAGGAAGCGCCCGTCGGGCCCGGTCTCGACGCCGAGCCCGTTCCCGGGGACCCCGGGGAAGCAGAAACCGTTGAGGATGTCGAAGCGAGCCCACGTGGAGCGGTGCTCCGCGCCGGCGCGCACGCACCGCACGCTCACGGGGATCCCCGCGGCGGGGGCGCCGGTGTCCTTCCGCGTCACCACGCCGGCGAGGTAGGGCGGCTCGAGGCGCACGTGGATGTCGGCACGGGCGGGCTCGCGTCCCGTGTACTGCACGACGGGGCTCGTCGAGACGAGGCCCTTGTGCTGCCGCTGGATCGCGTAGCGATGCGGCGAGATCGGCCAGAAGCGGTACTCGAGCTTCTCCGGGTCGAGGCGGCGGGGAGACCCGTTCAGGCTCAGGACGTCGCCGCCCTGGTGGGCCGAGTAGAGCTCAATCGTCCCCAGGATCCGGTCCATCTCGGGGATCGCCTCGTCGAAGGTCACGCGCCCCTCGATGGCGGGCCCGTGGGGCCGGAGGACGACGGGGACCTCCTCGGACCGGCCGGGCGCGACGAGGGCCGAGCTCTCCCAGAAGCCTTCCTTGCTCACGGAGACCTCGCGCTGCTCCGCCGGCAGGTGGCGGAGCGCGGCGCGCCCGTCGGGGCCGGTCTCGGCGGAGCGGAGGTCGTCGCTTCCGAGGACTCGCGCCCCGGCGATGGGGAGCCCCCCGGTGTCCGTGACCCGCAGGGTGACAGGCATCTCGGGCGCGAGGACGACGTCGAGGGCCGCCTCGCGGTCCTGGAACTGGTCTCGGCGGATCGTCTCCCTGGCCAGGGCATGGCCCTCCGCGAGGACCCAGACCTCGAGCGGATCGCTCGCCCGCGAGCGGTGGACCATGAGCCGGAAGCCCGTGTCGTAGCGGCCCCGGGCGTCGGCCGGGAAGACGCCGCAGTAGGTCCGCCGATGCACGGTCTCGCGGAATTCCTCCTCGCCGTGGTTCCCGACCACGACCTTGGCCCCGGGGACGGGCAGACTCGCGGCGTCGCGCACGGTCCCTCGCAGGCGGTGGAGGCGGTGCAGGAGCATCGACATCTCCTTCTCCTCGCCGGCCGCAAGGCGCAGACTGAAGTGCAGCGCGCAGCGCTGGGTCGGTGTCCACGCGCGCAGCAGGTGTCTACCGGGCTCGAGGTCGCTCAGGACGCACTTGCCGGCCTCATCGGCGCGCGCCTCGCCGAGAGTCTCCTCGGTCTCCTCGGTCTCCTCTCGAGCGGCCTCGGCCCCCGGCGGGGGCTCCACCACGCGCGTCCAGGCCACCACCGCGCCCGGCACCGGCGAGGCGTCCTCATCGCTCACGGCGACGCGCACCGCCCCCCGGGCCGGCGCCGGCTCCGGCGCGACCTTCGCGGCGTCGGGCCTCGGCTCCTCGGCCGGCGGCGGCGGCCCGCGGGCCTCCTCGACCGGAGCTGCGCCGCCCGCGACGGGCCCGGGGCGCTCCGCGGCGCGCTCGGCGGCCCAGCGCGCCACCCAGGCGGTCCCCAGGCCCAGGAGGAGCAAGGCACCGGCCGCCGCGACCGCTTTCTTCGCCACCGCCGCGCCCCCGGCGCCCGCCGCCTGGGACGCCGCGGCCAGCGCGCCGCCCAGGCGGCCCCTGCGCAGGAGGGAAGGCAAGAGCTCGACCGGCGGCGGCTCGGCCTCGAGCGGCTCGGCCTCGAGGAGGGCGAGGGCGGGGAGGAGCGCTCCCAGCTTGCGCGCGAGGTGCTCCCGCGCTCGGTGCAGCCGGTCCTCCACGCCGCGCACCGTGAGGCCGAGGGTCTCTGCCGCCTCGCGGTTCGAGAGGCCCGCGAGGTAGCGGAGCTCGACCGAGGCGCGGAGGTCCTCGGGTAGCGCGGCCACGGCCTCGCGAAGCGCCTCGACGTCCTCCGCCGTGAGCCCGTCGGCCCGCGCCCGCCGGGCACCGGCCGCCTCGCGGAGCCGGCGCCGCGCGTCGCGCCAGCGCGACGCGCTCCAGCGGGCGACGACCCGCCAGGCGAGCCAGCCCTCCGGCGACCGCACGGAGTCGGGCGCGGGGGGCTCGAGGAGGAGCTTGAGGAAGACCTCCTGGCAGAGGTCCGCGGCGTCCTCGTGGTTCCGGGTCACGCGCAGGGCGACCCTCCAGAGGTGCTCGTGGTACGCGCGCACCACCCTCGCGAGCCGCCGCCGCGTGGGCCGCTCGAGGTAGCGCCGGAAAATGCGGTCCGGGTCGGGCATGGGTCCTCCGCGTGGTCTCCATCGTGAAGGAGGCCGCCGGGAGGGCAAGCCCACAGCGGATTCGCGCTCCCGGGCAACATGGGACCGCCGGCCATGACGGTGAGGAGCCGGAGGTGGGCCGAGACAGGAAACCTGTGGGGCATTCTCTCGAGCCTACCATTTCTCCCGGGATGCAGGCACAATGGTGCCAAGACCCGGGCCTGACGGCCCGTGTTCGCTCCAGGGTCCCTCATGAGCGGTGCCATCGCCAGATTCCCCGTCCCCCTCGCCGCCCTGGCCATCGCCTGCGCCGCGGCCCGGGGCGGAGAGCCGCCCGGCGGCCCCGGCGCCGCGGGCATCGCCTCGCGCGGCCACTGGGCCTTCGAGCCCCTGCGCGAAGTGGAGCCGCCGCCGGTCCGTGCCGGCGAGACCGGCGAAACCGGCGAAACCGGCGAGACCGGCGGCGCCGCGAGCCCCATCGACCTCTTCGTCCTCGCGAGGCTCGCCGAGCGCGGGCTCCGGCAGGTCCCCCCGGCCGACCGCCGCACGCTCGCGCGCCGGCTCCACT
>JACQVW010000746.1 GCA_016209535.1 Planctomycetota bacterium | reverse complement strand
GGTCCTCGAGCGGCGCTCCCGCCGCCAGGCGCCTCGCGATCTCCACGATCTGCCGCTCGCCCATGCCGTAGACGACGAGGTCCGCCTTGGAGTCGAGCAGGATCGAGCGGCGCACCTGGTCGCTCCAGTAGTCGTAGTGGGCGAGGCGCCGGAGCGAGGCCTCGACGCCGCCCGCGATGACGGGCACGCCGGGGTAGGCCTCGCGGGCGCGCTGGCAGTAGGCGAGCGTGGCGCGGTCGGGCCGGAGGCCGATCCGCCCCCCCGGCGAGTAGGCGTCGTCGTTCCGCACCTTCCGGTTCGCCGTGTAGTGGTTGATCATGGAGTCCATGTTCCCGGCGGAGACCGCGAAGAAGAGCCGGGGCCTGCCGAAGGCGCGCCAGGGCCCGGCCGAGCGCCAGTCGGGCTGGCAGACCATGCCCACGCGGAAGCCAGCGGCCTCGAGGACGCGCCCGAGGATCGCCATGGCGAAGCTGGGGTGGTCCACGTAGGCGTCGCCCGAGACGAACACCACGTCCACCTCGTCCCAGCCACGCGCGGCCGCCTCCTCGCGCGTCATGGGGAGGGGCGCCGAGGAGGCGCCGGCTTGCCTGCCGCCTCCGTCGCGGACCTCGTGCTGGAGGGTGGGGTTCATGGGCGTATGGCGCTTCGAGTGTGCGGGCCGCGGCGCAAGCGCGCGGACCAGGATTGTAGCACGCCCCGCCGGGCGGCGAGGCCCCGGCCCGATGGCTCGACCGGGGACCCCATCGAGCCCGAAGGTTGGGCAGATCCTTGACCCGGGCGCCGCCCGTGGTTAAGGTTGCCTCTGTAGCTCCTATTGGTGTTCCGGGTTCCGTTTCCGAGTTGAGTCGCTCCATGGCCGGGTGAGGTGCCGTGTGCTCTCGCCGCACGGCGCGACGGTAACCATTCTGGGTCGATTGCGATGGATCCCCTTCCCGCCTCGTCAGGACTGCGCCTCCGTGTTCGGAGGCCGGCCGGGAAGGGCTCTCTCGCTGTGCATTTTGCATTTCTCTAAGGAGGGCGTTTCGATGCGACGCGTCACGACATTGGTCCGGCAAGCGGCTCTCTGCGCCTGTCTCGCCGGCTCGCTTCCCCCGGGTGGCTCAAAGCTCTACTCCCAGGCGACCGATCCCACCACCGGCCAGATCCTGAGCAGCCAGTGGCTCATCCTGGGGCCGTTCTCGAACCCGTTCGGCTGCGCGGGCACCGCGGACGACTACTACAGGAACCACATCGGCCCCGTGCACCACATCGCCTGCGAGGCGCCCGCGGAGGGCGATGAGATCGTCGGCTACGATCCCGGGGACCCGTCGGTGGGGTCGACCGGCTACGTGGGGCCGACGTTGGGCGCCGGAGAGCCCTATTGGAGGGGGTTCGACGACTCCGGCTTCGGCGTCCCCAGAATCAACCTCGACGCCGACGTCAACGGCGACCAGACCGACGTCATGAGCTGGCTCGCCACCTACATCGAGTACCTCGGCGCCCAGCCGACCTTCGTCGAGCTCTGCGTCGGGAGCGACGACGGCGTCCAGGTCTGGGTCGACAAGGTGCTCGTGCACAACAACAACAGCGCCTGCCGGCCTGACGGGGTCTGCGACGACACCGTCCCGGCCCTGATCACGCCGGGCGTTCACGTCATCAAGATGGGCATCTGGGAACGCGCCGGAGGCTGGGGCGGCTCCTTGGGCCTGCGCCAGGACGGCCTGCCCATCACCGACGATGCCGGGGCCTGGCCCGACTGGACCTTCCTGGGGAGGGAGGGGGTCGTGGCCCTGGGGGCCTGTGAGCCGGAAGACTTCACGGAGTTCGTGGCGCCGGTCCAGGGCCTCAACTGCGTGAGGAGGGGGGACGGCGGCCGCGACCTGAGCTGGTCCAACCCCCCCTCGGCGGACCCTGCCGTGCCGATCTCGGTCCAGGTCGACGGGGTCGAGATCGCCACGCTGCCCGGGACGGCGACCAGCTACACCGTCGCCGCGGCCAACGTGCCCGCCGGGAGGCACTTCTTCTGCCTCGTCAACTCGAGCGGCATCCCGGGGTGCACGACGTGCCTCTTCACCGATGGCGGCGGGCTCATCAACACCGGCGCCTGGCTGGCCCTGGGGCCGTTCTCGAACCCCTTCGCCTGCACCAACAACAACGCCGCGATCCTGGGGAACCACATCGCGCCGTCCCACATCCGCGACCAGTACCCCGTGGCCGGGGACCCCGTCCCCTACGACCCCGGGCCCGCGGTCTCCACGGGCTACCACCCGGCGGCGCCCACGGACTTGAACGGCGACCCGATCTGGCGCAACTTCGACGATGGCTCGGACAACGGCGACCAGGACATGGACCGCGACGTGGCGGGCGGCCTCGACGTCCACATGACCTGGCTCCTCACGTACGTCGAGTACCTCGGGGCGACCGACGTGCAGGTGCAGCTCTGCGTCGGGAGCGACGACGGCGTCCAGGTCTGGGACAACTGCGACGTGGCCCACAACAACAACGCCTGCCGGGGGCGCGGGGTCTGCCAGGACCGGGTGGACCACACGATCACCCCGGGGGTGCACGCCCTGAGGATGGGCGTCTGGGAGAACGGGGGAGGCTGGGGCGGCAGCCTCGGCTTGATCGATGCGGTGAGCCAGCTCCCCATCACCGACGACCCGGACGTCTGGCCCGACTGGCGGTTCCACGGGAGGCAGCGGCCGGCGGGCTTCACGCCGCCGGAGTGCAGCCTCTGCATCCCGGAGCCGGTCCAGATCACGAGCTGCGAGTTCGGAAAGGTGGGCCTGAGCACCGGCATCGTGGTGACGTGGATCAACCCGGCCACCATCGATCCCGCCGTGGCCACGCAGGTCCTCGTCAACGGGGCGCCGGTGATGACGGTCCCCTCGGATGCCACGCGAGCCGGGATCCCCAAGGCCCTCCTGCCGCCGGCGCCGGCGATCTACACCATCGAGATCATCCACTGCGGCGGGGTGGGCGCCATCTGCAGCCCCAACAAGACCGACCCGGCGGGGTACATCAACTCCACCCGCTGGTTGGTCGTCGGGCCCTTCGCGAACCCCTTCGGCTGCAACGGGAACAACGACTCCATCCTCGGCAACCACTTGGCCCCATCCTTCATCGGCTGCGAGTACCCGAGCTCCGCCGATGCCCCCGAGACCGACGCGAACGAGGTCGCCTACGACCCGGCGGACCCCGAGCAGGTCTCCACGGGCTACGTGGGCCCCCCGAACGCCAACAACCTTCCCTTCTGGCGGCTGTTCAACGACGGCTCGGACGACGCCGACCAGAACCTCGACGCCGACGTCGCCGGCAACCAGACGGACGTCATGAGCTGGATGGCGACGTACGTGGAGGTCGTCGGCGCGCCGCTCGAGGTCGAGCTGTGCGTGGGGAGCGACGACGGGGTCCAGGTCTGGGACAACGCCACCCTGGTCCACAACAACAACGCCTGCCGCGCGCGCGGCCTCTGCCAGGACCGGCCCCGGGCGACCCTCGACGTGGGGGTCCACCGGCTCGCGGCCGCGGCCTGGGAGCGCCAGGGAGGCTGGGGGCTGTCGCTCGGGCTCGTGGACGCGGTCACGGCCGAGCCCATCCTCGATGACGGCTCGCGCGACGACATCATCTTCCACGGCTCGAACCGCCCGAAGCCGGTGACCGACTTCCCCTGCGAGCGGCCCTCGCGGCCCGTCACCGACCTCACCTGCGCGCCGAACCAGGCCGGCGGCGTGGACGTGAGCTGGACGCCCGCCGAGGACCAGGACCCCCAGCGGGAGATCGAGATCTCCCTCAACGGCGCCCCCGTGGGGACGGTGCCGGCGACCGCCACGAGCTTCACCGTGCCGCCCCCGATACCCGGAGGCGCGGTGCAGATCTGCGTCGACAACGGCGCCATCCGGCCTGCCTGCTGCGCGTTCTTGAACGGCGACGAGGTGTACATCAACTGCGGCGGGCCCGAGTTCCTCGATCTCCTCGGGCGCGTCTGGCTCGAGGACACCCTGGCCAACCCGAGCCCGTTCCTCACGGGCCCGAACGCGTTCACCGCGGACTTCGGCAACCCCGGAGGCGTCAACCTCAACGCCGACCCCGTGGTGGCGGGCGAGCAGTTCCCGGCCGAGATCTTCCCCCAGGAGCGCTGGAACGACGGGCTGATCGAGTACACGATCCCCGGCTTGCCCATGGGGGACTACGAGGTGGCGCTCCTCTTCATGGAGGGCTGCTGCAGCGACGGCTGCGAGGACATCCCCGACCCGGCGCTCTCCGCGGGCGGCTGCCGCGTCTTCGACATCCTCATCAACGACGAGCTGGTCGATGACCAGTTCTCGCAGAACGTCGTGGCCTCGCAGACCGCGGGGACCGTCCCGGGCGTGCCCTCGAACTACGTCGCCATCGCCAGGGTCTATGACGTGAGCGACGTGACCTCCATCAAGATCCGCATCGAGGACCTGGGCCCCGGGAACCCGCCGGAGAACGCCTCGGTCAAGGGGATTTGCATCCGCCCGTCGGGACCGAGGGAGATCTGCGACAACCGGCTCGACGACGACTCGGACGGCAAGACGGACTGCGACGACCCGAGCTGCGCGGCCTTCCCGGCCTGCCAGAAGAAGGGCTTCCACCGCGGCGACGCGGACGACAACGGCGTGCTCCAGCTCACCGACGCGATCCGCGTGCTCGGGTTCCTCTTCCTCGGCGGCGTCCAGCCGGGCTGCATGGATGCGGCCGATGCCGACGGCAACAACAACCTGCAGCTCACGGACGCGATCCGCATCCTGGGGTACCTCTTCCTGGGAGGCGTCCCGCCCGAGATTCCGGGACCGCCGCCGAACGACTGCGGCCCAGACAACGACGGCGTGAGCCTCGGCTGCGAGACGTACGTCAACTGCTGACCGAACCAGGCTTCCGGCCCGGGCCTGCGGCCCGAGCCGGGCCGCGCGGCGGGCGCGGGGGACGACGACGTCCTCCGCGCCCGCTCACTTTCTCGACCGCGTGGCCCACGCGGGGTACGGCGCGTCCGGCCCCTTCATCGCGTGCCACAGGATCCGGTTCAACAGCCCCTCGGGGCAGGCGTCGATCCGATCGAGGGGCAGCGCCGCCGAGGCCACGGCGTGCTCGCGGAGGAGCGGATCGCCCAGGGCCGCCGGCTCGGGGTTAAGCTGATCGAGGGGCACCCGGGTCGGGACGGCGTCGAAGGGCGTGAAGTCGGGCTCGTCCGTGAAGCAGTCGGTGAGCGGGGTGGAGGAGGCATCGAACTGGTTCATGGGCGGCAGCCCGAGGATGAGCTCGATCGTGCGCACGAGCCCCGCCTGGTTGTACTGGGTGCTCACGACCTCTCCGCGCCGCGTGTAGGGGCTCGCGACGTAGGCGGTGGTGCGGTAGGCGCTCACGTGGTCCCAGCCGTCCTGGGGATCGTCCTCGATGGCGATGATGCACGTCTCCTTCCAGAACCGGCTGTGGCTCACCGCCTCGACGATGCGCCCGAAGGCGAGGTCGTTGTCGGCCACGTGCGCCGCTGGCGTCGGCATGCCCGCCTTGGTGCCAGACGTGTGGTCGTTGGGGAGGCAGATGATCACGAGGTCCGGGAAAGCGCCCGTCTCCTCGAAGCGCCGCAGCTCCTCGATGAACCGCTGCGCCCGGAAGATGTCCGGCACGTCCATGTCCCAGCCGACGGTGTTCGCCACCAGGTGGGGCCGCAGCGACTCGATGGCCGGGCGGCTGCCGATCTCGATGAGCCCCGTGCCTGCCATGAAATCGCGATAGACGTCGATGAACTTCGGCCGCTCCTTCCGCGACCGGTCCTTCCAGGCGGTCGTGCTGATGGCGAACTCGCCGTAGTCGCGCAGCGTCTTCCCGTGGGCGAGGGCGTTGTCCCAGAGGAAGCCCGAAGGGGCGTAGGCGAGCGCGTCCACGTCGTCGTCGTCCATGCCGTCGGGATAGCTCCGGGGGAAGCCTGCGAAGGACTTCTCCATGTAGTCCGTCGCGAACGCCGAGGCGGCCCACTGGTGGCCGTCCGCGCTCAAGACCCCCGAGCAGTAGGTGTTGTCGAGGAGGACGAGCTCGCGGGCGAGCTTGTGCTGGTTCGGCGTGATGTCCTCGCCGAAGATGCACAGGGCCGGATCGCCGTTCCCCTCCTCGACGTCGCCGAGCACCTGGTCGTAGGTGCGGTTCTCCTTGATCACGTAGACCACGTGCTTGAAGACGCTCGGCTCGCCGGCGCGCTCCGGGACCGGACGAGGCTTCTGCCCCGGGCGCGGCGGCAGCGCCGCGGCCTCCATGACCGAGCGGCGGTAGCCCTCGAGCACCGTCCTCGTGTGGGC
>JACQVW010000745.1 GCA_016209535.1 Planctomycetota bacterium | reverse complement strand
GGCGGCCTCGGCGGCGACGATCGGCCTCGCGCTCGCCTCTCGGGCGCCATGCGCGGAGCCCAAGGCCGCCAATCTGCCGCGGTGGCGGGGGTTCAACCTGCTCGAGAAGTTCACGGCCTCGGCGGCGGGCCGCTTCCGGGCGTCGGACTTCGAGCAGATCGCCGAGTGGGGCTTCGACTTCGTGCGCCTGCCGCTCTCCTACCGCACGTGGGGCACCTTCGAGCGCTGGCGGGAGCTCAAGGAGGACGCGCTCGCGGAGATCGACGAGGCGGTGGATCTCGGGCGCAAGCACAAGGTCCACGTCTGCACCAACTTCCACCGCGCCCCGGGCTACTGCGTCAACCCGCCCAAGGAGCCGAAGGACCTCTGGACGGACCCCGAGGCCCTCGACGCCTGCGCGCACCACTGGGCGAGCTTCGCGCGGCGCTACAAGGGCGTGCCGAACGCGCAGGTGAGCTTCGACCTCCTTAACGAGCCCGGCGACATCGCCGAGGAGGCCTACGCCCGCGTGGCGCGGCGCCTCGTCGAGGCGATCCGGGCCGAGGACCCCGAGCGCCTGATCATCGCCGACGGCCTGCGGTGGGGCCGCGTGCCCGTGCCCTCCCTCGCCGGCCTCGGGATCGCCCAGTCGACGCGCGGCTACGACCCCATGGAGGTGAGCCACTACAAGGCCTCCTGGGTCGGCGGCGCGGACAAGTGGGCCGTGCCGGCCTGGCCCTTGCGTCCGGGTGCGAAGGACGCCTGGGACAAGGAGCGCCTGCGCCGCGAGCGGATCGGGCCCTGGAAAGCCCTCGAGGCGAAGGGCGTGGGCGTCCACGTGGGCGAGTGGGGCGCCTTCCAGCACACGCCGCACGCGGTCGTCCTCCCCTGGATGCGGGACCAGCTCGAGCTGTGGAAGGAGGCGGGGTGGGGCTGGGCCCTCTGGAACTTCCGCGGCTCCTTCGGCGTCCTGGACTCGGGCCGGAAGGACGTCAAGTACGAGGACTTCCGCGGGCACAAGCTCGACCGGGCGATGCTGGATCTCCTGAGGGCGGGGTAGGGGGACCCCGCCTGCGGAGGAGCCTCATGCGCGGCGGCCAAGCCTCCGCAGCGCCTCCGCAGCGGCTTCGCATACGCGCTCGTCGGGGCCGCGAGCGGCCTCCTCGATGCGTCCCAGCCCTTGGTGCCCGTGGGCGCCGCCTCTACAATGGTGGGCGTATGCCGTCCCCGTTCCCCGGCATGGACCCCTACCTCGAGGCGCCCCACCGGTGGCCCAACGTCCACTTGGGCCTCATCGCCGAGATCCAGGTCGTGTTGAGCCGGCTCGTACGGCCGCGCTACTTCGTTCGGGTGGAGGAGCGAGTCTACATCTCCGACGAGGCCGATCCCGGGCGGAAGGTGATCGTCCCGGACTTGAGAGTGCTACCCCCTGAGCGGCGGAGCCCAGGGGGCTCCCCGGGACCGCAAGGCTCTACGACCGTTGTGGTCGAACCGATCGTTGTGACCACCCTCATCGACGAGGAGATCCGCGAGAGCTACCTCGAGGTCATCGACGCCGAAAGCCGAGAGACCGTGACCTTCATCGAGGTGCTGAGCCCCGTGAACAAGGTCGCGGGCGCGCGGGGCCGGGCGAGCTACATGCAGAAGCGACAGGAGGTGCTGCGGTCAAAAGCCCATTGGGTGGAGGTGGACTTCCTCAGGAGCGGTGAGCCGCTCGTCGCCGCCGAGGTCCTTCCGCTGGGCGATTACTTCGTGCACGTGTCGCGTGCGGAGTCGCGCCCCAAGGGGTTCGTAGGACCCATCCGGCTCGAGCAGCGGCTGCCCCCCGTCCGTGTGCCGCTCCGGGGGCCCGATGAGAACGTGGTCCTTGACCTGCAGCCGATCTTCATCTCGGTGTACGACCGGTCAGGGTACGATCTCGACATCGACTACCGGGGGGACCCCAATCCGCCGCTCACGGCGGCGCAGGGGGATTGGGCGGCGCGGGTCTTGAAGGCGAAGGGGTTGCGCTGAGCCTCCTCGGGCGCTACCCCACGGACGACCTCCCCTCGGGCTGGCTGACTTTCCGGCGTGGTTCAACGCCGGGTTACACCCGGCTATGAACCACGCGTTCATTCCCACGATACTGCCCCTCCCAAACTGCCCCTGTCGGATTCTCTGCTGTCACCGACAGAGGGCCTGATTTGAACCACGCCGACTTTCCGCTCCGAGGGGGCCAGGTAGCCGGCGCGCCAAACCGCTCCTGGATCTTTCCGGGCCCTTGCGTGTCAATAGGGGCCGCCGGCGGGCCGAAAAGAGATGACAGGCCCTTCCGCCCGCCAGGACCCCTCGAACGTGATCAGGAGACCCACCATGACGAGGAACCGCCCCCTCCGCACCGTCGTTTCCATCGCGCTCCTCCTCCCCGCCTCCGGCCTGAGCGCCCCCGCCCTCGCCGGGGAGGTCGGCTTCATCGAGGACTTCGCCCTGGCGGAGGACCGCGCCAAGGCCCTCGAGCAGCTCATCCCGGGCACCGAGGAGCACTACTTCTTCCACTGCCTGCACTACCAGAGCACGGGGCAGCTCGAGCGAGCCGAGCGGCTCCTCGGGCCCTGGATCGAGCGGCACGGCCGGACGCCGCGGGTGGTCGAGGTCGAGAACCGCCAGGCCCTCCTCCGCTACCCGTCCGACCCCAAGGGGTCGCTCGCGTTCCTGGCCAACCGCCTCGGCCTCACCTTCCAGCACGAGCGCGAGGCCCTCGGCGAGGCGCCGAGGCTGCCCGTCAGCCTGGACCCGGGGCTCATCGGGCGCGAGGCCTTCCTGCGCCGCGCGCTGGACGGCCACCCGGGCTCGGTCGACGGGCTCGAGGACTCGGCCCTCGAGGTCGCCGCGGGCCTGGACCTCGGCCCGGAGCGCCGGCGGGGGCTCCTCGCCCGCCTGAGGTACCCCGACGTCCCGGACCTGCCGCGCCTCGTGGTCGAGGACCTGAAGACGAAGGGGAGCGGAGGGTTCGGGTCGCTCCCGATCCACCGCCAGCTCCTCCTGGCGCAGCTCGACGAGTGCCTGCGCCTGCGGCCGGAGCTCCTCAACGTCAACGCGTTCGTCCAGGTCTACCTGACGAAGCTGCGCCCGTCGCCCGACGGGGACTGGCGCACCGATCCGAAGGAGCGCGAGGCCTACCTCGACCGCCTCTGGAACTTCGTCTCGCGGCTCAACCCCTCCCACAACTCGCTCAAGGCCCACGTGCTCTACCGCCGCCTCGCCCACGACCGCGCCCTGGGCACGGAGGACAAGGGGCGGTTCCTGGCGTACCTCAAGCTGCCGCGGAACGCGCCCTACGTGCGCCGCGAGCACCTGGAGCGGGCCGAGAACCGGCCCCACGTCGCCGACCTCGGCGCGAGCTACTCCGGGGTCAGCCTCTTCCCGCCCGTGGGGGGCGACGAGCCCCTCGTCCGAGGCTACCTCGAGCGCTTCCTCCGCGCCGAGGAGGGCTACGAGGAGTACGCGCCGTACCTCGACGACGCCTACCTCCGCGCGGTCTTCGCCGAGACGAAGGTCCTCGGCGGCATCGGCGACCAGGAGCGGTGGTACTCCATGCTCGGGCCCGCCCGCCTCCAGGCCCTCAAGGACCGCGTGGAGCTCGACTTCGCCCCGACGAGCAAGACATGGTTCGGCCACGACGAGCAGGTCGGGCTCGACGTCCAGCTCAAGAACGTGAAGACCCTGATCGTGAAGGTCTTCGAGCTGAACGCCCTCAACTTCTACCGCGACCGCCTCGCCGAGATCGACGCGAGCGTGGACCTGGACGGCCTGGTCCCGAGCGAGGAGACGACGCACGAGAGCTCCGATCCGCCGCTCCGGCGCACGACGCGGCGCCTCGAGCTCCCGAGCCTCTCGAAGCGGGGCGCCTTCGTCGTCGAGCTCATAGGCGGCGGGAAGTCGAGCCGCGCCGTGATCCGCAAGGGGAAGCTCCGCCTCCTCGAGCGCTTCAGCGTCGCGGGGCACGTCTTCACGGTCCTCGACGAGGCGAACCGCAAGCTCCCCGACGCGCGGCTCTGGATCGGCGGCCGCGAGTACCTCCCCGAGAAGGACGGGACCTTCACCGTCCCCTTCTCGGGGAAGCCCGGGAGGACTCCGGCGATCGCCGTCCACGGCGACTTCGCCTCGCTCGACGCGTTCCAGCACAAGGCGGAGGAGTACGCGCTCGCCGCGGGGATCCACCTCGAGCGGGAGGCGCTGCTCTCCCGGGCCCGCGCGTCCGTCGTGGTGCGGCCCGTCCTCCTCGTGAACGGCGAGCGGGCCCCGCTCGGAGCCCTCGAGGAGCCGAGCCTCCTGATCGCCTCGACCGACCGCGAGGGGGTGCGCACCACGAGCGAGGTCAAGCCCTTCGAGCTCCACGAGGACCGCGAGTCGGCGCACGAGCTCCAGGTGCCGGCGCGCCTCGCGAGCCTGGAGGTGACCCTGCGGGGGCGGGTGCAGGTCTTGAGCACGGGGAAGAAATCGGACCTCGCGGCGAGCCGCTCCTTCGAGCTGAACGGGATCGACGCCACGGAGAAGATCGAGTGCCTCCACCTCTCGCTGGGCGAAGGCGGCTGGCACCTCGAGCTCCTGGGCAAGTCGGGCGAGCCGCGGCCGAGCCGGCCCGTCCAGCTCCGCCTGAAGCACCGTGACTTCCGCGATCCCTTCGGGACGGCGCTCCGGACCGACGGCCGTGGGCGCGCGGCCCTGGGGGCGCTCGAGGGGATCGAGCTCCTCGAGGCCCAGGGCCCCGAGGGGGTGACCCAGGGCTGGAGCCTCGCGCCCGATCCCGGGAGCCTGCCGGCCGCGGTGCACGCGGCCGCCGGGCGAGCGGTGTCCTTGCCCTACGGCGGCCCCGCCGGCCGGCCGCCGCGCTCCGAGGCGTCTCTCATCGAGGTGCGCGACGGGACGTACGTCGCCGACCGCTCCGCGGCGCTCTCGGCCGGCGGCGGATTCCTGCGGATCGAGGACCTGCCTCCCGGAGACTACGAGCTCCGGCTCAAGGCCCTCGAGCGCTCGGTGGACGTGCGGGTCGCGGCGGGGGCGGAGGCCGAGGGGCATGTCCTCGGAGCCCACAGGGCCCTCGAGCTGGGCCGCGGGGCGCTCCTCCAGATCGCCGGGGTCTCCGTCGACGGGGACGCGCTGCGCGTCCGCCTCTCGAACGCCGGCGATGGCACGCGGGTCCACGTGGCGGCGACGCGGTACGTGCCCGAGCACCCGCTCGCGCGCAGCCTCGACGTCGTCCCCCCCCCTGACCTGCGGGAGCGGAGCTTCTTCGAGCCCGAGGCCCTGTACGTCGTGGGCCGGGAGCTGGGCGACGAGTACCGCTACGTGCTCGAGCGCAAGCTCGCGAAGGTGTTCCCGGGCAACATGCTGGCGCGCCCGAGCCTCCTCTTGAGCCCCTGGGCGGTGCGCGGCACCGAGACGGAGGAGCTCAAGGCGCTCGAGGGCCGAGGGGGCGGGGCCAGGGGGGCCTACGGCGAGCGGCGGGGGAAGGGGTCGCTGGCTCGCGAGGGCGGCAAGGCCGGCGCCGGGGCTCTTGCCGGCGGGGGCTTCGCCTCGCTCGAGCTCCTGCCCGAGCCGGCGGTCCTCCTCGCGAACCTCCGGCCGGACCGCGACGGCGTCGTCACGGTCCAGCGCTCGGCCCTGGGCTCGGGCCACCTCGTCCACGTGCTCGCCGTGGGGCCCGAGGAGGCGGTCTCGAGGGAGGTCGTGCTCCCCGAGCGGCCCCTCGTCCCGAAGGACCTCCGCCTCGCGGAGGGCCTCGAGCCGCGGGCCCACGCCGTGGAGAAGAAGGACATCGAGCTCGTGGACGCGGGCTCCGAGCTCGTGGTCCCGGACATCGCCTCGGCCGAGGTGGAGGTCTACGACTCGCTCGCGAGGGTCCACGCGCTCTACGTGACCTTGACGGGAGACCCGAGCCTCGCAGAGTTCGCCTTCGCCGTCCGGTGGCCGCAGCTCAAGCCCGAGGAGAAGCGGGAGAAGTACTCGCGCTTCGCCTGCCACGAGCTCAACTTCTTCCTCTTCAAGAAGGACCCGGCCTTCTTCGAGGAGGTCGTGAAGCCAACCATCGCGAACAAGCTCCAGAAGACCTTCCTCGACCGGTGGCTCCTCGGGGAGGACCTCGAGGCCTATCGCAAGCCCTGGGCCTTCGGGCGCCTCAACGTCTTCGTGCGGATCCTACTCTCGCGGCGCCTCCCGGCCGAGAAGGACGCCGTGCCGCGCCACGTGAAGGACCTCGTCGACCTCCTGCCCGTGGACCTCGCGAGGCTCGAGGAGCTCTTCGCGACGGCGCTGCGCGGGCGCGCCCTCGAGGCCGCCGATGAGCTGGGGCTCGAGAAGGCCAGGAAGGAGGCGAAGCCGGTGCGGCTCGCCGAGGCCATGAAGCGGCCCGCGGAGGAGCCCGCCGATGAGGCGCCGAGGCCGGCGGCCCCGCCGCCGGCGGCAGCTCCGGCCAAGGCGCCCGTCCTGGCCCTGGACGCGGAGCAGGCCGGGGAGGCGATGGAGGAGCTGGCGAGAGACGCCGTCGCGGCCGAGGGCGAGGCCAAGGACGATGACGGCGAGCTGCGCCTCGAGGACAAGAAGGCCGACGACCGAGCCTCGCGGAAGGCCCTCGGAAAGGCCGAGCTCGAGCGCCGCCGCCAGGTCCGGCAGCTCTACCGGTCGATCGAGAAGACCCAGGAGTGGGCCGAGAACAACTACTACAAGGTCCCCAACGCCTCCCAGGACGCGAGCCTCGTGACGCCCAGCGGCTTCTGGCTCGACTACGCCCGGCACGACGGGCGGGGGCCCTTCACGTCGGCGCGCTTCGCCGAGGCATCGCGGAGCTTCACGGAGATGATGCTCGCCCTCGCCGTCCTGGACCTCCCGTTCCAGCCCGGGGAGCACGCGACCAGCCTGACGGGGACCGAGCTCCGGCTGCGGCCGGGGAGCCAGCTCATCGCCGTCCACAAGCAGGTCCGCGAGGCGCGCGTCGCCGAGGAGAGGACGCCGATCCTCGTCACCCAGAGCTACTACCGCCACGGCGAGCGCTTCCGCGAGGAGGGCGGGGAGAAGACCGACAACTTCATCGCGGGAGAGCTTCTGACCCACGTGGTCTACGGCTGCAACGTGGTGGTGACGAACCCCACCTCGTCGCGGCAGGCCCTCGACGTCCTGCTCCAGGTGCCGCGGGGCGCCGTCCCCGTCCAGGGCGGCCAGTACACGCGCAGCGTCCCGGTTCGCATCGAGCCTTACCACACCTGGTCGACGGACTACTTCTTCTACTTCCCGAAGCCCGGGGAGCTGTCGCACTTCCCCGTGCACGTCTCGAAGGGCGAGCGCCTCGTGGCCTTCGCCGAGCCGAAGACCTTGAAGGTCGTCGAGACCCCGAGCACCGTGGACGAGGGCTCCTGGGACTACTTGAGCCAGAACGGCACCGGCGATCAGGTGCTCGCGTTCCTCGGGAGCCGCAACCTGGGGAACGTGAGGCTCGAGCGCATGGCCTGGCGCCTCGAGGACCGGGCCTTCTTCGAGAAGGCCGTCGCGGTCCTGGAGGAGCGCCACGTCTACGACGCGACGGTCTGGTCCTACGGCCTCCGCCACGACGTCCCCTCGGTGGCCGAGCAGTTCCTCCGCCACGCCGACGCCTTCGTCGCCCAGTGCGGCACGGCGATCGCATCGCCTCTCCTCACGATCGACCCGGTGGAGCGGCGGGCGTACGAGCACCGCGAGTACTGGCCCCTCGTGAACGCCCGGGCCCACCGCCTGGGGAGGGCGCGGGTCATCCCCAACGACCGCTTCCACCAGCAGTACCTGCGCCTCATGACCGTCCTCGCCTACCGGCCGAAGCTCGACGACGAGGACCTCCTCTCGGTCGCCTGCTACCTCGTCCTCCAGGACCGGACCGAGGACGCCCTGCGAGTCTTCGGGCGGATCCGGCCCCAGGGCCTCGACTCGAAGCTCCAGTACGACTACACGGAGGCCTACCTCGCCTTCTCCGCGGGCGATGTGCGGCGCGCCCGGGGCGTCGCCGAGCGTTACGCGAAGCACCCCGCCGACCGCTGGCGCAACCTGTTCCTGGCGGCCCTCTCGCAGCTCGACGAGGTGGAGGGCAAGGCCGGGGGCCTCGTGGACGTGGACGATCGCGACCAGGCGCAAGGCCAGCTCGCCGCGACCGCCCCGGCCCTCGACCTCGAGCTCAGCGGGTCCACCGCCACGATCCGCTACCAGAACATGGCCGAGTGCCGCGTGAGCTACTACCTCATGGACATCGAGCTCCTCTTCTCGAGGAACCCCTTCGTGGGCGAGCACGCCGGCGCCTTCTCCTACGTGCGGCCGAACAACCTGGATACGGTCCGGCTCGACCCTGCGAAGACCTCCCACGTCTTCGAGATCCCCGAGCGCTTCCGCGCGGCGAACGTCCTCGTGGAGGTGTCGGGCGCGGGCCTCAGGGCCTCGAGGACGCACTACTCGAGCGCCATGGACGTCCGGGTGACGGAGCCGTACGCCCAGGCCCGCGTCACCGACGCGGCGAGCGGGAAGCCGCTCCCCGAGGTCTACGTGAAGGTCTACGCGCGCCGGAAGGACGGCTCGGTCCAGTTCTACAAGGACGGCTACACGGACCTCCGCGGCCGCTTCGACTACGGCTCCCTGAGCACCGACGACCTGGACCACGCGGCGCGCTTCGCGGCCCTCTTCCTCTCGCCCAGCCACGGCGCCGTGGTCCGCGAGGCGGAGCCGCCGAAGAGGTGAGGGGGGCGATCACAGGTCGCCTCTCTCCAGCT
This sequence comes from Planctomycetota bacterium, assembly GCA_016209535.1. Classification (GTDB taxonomy): domain Bacteria; phylum Planctomycetota; class UBA8108; order UBA8108; family SXIK01; genus JACQVW01. Next base: position 13,228 of record JACQVW010000745.1, on the reverse strand, counting down.
TCTCCAGGAATTGCCGGACGCTGAGCACCACCACGCCACGAGTGCTCAGGCGCGCGATCAAGTCTTCGTCTCGCTTGATGTCGTCATCGCGTGTGACGACGTACTTCGCCTTCCCGGCGACAGCAGTCTCGAGGACGACATCGTCGTCCGGGTCGCGGCACTCCCGCAAGGATCCGGTCACGGGCACAGGGATGCCGCCTTGACCCAATAGCCGGATGAACTGCTCGATCTCCTTGGTCGACAGGCCGTACTTGCGTACGATGCGAGGCCTAGCGAGGACATCCGCCAGCTCCTCCAGCAACGGAGCCGACATGACGGCGTCGAATCGGCCAGCGTACCACGCCTTCCGGATGCGAGCAGGCGAACCTCGCGGGTTGAGGAAGGCCGAGACCCAGACGTTCGTGTCAACGAGGACGACGACTGCCACGGCGGTCGGCCTTCACCTCGGCAGCGGCGGCCGTTATCTCGGCCTCGATCTGGTGCGGATCCATACCCGCCGTCCGCTCGTGGACTCGAGCCAGCAGTTTCTCCATGGCGGTATGCCACGCTTCGCGCTCGGTGTCGATCTGCTCGGCGATGAGCTTCTCCGCGAGCGCGCTGGGGCTGACCTTTCTTTGGCTCGCAGCGCGCGCCAGCATGGCGAAGACCGTGTCGGAGAGGTGAATCGTACGCGGCATGAGTGGAACCTCGCAGCGAGGGCTACCGGCTCGAGTAGTATATCACGCTCTCGCTGCTCGGGGCGGGAACCGCCCCCTCGGTCTCCGTCGATCCTCCAGGAGGGAACCAACGCGATGCGACTTCCCACAACCATCGTCCTGATACTCGGCTTCACCACCGGCTGGGCCTCCCCCCTCCCCGCTCAAGTCTGGCCGGGCGCCGAGTGGGCGGCCGCCTCGCCCACGAGCCAGGGGATGTCGCGGGAGTGCCTCGACGAGGCCGCCGCCTACGCCGAGCGGCACGGCGGCGGATCCGGCTGCATCGTCCGCCACGGCTTCCTCGTCAAGGAGTGGGGCGACCCGAAGAGGCTCGCGGACCTCGCGGACATAAAATCGGCGACCAAGGGCAGCGCCGGGACGACCCTGCTGGGCCTCGCGGTCGACCGCGGGCTCGTCGCGCTGGACGACCTCGCGCGAGCGCACTACCCCAGGCTCGGCGCCGAGAAGCCCGAGAACCTGAAGAGACTCGACTGGCTCGAGCGGATCACCGTGCGCCACCTCGCCACCATGACCGCCGGGTTCGACGACGGGCGGCCGCCGGTCCTCGCCTACGAGCCCGGCACGAGAGGCATCTACTCGAACGACGGCTCCAACATGCTGGCGGAGCTCCTGACCCTCGGGTTCCGCGAGGACCTGCGGGCGGTCCTCGAGCGCGAGGTGATGGGCCCCATCGGCGTCCGGCCCTCGGAGTGGGCCTGGCGCGAGAACGCCTACCGCTCGAGGACCATCGAGGGCCTCCCCAGCCGCGAATTCGCCTCGGGGATCACCATCACCCACAGGGGGCTGGCGCGGATCGGGTACCTGTACCTCCGCGGGGGCGAGTGGAACGGCCGCAGGATCCTCTCGAGGGCCTTCCTGCGCGAGGCGACGCGGCCGACGGAGCTGCCGGCCTTCGTCCCGTACTACGCGTTCTTCTGGGGGAGCAACGCCCGGGGGACCTATCCCGGCATGCCGCGGGACGCGTTCTGGGCGCTGGGCCTCGGCGACAGCTTCGCCGTCGTCTGCCCGAGCCTGGACCTCGTGGCCGTGCGCCTCGGCGCCGGCTCCACGAGGTCGCAGCTCCCCGGGGGCGACGAGCTCGAGGCGTGGGGGCGGCGCGTGGAGGGCTTCTTCCAGCTCGTGGCGAGGGCCGTCCGCGATCCGTGCCCGCGCAGCCCCGTGATCGCGAGCCTCGCGTGGGCGCCTCCGGAGGCCATCGTCCGCAAGGCGAAGGGCAGCGACAACTGGCCGCTGACCTGGGCGGACGACGGGCACCTCTACGCCGCCTACGGCGACGGGTCGGGCTTCGAGCCCTTCGTCCCCGAGAAGCTCAGCCTCGGCTTCGCCCGGATCGAGGGCGGCCCAGGAAACTTCCGGGGCATCAACCTCCGCTCGCCGAGCGGCGAGCAGAGGGGGGACGGCGCCGCGGGCGTGAAGGCGAGCGGGCTCCTCATGGTGGACGGCATCCTCTACCTCTGGACGCGGAACGCGGGGGACGCGCGGCTCGCCTGGTCGACCGACCGCGGCGGGTCCTGGACCTGGGCCGACTGGAGGCTCGAGGGGACCTTCGGCTGCCCGACCATCCTCAACTTCGGGAAGGACTACGCCGGGGCGCGGGACGAGCACGTCTACGTCTACTCCCACGACTCGAGGAGCGCCTACGAGCCCGCCGACCGCATGGTGCTGGCGCGGGCGCCGAAGGCTCGGATCCGGGAGCGCGACGCCTACGAGCTCTTCGTGGCCCTGGACGCCGGCGGGCGGCCCCTGTGGACCCGGGACATCCGCGAACGCGGCGCCGTCTTCACCCACGCGGGCAAGTGCTGGCGCTCGACCGTGAGCTACGACGCCGGCCTCAAGCGGTACCTCTGGTGCCAGACCCTGCCGGGGGAGGACCCGCGCACCGCAGGCGGCTTCGGCATCTACGACGCGCCGGAGCCGTGGGGTCCCTGGACCACCGTCACCTACACCGAGAGCTGGGACGTCGGCCCCGGGGAGACGAGCGGCATCCCGACGAAGTGGATGAGCGAGGACGGCAGGACCTTCCACCTGGTCTTCTCGGGAGACGACTCCTTCTCGGTGCGCCGGGCGACGGCGACGCTCGCACCCGCGAAGGACCTGGGCTCCCTCGGACGCTTCGCCAAGTGGGCGAGGGTCGAGGTCGTCCTGAAGGGGCCCGATTCCAGGGGGCGAGGCACGCCCAATCCGTTCCGCCTCAAGCTGGACGGCGCCTTCGTCTCGCCCGGGGGCAAGACGTGGAGGGTGCCTGGCTTCTACGACGGCGACGGAGCGGGGGGCCTGGACGGGAGCGTCTGGAAGCTGCGGTTCTCGGCGGACGAGGCGGGCCGGTGGACCTTCGAGACTGCGAGTCCCGAGGACCGGCTCGACGGCTGGACGGGGAGCTTCGTCGTGATCCCCCAGCCGGAGGATGCGCCCGGCTTCTGGCGCTGGGGACGGCTGGAGCACGCGGGCACGGCGGAGGACAGGATCCGCTACCTCAAGCTCCGCGACGGCCCGTACTGGCTCAAGGCCGGCTGCGACGACCCCGAGAGCTTCCTCGGACGGTTCCAGCACTACGACACGCAGGCGGAGCGCGCCGCCGCGGTCGACTACCTGGCCGAGCGCGGCATCAACTCCCTGTACATGATGGTGCACAACGTCGGCGGCGACGAGGACGACGTGTGGCCGTGGCTTGGCGGAACGTCCGCCGAGGCCAAGCTGCACGCCGGGGCGGACGCGCGCTTCGACGTGGCCCGCCTCGAGGAGTGGCGGGCGCTCTTCGAGCACATGCAGGCGAGGGGCGTCGTCCCCTACCTCGTCCTCGAGGACGACAGCGCGTGGACGGGCTACGACCACGAGCGGCTCTACCGGGAGGTGGTCGCCCGCTTCGGGTACCTGCCCGCGCTGCTCTTCAACATCGGCGAGGAGCACAACGAGAACCACCCGCTCGAGGTCGGCCTGGAGCGCGCGCGGCGCCTCGAGGAGATCGACCCCTACGGCCACCCGCGCGGCATCCACAACGTGAACCGGCCGCTCGACGCGTACGCCGACGCGCTCCAGGTCGACTTCACGGCGATCCAGACGGGCAGCCCCGGCGCGCGCCGCACCCGCGAGGCGGCGCTGGGGCACAACGCGATCGCCATCGACTGGATCCGCCGCTGCGAGGCGCGCGGCCGGCGCGTGCTCATGGCCGGTTTCGACGAGGGCCGCCCGGAGCTCGACCGCTCTGCGTGGTGGAGCGCGTACCTCGGCGGGGGCGTCTGGGAGGCCCACGTGCTCGAGCCCTACGACCGGCCTCCGGCCGCCTGGGAGCCCGTCTGGACCGAGCTGGGCGGCGCGCGGGCCCTCCTCGAGTCCGTGCCGTTCTGGGAGATGGCTCCCGACAACTCCCTCGTCAAGGCCGGTGAGGCCTTCTGCCTCGCGCGCCCCGGCTCCGCCTACGCGCTCTACTTGCCGTCCGGCGGGACCGTGGCGGTGGAGCTCGCGCCCGGCGGGACCTACGAGCACGCCTGGTGGAGCCCCGCGAACGGCCGGGGCGGCCGCTTCCAGGATCCGGGGCGCGTCTCGGGCGGCGAGCAGCGGTTCACGGCCCCCGGCCCCGGCGACTGGGCGCTGCGCATCGTGCGCGCGAGCGCGGGGCGGGGGGGCGCAGAGCAGCGGCCGCGGGAGCCGCGGGGCGGCGGTGGAGCGCGTCCCTGACCGCTCGGTGGTCGGCCAGGATGTGTGGTGCTACACTGAGCGCGATGAGACCTCGCGCCCCGCTCGGCACCTCCGACTTCCTCCAGCTCCGCCAGGATGGGCTCCTCTACGTGGACAAGAGCCTCTTCGTCGCGGAGATCCTCGCCGATCCCGGCCGCGTCCTCCTGCTGCCGAGGCCGCGGCGGTTCGGGAAGACGCTCAACATGTCCACCCTTCGCTGCTTCGTCGAGCGCCCGCTCCATGAGAGATCTCAGGGCGGCGACGTCCGCCGTGTCTTCTCGGGGCTCGCGATCGAGGAGGCGGGCGACGATGTCTGGCGGCGGTTCCAGCGCCACCCGGTCATATTCCTCACCTTCAAGGACATGAAGGGGGCCGCCTGGAGCCAAGGGAAAGCGCTCGCCGACATCGTCGCAACCGAGGCGCTCCGCCTGGCCCCGGTCATCGAGCCGGTCCTGGCGGTTGGAGACCGTGAGGAATGGCGTTCTATCACGAGTCGGACCGCCGATGCCGCCTCGAAGGAACATGCCCTCCTTCACCTGTGTCGCTGGCTCCAGCAGGCGACCGGCGAGAAGGCCTTCATCCTGATCGACGAATACGATACGCCGATCCACGACGTCTACGGCGACGAGAAGCGCTACGAAGAGATCGTGGGCTTCTTCCGGAACTTCCTCTCGGCGGGCTTGAAGGATAACCCCCACCTCGAGAAGGGGGTCCTCACGGGGATCCTGCGCGTGGCCAAGGAGTCGATGTTCTCGGGGCTCAACAACCTCAAGGTGCACTCGCTGCTGCGCAAGCCATTCGCAACGAGCTTCGGGTTCACGGAGAGCGAGGTCGAACGGCTCTGTGCCGACTTCCACCTCTCGACCGCCGAACGCGATGATCTCCGGTCCTGGTACAACGGCTACCGTTTCGGCGGCCATGTCGTCTACAACCCCTGGTCCGTCTTGAGCTACCTCGACGACGCCGAAAGGCAAGCGGGGCCCTACTGGGTGAATACGGGCGGCGACGCCTTGATCCGCAAGCTCCTCCTCGAGGCAGGGCTCGGCCTCGAGAGCGACCTCGAGGCGCTCCTTGCCGGGGGCACCGTCGTGAAGCCGATCGACGAGCATGTCGTCTTGAGAGGCATCTCCACCGAGGCCGAGGCCGTCTTCAGTTTTCTCCTTTTCACGGGCTACTTGCGGGCGGACGAGCGGGTGTCACAGGACGAGTCAGGCAGCGCGCGCTGGAGGCTGGCGATCCCGAACAAGGAGGTCTCGACCGTCTACCGCCGCCTCTTCCTCGAGTGGCTCCGGGGAGGACTGGGCGGCGGGGCGCCCCTCGAGGCCTTCTGCCGCGCCCTCCTCGCCGGCGACGCGAGCGCGGTGGAGGAACACCTGGGGGCGCTCCTCGAGCGCACGCTCTCCTACCACGACACCGCCGGTCGGGCGCGGGAAGTCGTCTACCAGGCGTTCGTGGCGGGACTCCTCGTGGCCTTGGACAAGACGCACCAGGTGAGGTCCAACCGGGAATCCGGTCTGGGCCGGTGCGACGTGCTGATCGTGCCACGCAGACCCGGCGTGCCCGGCGTCGCCCTCGAGCTCAAGGTGCTCAAGGCCTCCGAGACGATGGAGGAGACCCTCGCGGCCGCGCTCGAGCAGGTCCGCGCGCAGAAGTACGCCGCGGAGATCCGCGCCGCGGGTGCTGACCCGGTCGTGGAGCTCGCGGCCGTGTTCGACAAGAAGCGTGTGCGGGTGGCGCGCTGCTGAGCAGCGTCGAGGCCGTTCCTCTCGAAGGCTCGGTCCTCCATGTCATCGATCCACTCGAGCAGGGATGTCAGGCTCCGGTGCCAAGGTCCTGCCCCTGGTCCCGTGCTCGAGGCCTTGACCAGGCCGCTCCGCTTCCCCATACTCGACGTCGTCCTGGCGGCCGCGGCCGCGTACAGGGTCCATGGGTTTGGGCCCCCGGCGCGGAGCGGCCGGGGCCGCCCGGGTAGGGTCCCGTCTCCCTTGGCAAGCAGAGCCTCGATCGTCATCACCGCCGTCCTCCTGGCCTCGGCCGCCCTGCCGCGGGGCTCCCGAGGCGACGAGTACTTCGATCCGGTCCGGGCCGGCACGGTGACCGACCCGCGCATCACGGAGCTCTCCGGCATGGTGCCCGTGACGCTCCACGCCGGGCACTACTGGATCCACAACGACTCGGGCGACTCCCCGCGCGTCTTCGCGATGCGGCTCGACGGGGCCATCGTCGCGGAGGTCGAGGTCCTGGGCGCCGCGGCGACGGACTGGGAAGACATCGCTCGAGGGCCGGGCCCCCTGGCCGGCGAGACGTATCTCTACATCGCCGACACGGGCAACAATGGCCTGGACCGCGGCCAGCTTGCGGTCTACCGCGTGCTCGAGCCGGGGCTCCCGAGCCTCGAGCCGGGCCAGGTCCTGGCTTCCGAGCCGGCGGAGAAGCTCCCCTTCCGCTACCCCGACGGGAGCTTCGATGCGGAGGCGCTCGTGGTGCACCCGTCGAGCGGGAAGGTGTACGTGCTCACGAAGGACGCCGCGGCCCCGGGGGTCTATCGCCTGCCCTCGCTGGACCCTGCGGCAGGCGTGCAGACCATGGCGCGCCTCGGCACGCTCGACTACGGGGACCTGATCACGGGCGCGGACCTGTCGGCGGACGGCCGGAGGCTTCTCGTCCGCACGTACTCGGAGGTCCTCGAGCTCCACCTCCCCGAAGGAGAGCCCTTCGAGCGCATCTTCTTCCAGGCCGCCGAGGCCCGCCCGGGGGCCCCGATCGAGACGAAGAGCGAGTCGATCTGCCTCGACCACCGCGACCGCGACGTCATCACGTCGAACGAGAGCATCCCGGCGCCCATCCACCGGCTCTACGCCAAGGTGCCGCGGGCCGCCTGCTCCTACTCCGTCCCGGAGGACTCGCCGCGCCGCTTCGTGCGGGGCGATGTGCTCCTCGAGGACGGTGCGCCCCCGGGCGACGTGGACGCCGCCGACGCGGCGGCGGTCGTCGAGGTCGCCTCCGGGTCACGCGCCCCGCCGTGCCCCGATGCGGCCGACGCGAACGACGACGGGACGCTGTCCCTCGAGGACGCCGCGACCCTCCTGGGGTCCCTCGCCTCGGGGAAGCCCTTGCCGCAGCCTTTTCCGCAGGCCGCCCTGGACTCGACGGGCGATCCCCTCGGCTGCCGCGAGCAGGCCAGGCGAGTCTACCTTGCCGAAGGGGACCCCTGGCGCTACTGGCACGGCTCGATGCTCCCCGAGGACGACTGGATGGAGCCCGGCGCGGACGTCTCGGCCTGGCCTCAGGGCCCCGGCGGCGTCGGCTTCGGCTCGAGCGCCCTCGGGACGGCGCTCGCGGGCTCGCCGTCGAGCTCCATCTCCCTTCGAGCGCGGGCCGATTTCACTGCAGGCGATGCCGAGGAGCTCGAAGGCATCGACGACCTCGTCCTCGAGCTCGACTACAACGACGGTTTCGTGGCGTACTTGAACGGGGTCGAGGTCGCTCGGCGGGGCCTGGGGGATGCGGGCTACGATGTCCCCTCCGAGCACGCCGCCAGGTCTCACGCGGGAGGCGTCTGGGAAGAGTTACGCCTCTGCCCGAAGCTCCTTCGCCCGGGGCTCAACGTGCTCGCCCTCGACGTGCGCAACCGCTCGCGCCTCGACAGGACGCTCTTCTTCCGCGCCGCCCTCCGCGGCTCGGCGGCCCTCGCCGGGACGCCTCCGCCTGCCCCGGCCCCCGAGCCCTCGGGGAGGCTCCGCCTCCAGGTCATGAGGGGCCTGAGCGCGGGCGAAGAGGGGGTCGTCGCGGTCCTGGCCGCGGCCGGCGAGCCTCTCCGGGGCACGAGCTTCTCCATCGCGTACGACCCGTCGGTCCTCTCGGTGCTCGCGGTGGCGGCTCCCGAGGCGCTGCGCGGCAAGGTCCTGGAGGCCTCGGCCGTGGAGGCGAGCGCCGGGCGCCTCCACCACGCCATGACGGTCCTGCCCGAGGCCATCGGCGACGGCGCCTTCGCGGCGGGGGACTCGATCCTGCTCGCGGAGGTCCGCTGCCGCGTGGTCGCTGGGGCCCCCGGCTCGACGCGCCTCTCGTTCCTGGGGCCCGCTGCGGCGCCCCGTCTCGAGAGCCTCCTCGTCCTACCGGGGCCCCGCGCCGCCGAGCCGGCCCTCGAGGACCTCGCGGTCGAGGTGACGGCCGGGGCGGCGCCGGCGATCGCCCTCGTCCTCGACAACCGGGGCGTGCGCGGGAAGGTCTTCCTCGTGATGGGGACCCGCCTCAACCAGCAGGGCCTCCAGGTGAAGGTCTGCAGGCGGCCGGCGCGATTCACTCTCCTTGCCGACGGGGCGACGCTGCGCGTGACGGCTCCGGGGTGCGAGCGCGAGGGCTTCGCGCCGCTCGAGGTCTGCAACGCCTTCGGCTGCGACGTCGTCGAGGAAGGCTTCTTCTACACCGAGGCGGGGCCCTTCTGGGTCCGCGGCGACTCGAACGGCGACGGGACCGTGGACATCTCGGACGCCGTGGCGGTCCTCGGCGACCTGTTCCTCGGGGTCCTCGCGAGGCCGGCCTGCGCGGAGGCCCTCGACGCGAACGCGGACGGCCGCGTGGACCTCTCCGACGCGGTCTTCGTCCTGAGCTTCCTCTTCCAGGGCGGGGCCGACATCCCGCCGCCGTTCCCCGAGCCGGTGCTGTGCCGTTGAGGGGCTTGTTGCGGCCATGTCCGCCGAGGCCACTCGCCCTTCGTTGCACAACCATGACATTGGGCCCCTAAGCTCTCCTCCACTCCGGACGTCTACAGGGACGACAGCCCTCTCCCTGCCGCCTCTCGGATTCGCCAGGAAAGGAGCCCCAGCCATGATCCGAGCCCCCCAGAGTCCCATGGTCCTCTCCCGCCTCGCCACCGTTCTTGCCGGCCTCGCGCTCGCCGCCGCAGGGTGCCTCTCCGCCAAGCGGGACGGCGGAGGCGGCGGGCCCCGCATGCCCGCCCCACCCGTTGTGCCCCCGAGCCCGCCCCTTGCCGGACAGCCGCCCGAGGAGGGGCCGCGCGTGGACCTCGAGTCCTCTTTCCGCATCCCGGAGGAGGGCGGAAGGGACGTCTCGCACACGCCGGGGGTCGTCTTCTCGAGCGACGGGACGCGCATGGTGACGGTCACCTCGAGCGGAGAGGTGGTGGTCTTCGAGACGGCGACGAGGAAGATCCTCCAGCGCTTCCAGCTCCCGGAGGAGGGGACCGACGCGGTCTCCCTGGACGCCGGGGGCCGCCGGGTGGCGTGGGTCCTCAAGCGGGGCGGCGTTGCGGTGCTCGACGTGGCATCGGGGAAGCAGATCGCCCGCGACGAGAAGCTGGCGGCGAGGCGGGTCGCCTTGTCGCCAGACGGGAACCGGCTCGCCGCCGCCGGGGCGGGGCTCGAGGTGAGGGACGCGGGCTCCCTCGAGCTCCTCGAGAGCGTGCCCGGCCACCAGAGCGAGGTCACGAACCTCGCCTGGAGCGCCGACGGGCGGCTGCTCGGGTCGACCGCGCAGGATGGCCGCCTGCTCGTCTTCGACCTCGCGGCGAAGGCGAAGCGCTACGAGACGATGCGGCCATCTCCACTCCACGCGGTCGCGTTCCACCCCAGGGGCACGCGCGTGGCCTACGGCGGTCAGGAGAACAAGGTGTACCAGTACGATCTCGAGGCGGGGCGCGAGGACGTCGTCTCCAAGCAGCAGCCGTTCTGGATCACCTGCCTGGGATACAGCCCCGACGGCCGCAAGCTCGCCGTGGGCGACGAGTCCTGCGACATCTGGCTCTACGACCTTGGTGCCAATGAGATGGTGTTCCACAACAAGCACCACGTCGAGTGCTGGCTCGGCGATGTCGCGTGGGCGCCGGACAACGAGACGTTCCTCTTCGCTTGCCGGCCGAACTCCCACGCGGGGAAGCCGGCCCTGTACGAGGTCCTCGCGCGTGCCGAGGCGGCGCGCAGCGCGGAGGTCCGCCGGTCGCGCGATGTCCTGGGACGGGCGCTCGCGGCCCGACTGGTCGAGGAGAAGGATCCCGAGGCGCGCAAGGCCCTGGAGTCCTACCAGCTCGCGCTCGCAGGGGAAGAGAAGGTCGAGGAGGGTCCGTGGGTCTCCGGCGTCTCCGGCGGGACGGGATTCGCGGTGGCTCAGCTCATGCTCGAGCCCCAGGACGCTGTCGAGGTTTCTATCTCCGCGCTCCAGGAGGGCCCGATCTCGTTCACCGCGGAACCGGATCAGCTTGTGCAGTCAGCGAGCTTCTCGCTCGGCCTCGGCCCGGCTCCGCCTGCCCTCGACAAGCTCCCCCCCGAGATCCAGAAGCTCGCGAAGGAGCACCAGCAGGCGCTCGAGCAGGAGATCGCGAAGCTCAAGTCGAGCTTCTCCGTCAACCCGTGGAAGTACAAGGCGAAGTGACTTATCGAGCTCCATGCCCCATCGGTTATCGTCAGCTCCTCCTGGACGACCAACCGCAGTACGAAGGCCAGGGGCACGAGCTCGCCGGCTTCATCTGGTTCCGGGGATGGAACGACATGATCAACGCCGACCACACGGCCGAGTACACCACGAACCTCGCGCACTTCATCCGCGACGCTCGCCGGGACCTGAGGTCGCCCGGGCTGCCGTTCGTCGTCGCGCAGATGGGCGTCGACGGCCTGAAGGCCAACGCCGGCATCGAGCGGTACAAGGCCGCGCAGGCCGCGATCCTCGACGTGCCCGAGCTCAAGGGCAACGTCGCGCTCGTCAAGACGGACATCTACTGGGACCTCGAGGCGGAGGCGATCTACAAGAAGGGCTGGCGCGAGAACCTGAGCGAGTGGAACAAGGTCGGCAGCGACTGGCCGTTCCACTACCTCGGTAGCGCCAGGACCGCCTGCGCCATCGGCAAGGCCCTGGGCGAAGCGGCGATCGCCCTGCGCGACGGTGCTGGACGCGGACGCTGACGGCCGCGCAGGCCTCCCGCGGCTCGGCGCGCCGCGGCAGGCGCTGGAAAAGCGGCGGCGGACCCGAGAGAATGCCGGCGTCGCAGTCTTCGGAGAATGTGAGCCTTGACCGTGGCAGCGCACGCGGACGATCGGCGGGACGACGAGCTCGTCGCGCGTTTGCCCCTGCCCCTGGCGCAGCTCTATCGCCGCACGCGGAACGCGAAGTCGGCTCTCGACCGCCACCACAACGCCTACTACCTGGCCGAGGCGACGCTGAAGCTGGCCGCTTGCCTCAGGATCGGGGTCGCGCTGGCGAACGGCCTCGAGCCGCGCTCGGAGCTCGCGCAGGCCCTCGAGGACCTCTGCTTGCCCTCGGTCGGCCACTGGGTGGGCTACCTTCGCCAGGCGAGTCTTCACCTCCAGGCGAGGGCCGACGCGGCGCTCCTGCCGCTCGCCGGGACGCACGAGAGGCTGCTCCGCGCCGAGCCGCTGCCCGCCGTGCGCGCCTTCGCCGAGCGGGCGGGGCGGGGCGGGCCCGAGGGAGCGCCCGCGGTCGCGGCCGATCTGGCCCGCGACGCGGCGCGGCAGGGCATCCTCGGCTTCTTCAACCTCGTCGCCGCGTACCGGAACCAGGTCTTCGGCCACGGAGCCCAGCGGCTCCTGGCCTTCTACGAGGAGCTGGGGCCCCTCCTCCTCGATGCGTGCCTCGAGGTCCTGCGGCAGGAGTGCCTATTCGGCGGGCTGACGCTGGCCGTCGCGCGCCTGAGCGTGGACGCCGCGGGCCGCGCGGCCGGGATCGAGTGGCAGGGCCTTGAGGGGCTCGCCAGCCTCACGCTGCCCGAGAGCCGCGTCGGCCCCGAGGCCGCGGCGGCGAGCCGCGCCGTGCCCGGCGAGGTCTACTTCGTCGCGCCCGGCGCCCGAGCTCCCCTGCACCCGCTCGTCGTCTACCGGGAGGACCGGAGCGAGCGCGAGCGGGTCGGGTTTCTGAACCGCACGGTGCTGCGGCTGCGGGAGGAGGCGGCCGGGGAGGTCCGCCGCGTCGAGTACCTCGACTACGCCACGGGGGACGTGCTCCCCGAGATCGACGCGCGGGCGGCCCTGGCGGCCCTCCTCGCGCGCCTGCGCGGGCAAGCGGGAGGGCCGTTTGCGAGGCGCGGCACCAGGCGAGCGGCCCTCCCGCGCGCCTGCGCGGGCAAGCGGCGACGGCGTCGGACGTCGATCGGCGGATCGCGGCGAGCCAGGCGGACCCGGCGGAGCTCGCCGAGGCCCCCGGCGGCGGGCGCGGGCGAGACCATCGGCGACGTCGTCCTCGAAGGAGAGCTGGGTCGAGGCGGGATGGGGGTCGTCTACCGCGCCCGGCAGGGATCCTTGAACCGCCCAGTGGCCTTGAGGGTCCTCGCGCCGGGCCTGGCGGCCGATCCGTTGGCGCTCGCCCGGTTTCACCGCCACAGGGCTCGCGAGTCGGCCGGAAGCCGGCCAGGGGGTGCCCTCGCCGTGGTCACCACGCGCCTCTTGATGTCACGAGAACCCACGCGCTCCACTCCCTGCCGGGAGGCCCTCGAGGGCCTCCCGGCAGGGAGTGCGCCCAAGTTCAGCCCCAGAGCCCCAACCCAGCCCCTGGAGGCCCCTGGAGAACGCCCCTGACCCATTGATATAAGCGGCACAAGGGGTTAGGGTTCGGGCGAGAGTTCATATCCGTGATACGCATCGTGGGGTCCGGTGGTTACAATTGGCCCCTGCGCCGGAGGTCTGGGAGGGTCCCAGGCGCTCGCGGAAAGGGTTGGAATGTTTGGAGGTTGTCGTGAAGAAGATCACCATCGCGTTTGTTCTCTTGGGGGCGGGCTGGACGCTGCGTTCGATGTTCGACGCCGCATCTCAAGGAGCCGAGGCAGACGGCGGTGGGGGCGGCGGAGTGGGGAAGTGCGCCGCGAAGAATGG